>CALGGH010000030.1 GCA_937916415.1 uncultured Lachnospiraceae bacterium
ATCGTAAACGCATTAAATAAATGCGTTTACGATAACTGCTCCGCAAGGATGCGCACGGATTTGCATTGGAAACATGCGGCTTTTGGCCGCGCAAATCCGGCGCAGGAAACGACCAAAAAGCAAGCATTTTGTTCGTTTCC
The DNA here is from genome assembly GCA_937916415.1 of uncultured Lachnospiraceae bacterium. Classification (GTDB taxonomy): domain Bacteria; phylum Bacillota; class Clostridia; order Lachnospirales; family Lachnospiraceae; genus XBB2008. The sequence continues at coordinate 141 of CALGGH010000030.1, forward strand.
TATATAACTGTTTATTTATCAATGCCCTGAGTTGATATTTTTTTCAAGGGAGATTTATGGAAGTAGATGTCAGAGGAATAATCCTCACAGATAACGTGGATCTGAATTGGCTAAATGAACTCACCCCCAGGTATTATCCGGATTTTGTTAAATTTGTGGTGAGTACCGCTACGAACAGGGTTGTTGTGGGCATGGATATTCATGCCAGTGCACAGGCATTTCTTGATGAAGATGAGTCGAATTTGTACGGAGGAAATATTTACCGAGACGGATCCATAGTATATGAATCCACTCTTAACATTCAGAAGAATCTGGCCTTGGATCATGGAAAGACAGGACTGTTGTCCCGTATTTTCAAGAGGAATTCCGGAAACTATGATAATCCCAGGATAATTGTTGACAAGGATTTGATCGAAACAATTAATGCAGTCTTGTTTTCGTGGGTAAAAATATAGAGGCAAAGTGATGATGGAGAAGATGAGTCTGGATGATTTTCTTAATATGGATGACAGTGCGCAGATTGTATCCGTCATGGATCCTGAAGTTCTGGCATTGCGTCATTCTGCCAGTCTGTACAGACAGCTGATGGATGTCTGGGGTGAGGCTAATCATAGCATGGATATCTGGAAGGATTATAATAAGAGACGAAAAAAAGGCAGATATCAAGATCTTCTTTGGCAACTGGATGCATTTCACAAGGTATGCTGCATCGTATATTCCAATCCTAACGTTAACATATATGCCAAGAAAACTCTGCGGATTGCTGAATGGGAACTGTATGATTTCACTCTGTGGGATAACGAATTCCGCAATAATGCCAAAAGCGTGATGCGATGGTTTGATCAATGGTGCTATTCCATTAATTATGATCTGTTATGAATGATTGTTGCTACGATACTGTTAATTGTTGATAATGCGAGGAGACATGGTCATGGGAATTTATCTTGATCCCGGAAATGAGAGCTTCCGCGGTGCAATCAGTTCTGATATTTACATAGACAAAACCGGTCTGCTGGAGATATTAAATGACAGGATCGGTAAGGAAAAGCGTTATTTTGCGGTAAGCCGTGCCAGACGATTCGGCAAGTCCATGGTTGCAGGGATGTTGGATGCATATTATAGCATTGGCTGTGATTCGCGGGAGATTTTTGCGCCGTACAGGATAGCGCGGAGCAAGGCTTTTGATGAGCATCTGAATAAATATCACGTACTGCACATAGACATGGCTACGTATTTAAATGCCGCCGGAAAGGACGAAAACCCCGTCGACCTGATGAATGATGAGGTACTTAAGGATTTCAGGGAAGCCTATCCTGAACTGATGGATGGGATAAAGACGCTTCCGAAAGCTGCGGAGGCGGTTTGGAAAAAAGACGGCATAAGATTTGTCGTCATAATAGACGAATGGGAATGCATTATAAGGGATGCCAAAAACGACTTTGAACTGATCACGCATTATCTTAAGTATCTCAGGGGATTCTTTAAGACCGAGGAATCCAAGAGGTTTCTTGCACTTGGCTATATCACGGGGATCCTGCCGATCAAGAAGTTTGACGGTGAGTCCGCCATGAATAATTTCATCGAGTATACCATGATATCACCAAAACAGCTTGCCCCTTACTTTGGCTTTTCGGACCAGGAAGTTCAGGATTTATGTGCTGAAAGGCCATATATGTCGATGGATGACATACGCAGATGGTATGATGGTTACCTGATGAAGCATATAGCGCCGGACAGAACGGTCGAATACCTGCATATGTATAATCCCAACTCCCTGGTCTGCGCTTTCATGGACGGAGAGTGTGAGTCTTATTGGAAAAACACCGGAGCCTTCGCCGGCCTGAATGACTACATAGGCCTCAACATGGACGGTCTGAAGGATACGGTGCTAAAGCTTCTTGCAGGAGAACCGTGTCCCGTAGACACAAGCGGATATCAGAATGACCTGACCAGTTTTAAGAGCAGGGATGACGTTTTGACGGCACTCATACATATGGGATATCTGGGCTATGACGTCAGGACGGAAGAGGCTTTCATCCCCAATGAAGAAGTCAGGGAGGTCTTCAGTTCTGCAATCAAGGTCGGTGACTGGACTGAAATAGCGGAGGCTCTCCGCGGATCTGACGAGCTGCTCAGGGCCACCTGGGCCGGGGATTCTGAGAAAGTGGCCGCGACCATAGAAAAGTCCCATCAGGACTATGCCTCCATACTGGAGTATCATGATGAGAATTCCCTGGCGCTTGCCATACAGATGTCTTATTATACGGCAAGGAAGCATTACGTGATCGTCAGGGAATTGCCTTCCGGAAAAGGGGTTGCGGACATAGCGTTCATCCCCCAAAAGGGATCGGATAAGCCTGCCATGATCGTTGAACTCAAATGGAATGATGATGCCGACTCGGCGATCAGCCAGATTCATGACAGGAATTACGCAGGCAAACTCAAGGACTTTGGCGGCGAGATGCTGCTTGTGGGCATCAGTTACGATAAGGCCGGTAAGAAATACGGATGCATCATCGAGTCAATTGGGAAATGAACAGACGAAGCATCGGTGATTTGTGGGCAGGTGGCGCAGACCGCAGGTCGCGTGATGAGAGTGACATTCAGGGCATCCAGCCCTACGATCTTGGCACGATAAAGAAACGTCAGGGAGGGTTTGTTTTTGATATTGTTGATGTTCACAACCTTTCACAACCTTTCACAACCTTTCACAACCTTTCATAACTCTTCACGACTTCAAATACCTTTCACAACCTTTCACGACTTTTTATGTTAACTAAACGACAAAAGTATTTATACTTTTCGTCGTTATTCAAGTATTTTTTGAATGATCGACTGTTGCTGTTTCCGGGGAAAGGTTTTGACTGGTCATTGTAGTTTTCAATTCTTTTTGCTATTCTATTATTGTTTGTAAAATATTATTCCGTATCGTTACCCGACGTGCGGAAACGATGAGAGGACAGCTGAGATGGCGAATGAAAACAACGTATCCTTTGTATTTACCGAGGATTCCTTCAGGGTGGACAGGCCCGGAGACGACGCGGGTTCAGATGATTCCCTGAAAAGGGAATTTATCGCGGACAAGTATTCCGCCCTGTTTGCGCTGGGATTTAAGCCACGTGAAAAAACCATGAGTCCGACCCTGAATTACCTGCGTGAGGTCGCGGCGCAGTTTCTGGAGGACTTAACTGCCCAGCCCGACCTCGAGGTCGCCAGGGAATGGACGAAAGTGGAACTCTCGGATGAATCCTATGAGAAGCTGATCCGTCAGGTTCCTTTTGGCATCGGCACGGAGTACGTGAACCGTTCGTGGCTTGCCCTTACGTACATGCAGCTGCAGTCCATTTTTGCGCGTGACCTCAAGAATTACGACGGTACGGTGAGAATGTTTCTGACTGAACGCAGTCAGAACCTCAGGATTCCCGAGCGTATATTCTTTCATCTTGTCGAAAACACAAAGGATGAATATGCTCCTTTTGCATTCATGGCTACCTACTCCACGCATGCGGAGGACGGCGGGGTCAGGCACATGCCGCTGTCATATGCGCTGGAGGAATATAAGGCGGATCGCGGCAAACTGCTTGAACTTCTGGCATGTCTGTCCAAGGTAGCGGAGATTTCGCCCATGATGGGACGGTTCATCGAGTCGGGAGAGCTTTTTCATCCGCTCTATTTTGATTCCGGCGATGCATATGAGTTCCTTCAGTCAGTGGAAAAGATAGAAGAGTGCGGCATAGTCTGCCGAATCCCCAACTGGTGGCGCAACAGGTACTCACAGATCGGCATGCAGGTGACGCTGGGAGACAAGAAGCCGCCCATGCTGGGATTTGACTCTCTCGTAAGCATGAGTCCGTCACTGACTGTTAACGGCATCACGCTCACGCAGGCAGATATAGAGAAGCTGCTTAAGGAGACCGAGGGTCTGGCCATGCTCAAGGGCAAGTGGGTCGAAGTCAATCATGACAGGCTTCACACCTTGCTTGATTCGATGGAAAAGAACAAGGGTGAACTGACCTTGCTGGAAGCACTGAAGCTTGAAGCCGGCATGGATGAGGACATAGACGTAGGTCCGATGGTCACCAACGGCAAATGGCTCGGAGACCTGCTTAAGAACCTGCGGCAGCCCTCATCTATCAAAAAGGAAAACGTCCCAAAGAACGTGAAGGCCGAGTTAAGGTCATACCAGGAGACGGGCTTCAGGTGGCTATGCTATATGGAAAAGATGGGCTTTGGAGCCTGCCTGGCCGATGACATGGGACTTGGCAAGACGCTTCAGGTGCTTACTTTTCTGGCGTGGCTTTATAAATCCAACAAGGACGCCAGGGTGCTGCTGATAGTTCCGGCATCACTTATAGGCAACTGGTCCAAAGAGGCGGAGAGATTCACGCCGGGGCTGCCGGTTCAGGTGCTCCATGGAGAAAGCGCAAAGAATCTTGAGACGAAGTACTTTGGACATCCGTCCTTTTTGAACATAACGACGTATGGCATGGCACTCAGGATGGAACGCCTGCAGGAGGAAACCTTTGAATACGTGATACTTGACGAGGCACAGGCCATCAAGAATCCTGCGGCCAAGCAGACCAGGGCCATCAAGAAGCTAAAGACGGCTCACAGGATCGCCATGACCGGCACTCCCATAGAAAACAACCTGACGAACCTGTGGTCCCTTTTTGACTTCCTGAACAAGGGATTGCTCGGCAGTTCCGACGAATTCCGGGATTTCGTGAACGGCATCAGTGATGACAATGGAGGATATGAGAAGCTTAGGAACATGATCTCTCCCTTTATCCTGAGGCGTCTTAAATCCGACAAGCGTATAATTGCCGACCTGCCCGACAAGCTCGAAAAGAACGAATACGTGTCGCTTTCGCAGAAACAGGTGGTTCTGTATCGCAAGCTGGTCGAGGATCTCCAACATGCAGTGGAAGACGTGGACGGAATGCAGAGAAAGGGACTTGTGCTGGCGTACATAACCAAGCTCAAGCAGATATGCAATCACCCCGACCAGTATTTGGGACAGGAGTCATATGCGCCCAAGGACAGCGGCAAGTTTGAACTGCTCGGCACGATATGCGAGACGATATACGAAAAGAGGGAAAGGGCGCTGATATTTACCCAATATAAGGAAATAATCCCGTTTTTACAGAAGTTCCTGGAGGGAATATTTGAATCAAAGGGACTCGTCATCCACGGAGGCGTGCCGGTTGCAAAAAGGCAGAAGCTCGTGGATGAGTTTAACGGAGAGGATTACGTTCCTTTCATGATATTGTCGCTTAAGGCGGGCGGCACGGGTCTCAACCTGACCTCGGCGAATCACGTGATACATTTTGACAGATGGTGGAACCCGGCGGTGGAGAATCAGGCTACCGACAGGGCCTACAGGATCGGACAGACCAGGAGCGTCATCGTGCATAAGTTTGTTTCCACCGGCACGGTTGAGGAAAAAATAGACAGGATACTGAATGACAAAAAGGACCTGGCCGAAAACGTGATAGGCTCCGGAGGCGGCGAGAACTGGATCACCGAGATGTCAAATGAAGAGATCGTAAACATGCTGAAGCTTGAGATTTGAGGGATTATTGATGAGCAGATACTGGGATGACGATACGATATATACACAGCCGAGCGCGGAGGAACTGCGTGCCAAGGCGAAGGAGAGCGTCAGGCGAGCGGGCAAAAAGGGACAGTCTTATGAACCCGTGACGTGCCGCAGCAGGCGCGGTGAGATCTGTGACAGCTGGTGGGGACAGGCATGGTGCGAAAACCTTGAGAAATACGCGGACTACGCCAGCCGCCTGGATCGCGGCAGGGGCTACGTCAGAAGCGGTGCGGTGATCGACCTGCAGATATCGCCCGGCAGGGTCGAGGCCAAGGTACAGGGACGCAGGAAGACGCCCTACAAGGTTGAGATAAGGATAGGCAGGTTGAAGGAAGAAGACTGCCAGCGGATAATCGACAGGTGCACCAGGCGGATCGAGAGCCTTGAAACGCTCGTAAATGGGGATTTTCCTGAAGAATTAAAGGACGTCTTTACCGAGCGCGGAGGCCTTTTTCCTTCGCCGAACGAGATATCCTTTTCCTGCAGCTGCCCTGACTGGGCCATGATGTGCAAACACGTGGCGGCGGTAATGTATGGCATAGGACTCAGGTTTGACGACAATCCCTTTTATTTTTTCACGCTGAGGGGCATAGACCCTGACAGATTCATAGGCGTAGCCCTGCAGAACAGCGTGGAGAAGATGCTTGCCAACGCGGATAAGGGTTCCGACAGGATCATAGACGAGGGCAGCATCACGGAACTGTTCGGAGTGCTGTAGGTGCTGCATCGGTTTACATAAAGTGTCGATTCGCCGGAATGGAAAGGCTGAAATGAAAAGGCCGAAATGAAAAGGCCGAAATGAAAAGTCCGAAATGAAAAGCTGAAATGAAAAAGCATAATGAAGGCATAATGAAAGCATAATGAAATGCTTAATCTATGGACAAACCAGGCTGGGCGGAATATAATGATCTGTGTACATTAGTTCGCAAAAACAGGGAAAACGCTTAAATGAACAGAGTGCAGGAATTCAGAAAAGAAAGATGTTTGACGCAAGACAGATTAGCCAGTGAGGTTGGCATTAGCAGAAAGTATTTATCGAACGTTGAAAGACAGCTGGCGGTTCCTTCCGTGGAGCTGGCATTTAAAATTTCAAATGCCTTGGCGGTAGATATTGATAAAGTTTTTTTTGACGTACCAAAGTTTGTTGCATCAGAGTATCCCAGGCCTATGAGGTATGTTGATCTCTTTTGCGGAATTGGCGGATTCAGATATGCGAGCGGAAGAGCCTTTGACAAACTGGGGATAGAGGGAGAGTGTGTATTCAGCAGTGACATTGATAAATATGCACGGGAAGCTTATGAAGCAAACTTCGGTGAGAAACCGGTTGGAGATATCACAAAAGTTGATGAAAAATCAATTCCGGACTTTGACGTTCTGTTTGGAGGATTCCCTTGTCAGGCATTTTCCATATGTGGATTGATGAAAGGATTTGAGGATAAGACCAGAGGGACGCTTTTCTTTGACATAGCAAGAATACTCAAGGAAAAACGGCCCCAGGCGTTCGTGCTGGAAAACGTAAAGAATCTGGCCAGCCATGATGGCGGAGGAACCCTTCATACAATCCTTGAGATACTTCGTGATGAATTAGGCTATCACGTAGATTACCATTTGTTGAATGCCCTGGATTTTGGATTGCCTCAGAAGAGAGAGCGCATTATCATCGTTGGTTCAAAGAAGCCCTTTAGGATGGATTGGGATTTTGACGTAAAGAATAAGAAAACGCTTGATGACGTTCTTGAAAAAAATGTTGATAAAAAGCATTATGCTTCTCCCGAGATTGTGGCGAAAAGAAAGGCAATGCATATCCCAAAAACTACTCCGTCAATATGGCATGAGAATAAATCCGGAAATATTTCATCATATCCATACAGCTGCGCATTAAGGGCGGGTGCAAGCTATAATTATCTTCTTGTTAATGGTGAGAGAAGATTGACTCCGAGGGAAATGTTAAGGCTGCAGGGCTTTCCGGATGACTTTAAGATTGTAGTTTCGGATTGCCAAACTCGTAAGCATGCAGGAAATGCAATACCTGTTGATATGGTTTCAATGGTAATGGAGCGGTTTATTCCCATGGCATTTTAGGTACAAAGGTTAACAAATACTCTTTATTTTGACATGGAGGTGGCACGCATGGCTGGGCCCAGGCTTAGGACGGTAAGTAAGGCTACCGCCCCCTTTGAGGTTAATAGATTCCCGAATTCACTGGTTGACACGCTGGCTAAAAACATTGTTTATATGATGGCTACAAAACAGAGCATGTCATTAGAGGGAAACGAGTGGGAGCGGATTTTCGCTGAATGTGTCGGCGCAGATTGGAAACCATCAAATGTCGGACTCGACGATGTCGTATTGGATAATTGCTGCTGGGGTGCCAAGACGGTTTTTGGTCAGGCTGACATCGAGAATCAGGATAAGGTTCGCCTTATATGCGGCAGAAATGCCGTGACTTACAGCTTCGGAGTAGACAATTATTCCGAGGTCGATCCTGATGAACTTGGGGAAATGGTACTGCAGATATGGAATGAGAGAGTATCGGCAGTAAGACAGGTTTATAAGTTTGTAAGGACCGCGGTTTTGGTAAAATCAAAGGACTACAAAGATTATCTGGTGTTTGAGTTTGATACTGTCAGGTATGACCCTGAACTATATTACTTCGAATGGAACAAGCGCGGAAATCTTGAAGGTCATGAGAAGGAGACAAAGAAGCATAAGTTTACCTGGCAGCCCGGTGGCAGTCAGTTTACCGTCATGGAAGACATTCCAAAGGAGCGGCTGCATTTATCCGTGAAAGCACCGGAGCCTATTGACAAGGAAACGCTTTTAGAAACAATACGCTTTGATAAATCATGGTACAAGATAGTTTCAGATAGAATCCCGGATAAAACTGATGCAGTTCGTCAGCAGGACAGGCTGAATGCGTATGCTGAAAAACTGACAGAATGATTATAGTGAACGACAAAAATATTTTGTCGTTTACTTATAATGTCTCCGGCGGATGCGCACGGATTTTGTGGGGAATATGCCGCTGAAACGGCCAAAATCCGGCGCAGTAAACGCCAAGGTAAAAAGAACTTTGTCGTTTACTATACATAATACCGCAATGCATCGGTAGTCCACGTAAAATCCCGTGCCTGTAAATTTGCATTCGGTTTACATAAAATTACAATACATAAAATTACAATGCTTGACTTTTGTCTCGTACTTTTTTATAATCAGTTCACTTGTTCGATGGAAGCACCGTGCCCGGCGGCGGCAGTCAAGCCGGGCGTGGCGTGACGTGTTTTTGTGAGTTAACAGACCTGTGTTCGGAGTTTAGGAGGAGCGTAGCATGCGAAGACCCCTGGCCGACGCAGGTCTTGTTTTTGTTCTCATACTGCTGATCATCCAGCTGATCGCGGGTGACCGCGTCACGGATTATTCCGCTTATGACGGCCGGTTCATGGAAGTTCGGGGCCGGCTGGAACGCACGGAAACCAAGCTTCGCGATGGTGAAGTCACGATGGTCTGGCATGTCATGGATCCGGAAATATCCAAAAAAGATTCTGTGATGTGCTATATGTCACAAGATACCCCGAAGGTTCCCCTGGGTTCGGCCGTAGCTGTATGGGGGAAGGGCAGGGCTTTTGCCCGCGCGACCAATCCCGGAGCGTTTGACGTGGCGGAATACTATGACTGCATGAGGGTTGCCTTTTCGATGACGGACGCTAAGCTGACCGGCAGTGACGAGTCGGGGCTAACTCCCTACTGGAAGCTGCGGGAGGGGCTTTCGACGTTCCGTGAGAGCGTCGGCTTCCTGTGTGACCTGTGCTTTGGGGAAGATGATTCCGCGATCATCAGGGGCATGCTCCTGGGAGACAAGTCCGCGATGGATCCTGATACCAAGGATCTGTATTCCCGAAACGGAATAGCGCACGTGCTGGCCATTTCGGGCCTTCACGTGTCGATGCTGGGCATGGGACTGGCCGGGCTCATGAAGAAGTGCCGCATCCCGGTCTCCCTGGCGAACGTCTCCGTGATCCTGATGATGGCGGCATACGGCATGATGACGGGCATGGCGGCCTCAGCCTGCAGGGCGATTATCATGTTTAGCCTGCGGATGATCGCGCAGATGGTGGGACGGACCTATGACGCCGCCACGGCCCTGGTGATAGCCGCGGTCATGCTTCTCGTGGAGCAGCCTGCGTATCTTTTTTATTCCGGATTTCAGTTTTCCTTCGGTGCCATGGCGGCGGTGATCCTCGTGATACCGGTGCTTAATGACGTGCTGCCTAAGGTCCTGGCCGGAGGAGTGGCCGTAAACGTCGTCACTCTGCCGATCTATCTGCACAGCTATTTTTTCTTTCCCATCCTTTCCGTGCTGCTCAATCTTATCATCATACCGCTGATGAGCCTGCTGCTGGGAACGGCGATGGCCGCCATTGCCGGATGTGCCCTGTACGTTCCGCTTGGGCATTTTCTGGCATTCCCGTCGCATTTCATTCTGCTGATCTATGAGCATGCCTGCCGGATCTGCGATCTCATAAGCTGGAACAGGTTCGTTACGGGTAAACCCGGGACGCCTCAGATAATCCTGTATTGTCTGATGGTCGGAGCGGTACTCCTGTTTCGAAAGCATCAGACCGGACTTCAGATCGTCATGCACCTGATTTTTGCGGGAATGATCCTGACGCTGAACCTCCGCGCGGGCATTTCGGTGACGATGATAGACGTTGGACAGGGTGACGGGATATTCATCACCGATCATGCCGGCAGTGACGTCCTGATCGACGGCGGTTCGTCCAGTGAGAAAAGCGTGGGAGAGTACGAACTGATGCCGTATCTGCTTTCTCAGGGCGTGGCTTCGCTGGACGGCGTGTTCATCACGCACATGGACGCGGATCACTATAACGGCGTGGCCCGGATGCTTGAGGACAACGGCCTGAATGGACCCGGGATCGACTGCCTGTATCTGACGTCGTCAGCCGCGGCCGGAGAGAGCGAGGCATATTTAAATCTGAGGGAGACTGCTGAGGCAAATGGCGTGCCTGTGGAGATAATCACGCAGGGAGACGTATTCATGAGCGGCAAGCTTCGGCTGGAATGCCTGTATCCCGATGAGTCATGCCGCGGCGCGGATACCAACAACGAAAGTCTGGTAATGCGGCTCAGGTACGGAGACGTCAACATGCTTTTTACCGGAGACCTGGGAGGAGACGGTGAATTGGCACTGGATGAACTGATCCGGGACTCCATGCGGCCCGAGGACACGCTTATACTGAAGGTGGCGCATCACGGATCGAAGTACTCGTCGCTGGATGAATTTCTCGACCTGGCCGGTCCGGACCTGGCGCTGATCTCGGCCGGGCGGGACAACTCATACGGTCATCCGCATGCCGAACTCATAGAACGTCTCGAGAAACGCGGCATCCCGTGGTTCAATACGGCCGATCACGGCGCGATCACCGTGGACGTCCGTGGCGACTCCGTCAAGGTCAGCGGCTTTCTGGATTAAGCACCGTACCTGTTATTTTGGTGCGTGGATCGTGCGCCTGACGGAAAAAATGGGACGGTCCTTTTGTGAAGAACCGTCCCCCTTAAAAAACCGGATTATTTCACGTCATAATCGAGCCGAACGGTGATCGAGGCGGTTTTGTGACGGGAAGTCGTATCCAGGTATCCGTCATATGAATAATACGAGGTGCCGGAATTCTGAGCCGTGATCTGGAAAACTCCCAGATTAGAGGATCTCAGCTTGCCAACTCCTGCGCCGGACTGTCTGGCCATGATGTCAATCCTGGCCCGGGCGTTTTCGGTAGCCTTGTCGATCAGGTCGAGCTTGATCTCATCGAGCCCGGTGCAGTAGTACTCGGGAGTTCCGCTGGTGAGCTGCACGCCGTTATCGAGCAGGGTGGAAATGTCACGGGAGATCTCCTCGACCAGGTCTATGTCAGTGGAACTGATGACCACGTTCTGGGAGAGGTTGTAACCCTCCACGTGCGTCCTTACGTAATTGCCGTTTTCGTCATAGTCGTTGACGGTGCTCTCGGAAATGTCCACCGCGGAGAATACGTAATCGCTGGAGCTTAGGCCTTTGTTCTTGAGGTAATCCTCAACCCAGGAGGCTTCCTTTTTGATCTGGGAATAAGCCCGGCTCGAACTCTCGGAATAGGCGGTGAAATATCCCCTCCAGACTATCAGGTCGGCGTCAAAGTCCACGCTGGCGGAGCCGGTGGCCGAGATTGAGCGGGAACTGTCGGTCTTGTATTTGACGAATGCGCCGCCCAGGATCGCTGAACTGATGACTATCGCGAGTCCTATGAGAAGAGGCGCGATGAAGTCGGGTTTCTTTTTGGGAGGAAAAGGAATGCCCGGAGCGGGTACCTGATTATTATATGACGCTCCGGTGGCATGGTTTGGGGCATTATTTCCCATATACCCGGATGGAGCATTCTGAGCGGTTGTTGAAGACGTGATGGTTTCGTTTGCGATTGGTTCCATTGCATTCCCTTTCTTAATGCGTTATTGAATCAGTTTTTCCAAATGATCGATTACGTAGTAAAATATGAAAAATCGGGAACCGTTTCCGTGCATCCCGTAACGGATCCTTTAGACAGTATAACATATACGGAGTGAAATGATCATATGATAAAGAGGAAATATAATTGGATTACTTTGCTGACGTCGGTTCTGTCAGTTGTCCTCACTGCCTGCGTAGCGGGCGGAAGCGGTGAGACGGTGCTGATCGATGACATGGCGCAGGTGGATTTTGACATTGACTATCCCGTGGGACAGATCACCCGGGACGTGACCGTCACGCAGGGCTTCGTCAGCAACTCGGACGTGATAACGCAGCTATGGCTCTTTGGCGCCACCTACATGCGTGACAACACGGCGACCATCGAGGTGGCACTCGACCTGACTGACGACTCAGGGGCTCCCGTGACTCCAATAGCCCGTTGGACGCTGGATTCCTCGGAGATGGAGGACAACTCCATCATCAGGCTGGACGTGGATCCTGCCGGTTCCGACAATCATGACCTGCACGGCAAAAGCTGCCTGATCACGATCACTTCTCCGGACGGGGAGCCTGAGCTTTCGCCGACCTTTTGGATGACGGAGGAGGACGTCTATCCGGACGGAAACCTTAGCATCAACGGATACGCTCAGTACAACGACCTGTGGTTTCAGGTTACCGGGCGCCGGGCCTCATCCGATTAATGGCCGCACGCATGCATGCGCCGGGCAAGCGGGATTATTGAAATTCGACCGTGATGGCAGCACGTATGCTGCCTGCGATGCTCCGCGTAAAGCGGTCTCATTTAACTTCACTACGTCCCTTTCTTATGATAAACTAATATCCATGAATGCCAAAGCCTTACACGTACTTGAATTTGACAGGATCATAGAGATGCTCGTGGCACAGGCGGACTCGGAACCCGCCAGGCACATGTGCGAGAAACTGCGTCCTTCCGGCAAGGGCGGCTGGATACGTGACGCCCTCGATGAGACCGATGCGGCCGTTGAACGGATCATGCGCAACGGCAGCATTTCGTTTGGTTCTAACCGTGATTTCGGCAGTGCGCTGAAGAGCCTGGCCATAGGACATTCCCTGTCGATCCCGGAACTCATCGCGCTCGGATCATTTCTCGAAAACGTCGCACGCATCAAGTCTTACGGATCGACGGATTCCAGGTCTTCGTCGCGTCATGATGACGTGACCGGCGCAAACTCCCGCGTAAGTAACTACAGGCCTGATGAGGCAGAGGACGCTGCGCCGCGCCGGGACGTGCTGTCGGGCTTTTTTGAGGACCTGACGCCGGTTCCGGCACTTACGAGACGCATATCCGAGGTGATCATCTCCGAGGAGGAGATATCGGACAATGCCTCTCCGGAGCTTGCCTCAATCCGGCGCAAGATCAGGCGTACCGGCGAAAGGATCCACACTCAGCTTAATTCCATGATCAACGGATCGGTCCGGACTTACCTGCAGGATCCGGTCATTACCATGCGGGGGGACAGATACTGCATCCCGGTCAAGGCGGAATGCAAGGGACAGGTGCCCGGCATGGTGCACGACCAGTCGTCCACGGGCTCAACCTTTTTCATAGAGCCTGCTGCGGTCGTGGAACTCAACAACGAACTCAAGAATCTGGCCATAGAGGAGCAGCGTGAGATCGAGCGGATCATCGCCGGGATTTCCGCCATGGCCGGAGAACACGTGGAAGACATAGACGTCAACTGCAAGCGCATGACGCGCCTTGACTTCATTTTCGCCAAGGCCAGGCTGGCGCTTGAGATGAACGCGATGAGGCCCCTCATCAATGATGACCGCATCGTAAGGATACATAAGGGCAGGCATCCCCTGATCGACCCGGATAAGGTCGTGCCTATAGACGTCACCCTCGGGGATGAGTTCGACATGCTGATCATCACCGGACCCAACACGGGCGGCAAGACCGTTTCGCTCAAGACGGTCGGGCTCCTTACGCTGATGGGACAGGCAGGGCTTTTCATACCTGCGGGAGACAGGTCGGAGTTATCGGTTTTTAACGAGGTATATGCCGACATCGGGGACGAGCAGAGCATCGAACAGAGTCTCTCAACATTCAGCTCGCACATGACCAACATCGTGGACATCCTCAGGAATGCGACGGCGAGGAGCCTGTGCCTGTTTGACGAGCTGGGCGCGGGCACCGATCCGATAGAAGGAGCGGCCCTGGCGACCGCGATACTGGACAACGTGCATGGGCGCACCATACGAACCATGGCCACGACTCATTACAGCGAGCTCAAGGTGTACGCCCTGTCGACCGCCGGAGTGGAGAACGCCAGCTGTGAGTTTGACGTCGAGAAGCTGTGTCCCACGTACAGGCTGCTGGTCGGCATTCCCGGACGGAGCAACGCGTTCGCGATCTCCCGGAGGCTGGGATTGCCCGAGGAGATCATAGGCGAAGCCCGCCTGCACATGAGCGGGGACCAGGAAAGGTTTGAGGACCTGATGGCGGACCTTGACAGGCGCCGCATGAGCATGGAACGCAAGGAACAGGCCCTTTCCGAGGACGAGGACCGCATCAGGGCCGATCGTGAAAAGGTGGATGCGGAAAAGGGCAGGCTCGATGGCGCCAGGGACAAGATGCTGGCAGAGGCCAGGGAGGAAGCCCGTCAGATACTGCAGGAAGCCAAGGACGAAGCCGACCGTACGATCAAGTACTTCCGCGAGGCCGGCGGAGCGTCGATGCGTGACCTGGAGCGCGAGCGCGGCAGGGTCAGGGAAAAGATAAATAAAAATGACGAGGCCCTGGCCAGGACCGGCAAAAAGGATGACAAGCCCATGCCGGCCAGGAGAAAGCCCAGGCCTGAGGAGATAAGGCTGGGTGACAGCGTGGAGATCATATCCATGGGCCTGAAGGGCACGGTGACGTCCCTGCCCGACAAATCCGGCAAGCTGAAGGTTCAGTGCGGAATGATGAACTCACAGGCTCACGTAGATGATATAATGCTGATAGACGAGATCGACCTGACCGCGCCGGGATACAGTTCATCGGCAGGTAAAAGGCGCACCGGCTCATCTGCCGGCAGTGGCAGCTCCGGCTTCAGCAAGGCCAAGCACGTCTCCCCTGAGATAAACCTGCTGGGGATGACCGTGGACGAAGCCATATACGCGCTGGACAAATATCTGGATGATGCCTACCTGTCGCACCTGCCCGGCGTCAGGATCGTGCATGGCAAGGGCACCGGGGCGCTTCGGAACGCGGTAACGGATCATTTGAGACGCACCGGCTATATCGCGTCATACCGGCTCGGAGAGTACGGAGAGGGAGACGCGGGAGTTACGATAGCCGAGTTTAAATAGTTTTCATGAGGTGAGGTATGATTAGAGACAACAGAATTTTCCTTGGAATGAGCGGAGACGAACGCGTGGAGCTGGAGGTCAGGATGGCCAATCGCCACGGCCTGATAGCCGGAGCCACCGGCACGGGCAAGACCGTGAGCCTCAAGGTGCTGGCGGAGAGCTTTTCGGATGCCGGCGTTCCGGTGTTCATGGCTGACGTAAAGGGCGACCTGGCCGGCATGCATGAGGCCGGCACCGACAAGGAGTCGGTAAGGGCCAAGATAGACCGGTATAATCTGGAGGAACAGGGCTTTGGCTACAAGAGCTATCCCGTCAACTTCTGGGACGTGTATGCCGAGGGCGGCATGCCTCTCAGGACCACGGTCTCAGAGATGGGCCCGCTGCTGCTAGCACGCATCCTGGGCCTCAGCGAGACTCAGACCTCCGTGCTGACGGTCGTGTTCAAGATCGCTGACGACAATGACCTGCTGCTGGTCGACACCAAGGACCTGAAGGCCCTGCTGGCGTACGTTCAGGAGAATGCGTCTGACTTTGCCATGGAATACGGCAACATGAGCAAGCAGAGCATGGCAGTCATAGTCAGGGCAGTCGTCGCGCTGGAGAGCCAGGGCGGAGACCGGTTCTTCGCTGAGCCCGCGCTGGACGTTTCGGACTGGCTCACCGTCAATTATGACGGCAGGGGCATGATACAGATCCTCGACGCGAGGAAACTCGTCAATTCGCCCGTTATGTATTCGACCTTCCTGCTCTGGATGATATCAGAGCTGTATGAGACCCTTCCCGAGGTGGGTGACCTGGATAAGCCCCGGATGGTATTTTTCTTTGACGAAGCGCACCTGCTTTTTGAGAACGCGTCCAAGGCCCTGCTTGAAAAGATCGAGCAGGTGGTCAAGCTCATCCGTTCCAAGGGCGTGGGCATTTACTTCGTGACGCAGTCACCCAGGGACATCCCCGACGGCATACTGGCACAGCTTGGCAACAAGGTTCAGCATGCCCTTCGTGCCTATACTCCCGCAGAGACCAAGGCCGTCAGGAAGGCCGCTGAGTCCTTTAGGGAAAATCCTGATTTCGACACCTATGACACGCTGATCAACCTCGGCATAGGCGAGGCCCTCGTGTCGACCCTGGACGACGACGGAGTGCCGACCATCGTGCGCAAGACCTCGATCCTGCCTCCTCAGTCCTCGCTCGGAGCCATCGATGATTCAGTGCGCCGCGCGGCCATTGAGGGCAGTGCGCTGTACAAGAGATACAATGATTATTTCGACCGCGATTCTGCCTATGAGTTCCTGACCAGAAAGAATGCCGAAGCGGCAGCCGAGGCAGCCAGGCTGGCAGAGGAAGAGGCCCGTGAAAAAGCTGAAGCCGAGGAAGCCAAGGCAGCCGAAAAACAGGCAGAGGCAGAAGCCAGGGCCGCAGAAAAGCAGGCAGCGGCAGAAGCCAGGGCAGCTGAAAGGCAGGCAGCGGCAGAAGCCAGGGCAGCCGAAAAGGAAGCGGCCGCAGCCCAGAAGGCAGCCGAAAAGGAAGCAGCCGCAGCCCAGAAGGCAGCCGAGAGGGAGGCCAAAGCCAGGAAAAAGAAGGTGACCAGCGTGATATCCACCACTGCGGGAAGCGCCGGATCGACCATCGGACGTGAGATCGGCAGCACCCTCGGCAAGACCGTCGGAGGTTCCTTCGGCAAAAAGATAGGCGCCAACGTGGGTTCTACCCTCGGACGCGGCATTCTCAAGACGTTTTTCTCATAAAGCGGCGGCATGGACGACAGGGAACTAAAAGAACGCAGAATAATTGATCTGGCAGGGATCATTCTCTTATTGACCGGGGCAGGCATCCTGATTAGGACGGCCTGCTTCGCCGTGTCTCAGGACATATGGTTTGACGAGCTCTTTACGGTGGAACTGGCATTAAAGCCGGTCGGCGAGCTGATCAGCCTGGCCGCTCGTGACGTTCATCCTCCGCTGTATTATTTGATCGTAAAGCTAGTTTACATAATACTTCGTCCCGCCGGCGTCGGCATCGTGACCGCGGCCAAGCTGTCATCGGTCATCCCCTATTTCATATTCATCGCGTACGCGGCCACCTTCATACGCAGGCGGTACGGATGGCTCGGAGCGGGACTGTCCGTCTTCATGATCGAGGCAATGCCCCAGACCTCAGCCTTTATGATAGAAGCCCGTATGTATTCCTGGGCGGCCCTGTGCGTCGAGGCCATGTACCTGCACGCGGAGACGGCCCTGAGTATCATAAAAAATGACGGCGTTTCATTTAACATAATTATTCCACATAATAATGATGAAGTTGACATAACATCAAACAGTTCATCTCCATTCCTTCATCTGACCGCAGTTCTGATATACGGCATCTGTGCCATGTACCTGCACTATTATGCCGCAATTGCGGCCGTCATTATCGTGGCCCTGATGCTTGTTCGCATCTTCCACAGGGCAGCAGGCATTAGACGGGCTATAATCCCGTACGTGTCTGCCTGCGTCATCATCGCCATCCTCGCATACCTTCCGTGGCTGGGCAGCATGCTTGGGCAGGCCGGAGCGGTCAGAACGAACTACTGGATACAGCCGCTGACATGGAGGATCTTTCCGGGATGCGTCAAATACGTATTCATGCCGAACTTTACGTCAGGGAACGTTAACGCCGCCGTGGCAGTGATCACGTTCCTGGCTTATGCCGCGCTCCTGGTCCGGCAGGCTTTGGACTACCGCAACGGGTACGCTGATGACGCTCCCTTTGCCTGCGGCACGTTTTTGGTATTTGCGGGCACGGCGCTCGTGGGCATCGTAGCTTCTTTCGTCATCAGGCCCGTATTCACGTACAGGTACCTGATGCCGGTGACGTTTCTGTTCTGGATGGGATTTGCCTGCATGGTGACAAATGTCATATCCAACCAATCCGAGCCGCAGATTTACAGGTTGTTATCTGCCGCAGTTGCCATTGGCCTGTTCATTTCGGGAGTGCGGTGCTTCGACATGTTCAGGGGATCGGAACAGATCAGGCAGGATGGGATGGACCGCACGCTGGACGTGTTTTCGGCCATTTCTGACGTCTATTCCGAAAAAAAAATAATTTGCAATTTTAACCAAATTCAGTCCCTGACGTGGTATTATCAAGATTGTGACTCAATTCTTTGGGGTGAAACCGATGAGACGCTCATCGCCGAGATCTGTGGCAGGTCGCCCGTCGTCATGACCACGGACGCAGATGAACTGGCTTCGATCATCCGGGCTGACGGGGGAGACTCCTTCATATATTACGGCAGCTTCAATGCCAGGGACGAGATCATCGCGGAATGGAAGTCACGCGGATTCAAGTGCAGACTGCTGTATGACAGCGTGCTGCTGGAGCGGTATTATTTTAACGTTTATGAAATAAGGATCGATTAAGTATTAGATAGGTTATGAAAAAGATTAAGATCAGGATGAAAAGCACAATAGTCGGACTCCTGTCGGGAATGGCCATCATAGCGGCCATGCTCTTCGTATTTGGATTTGATTCGAAGCAGGGCGACGAAGACACGGTTCGAGTGGTCGAGTCGCTTGAGGACGGCACCATGATGCAGGCATATGCGGCGGCTCCGGTCCTGTCCATGCAGAGCGTGACTCTGGATGCCGGCATGCCTGATGAGACGGGGGCAGAGGGTGAGACGCCGGCAGATGCGGAATCCGTCGGGATTTCCGATCCGGAGCGTAACGTCGAGCACCTGGATGCCGACAAGGACTACCTGGAGGACATGTCCGAGGATGAGCTCAAGGAGCTGTCCAGGGAAGCCCTGGATGCTTCGGGCAAGGACACGGCGCTGGCGGAGGGCGACCTTGAGACCGGCGGCATCACGTTTGAGCTTCCGGAGGGATTCATGGCGGCAGAAGGAGAACCCGGCACGTACGTGCTCAAGCGTTATCCGATAGATGCCAGCAACGTCAGGTACGTGGAGATGGATGCTGACTATACGCTTCAGCTCATGGACGAGGATTATTTCAGGGACATGATGGAGGACATGCTGGCGTCGGGATATGGCTCGGACGTGGCAGTCAAGGTTGACGAGTTTAAGCACGTGACGATTGACGACGTGCCTGCCGTTCGCGCGAAGGTCGAATATGACCTGGAGGACAATCACGTCACCCAGCTGATGGTGGCGGTCAACGGATCCAGGACCTACATGCTGATATATACGCAGACTCACGATTATGACCGCATGGAGGAGTTTGAGGCCAGTGCGGACACGATCCGCGTTACGGGCAAGTAGATAAAAATGCGCATGGAGGATTAAGATGGGGAGATTCGGCAGTACCGAGGAAGCGGCAGAATACTTTAAGGCCGACAGGTTTGCTACGGGCAATGGATGCAGGCTGGAGGAGGTTACCGATGAATTCTCTCTCTGCAGCTGCGAACTTACCGACGTTCATCGCAATGCCAACGGCGGCATCATGGGCGGAGTGGCTTTCACGCTGGCTGATTTTGCCTTTGCCATACTGTCCAATAACCTGCACATGCCGACGGTGGCGCAGCAGGTGAGCATCAATTACCTGAACGCTCCCAAGGGAAGCAAGCTGTATGCCAGGGCGACCTGCAGGAAGAACGGCAGCCGTACCATGGTGATCATCGTGGACGTCACGGATGATACGGGACGCGACGTGGCGCAGTTCGTCGGGAGCGGCTTCAAGCTCTGACATCTTTTTGCCCTGACGGCAGCCTGGACGGCAGCCGTCATTTTTTTTGCCCTGACGGCAGCCGTCATTTCATTTTTTTTTATTTCTTTCAAAAAACACCGATTTAAGTTTGATATTTTATTATTTGACCTGACAGCTATTGTAATTAACTTTAGGATAATGTAAAATAATTTTTGTTCACATTGTTTATCTACAAGGAGGATTGAACATGAAAAAGAAACTACTTGCAGTAATGCTTACGGCAGCAATGGCCGTAACGACACTCGCAGGCTGTGGCTCTGGAGCAGCTGAAAGCGCATCTTCAGATTCCTCATCTACCGCAGCAGCCGATTCCGGATCATCCAGTTCGGGCGGCGGCAAGAGAGTAGCAGTTGCCATGCCTACCCAGTCTTCAGAGCGCTGGATCAATGATGGCGCCAACATGAAGACTCAGCTTGAGGAGAAGGGCTATACCGTAGATCTTCAGTACGCAGAGGATGACGTACAGGCTCAGGTTTCACAGATCGAGAACATGATCGCTGCCGGCGCTGACTGTCTCGTAATCGCATCCATCGACTCTGACGCCCTCGTTAACGTAGAGGCTCAGGCGAAGGAAGCAGGAATCCCGATCATCGCTTACGACCGTCTGCTCATGAACACTGATGCCGTAAGCTACTATGCAACGTTCGATAATAAGGGCGTCGGTACCAAGATCGGTGAATACATCGTTCAGCACTGTGGCGCTACCAAGGATGATCCCAAGACCATCGAGCTTTTCATGGGTTCACCTGATGACAACAACGCTCACATGCTCTACGCAGGTCTTATGGAGCAGATCCAGCCCCTGCTTGATGACGGTTCTCTCATATGCAAGTCCGGCCAGACCGATTTCGAGTCCAACAATACCCTTAGGTGGGATCAGCAGACCGCTATGAAGAGATGCGAGGACATCCTTACCAGGTATTATGCAGACGAGGATCTTGACATCTGCGCATGCGCATATGACGGACTTTCATACGGCTGCATGTCAGCCCTTGAGGGTGCAGGCTACACCGAAGCTAACTGGCCTCTTATCACCGGACAGGATGCAGAGCTCATGGCTACCAAGCACATCATCTCCGGTAAGCAGACGATGTCCATCTACAAGGATACGAGGCTTCTTGCCAGCAAGTGCGTAACCATGGTTCAGGCCGTTCTTGAAGGCGCAACGCCTGAGATCAACGATACCGAGCAGTACGACAACGGTAAGATCGTAGTTCCTTCTTATCTTTGCGAGCCCGTTGCCGTTGACAAGGACAACTACAAGGAAGTAATCATCGGCGGAGGATACTACACCGAGGAGCAGCTGGCCAACTAATCAGATCGGTCACATAAACAACCATTAAACAGGGCGGCAGCACATGCTGCCCTGTTTTCAAATGATCATAAGAAGGAGTAGATGGGATGTCAGATTACATCTTGGAAATGAATCACATTACGAAGGAGTTTTCCGGAGTAAAGGCTCTTGACGATGTTAATCTTAAGGTTAAAAAAGGTGAGATTCACGCCATATGCGGTGAGAACGGAGCCGGCAAGTCCACTCTTATGAATGTCTTATCAGGAGTATATCCCTTCGGAACCTATGAAGGTGACATTCTGTATCACGGTGAGCATTGCAAATTCCATAATCTTAGAGATTCAGAAGCCAAGGGCATCGTTATTATTCATCAGGAACTTGCTCTTTCCCCCTTGCTTTCCGTTGCGGAGAACGTATTCATTGGCAACGAACAGACCAAAAGAAAGGGCGTCATTGATTGGACTGCGACCAGGTGCCGCGCTCAGGAAATGCTTGCAAAGGTAGGACTTGAACATGAAGACGTCAACGTACCTATCAATTCCCTTGGAGTAGGAAAGCAGCAGCTTATAGAAATAGCCAAGGCATTGGCCAAGAGAGTAGAACTCTTGATACTTGACGAGCCCACCGCGGCTCTTAATGATGAGGAGAGCAGGAAGCTTCTTGACATTATGCTTCAGCTCAAGGAGCAGGGCATTACCTGCATCATCATTTCCCATAAATTAAATGAGATCGAATATGTTTCCGATTCTGTTACAATCATCAGAGACGGTAAGACGATAGAAACCCTCCAAAAAGGAGTCGATGATTACTCCGAAGACAGGGTCATCAAGGCCATGGTAGGCCGTGAAATGACCAACCGTTATCCCGTTAGGGAGGGCATTGAGCCTGGCGACGTCATTTTTGAAGTGAAAAACTGGAACGTTTATCATCCCGATGACGAGCATCGCCAGATGCTGAAGGACATCAACATCAAGGTCCGCGCCGGAGAGGTCGTCGGTCTTGCAGGGCTGATGGGCGCCGGCAGGACGGAGCTGGCCATGAGCCTTTTTGGCAGGAGCTATGGACAGAAGATATCCGGTCAGATATTCATCAACGGCAAGGAAGTCCATATCAGGACCGTCAAGGATGCCGTTCAGAACAAGCTGGCCTACATCTCCGAGGACAGGAAGACCTACGGCCTCAACCTGATCGGAGACATCAAGGAAAACATGGCGATAGCGGCCAGACCGTTCTTCTTCTCCAGGCATGGCGTGATCAATGCCAATGATGAGATGGTTGCGGCTCAGGAATACAAGGAAAGGATCAACGTCAAGGCCAATTCCGTCAATCAGGTGGTCGGATCGCTTTCCGGCGGTAACCAGCAGAAGGTCGTCATAGCGAAGTGGATGCTGACTCAGCCGGACGTCCTGATCATGGATGAGCCCACGAGAGGCATAGACGTAGGCGCAAAGTATGAAATCTACTGTGTCATCAATGAACTGGCCAAAGCGGGAAAGGCCATAATTGTCATTTCGTCTGAGATGCCTGAGGTAATAGGCGCATGCGACAGAATGTACGTCATCAACGAAGGTGAAATAGCAGGCGAACTGACTAAGGAAGAGTTCTCGCAGGAGAGGATCATGCAGCTTATCATGGCTCATATGAGAAAGGATGATGGAAATGAATAATAAAAAAGTTGTCAAAATGGACATGAAACAGTACGGGATGTTTTTTGCCCTAATAGCTATTTATCTCGTATTTGCAGTATTAACGAACGGCGCCAACCTGACGCCCATGAACATCAACAACCTGATCATGCAGAACGGCTACGTCGTGATCCTGGCCATAGGCATGCTGCTCTGCGTGCTTACCGGTAACATCGACCTGGGCGTAGGTTCCGTAGTGGCCGTGACCGGATCGATCGCGGGCATCATCATGATCGACATGAAGATGAACATGTGGGTTGCCATTATCGCTGCTCTTGCGGTTGGCATACTCTCCGGCCTGTTCTCCGGCTTTTTCATCGCATATCTTGGCATACCGCCTTTCGTTACGACGCTTGCCACGATGCTGATGGGCAGGGGACTTACCTATACGCTGCTGCAGGCACAGACCAAGGGGCCCTTCTCCGAATCCTACAACTTCATAGGAGCCGGGTTCCTGCCTTCGGTCAAGGTGCCGTTTGGAGACGGAACACTGGACCTGATAAGCATATTCGTGGCGATCATTGCGTCGTGTCTCCTGATATTCTCTGAGATCAGGAGCAATGCCGCCAAAAAGAAATACAATCTGCCTATCAATCCCATGTGGCAGACCATCGTGAAGATGGCGGTAATGCTCTTCATCATCTGGTTCTTCTTCTACAAGCTGGCCAGGTACAAGGGACTTCCTTTCGTACTGCTGATAATGGTGATCCTGATAGTCATATATGCCTTCATCACCACCAATACCGTAGCCGGACGCCAGATATACGCGCTGGGCGGCAACAGAAAGGCTGCCAACCTCTCCGGTATCGATACCAACAAGGTATTCTTCTGGGTATACGTCAACATGGGCTTCCTGTCAGCCATAGCGGGAATCGTGCTTGCGGCCAGAAACGGATCCGCCACGCCTAAGGCAGGTGATGGTTTCGAGATGGATGCCATCGCATCCTGCTACATCGGCGGCGCGGCAGTTGCCGGTGGTGCCGGTACCATCATGGGAGCCGTAGTCGGAGCTTTCATCATGGGCATCCTGAACAATGGAATGTCCCTGTTCGGATGGTCCACTGACATACAGAAGATCGTAAAGGGCGCCGTTCTTCTCGGAGCCGTTACGGTTGACCTGCTTTCCAAGAGAAAGAAGGCATGATCAGAGAAGCAGACAAGCAGAATTAAAAGTTATTCTGTAACAGATCCTTAGTTTCGGGGGCCCTCGCGGCCCCCGTTTCGTGCGTCACGCAGATTTGCTTTTGTGTCATAAAAATGTGCTTTTGTGTCATAAAAATGTGCTTGACGTGGATGATATGCCGTGGTATTGTACATAAGTACGCGCAAGCGTTAGGTTTAAACAAAGCAGAGTATCCGCTCTCACCCGTCGGCAATCGCGTCGCACGGCGTCAATATCCTAACACGGTGGTTCCGTGTCACGTATTGTTTATTGAGTGGATGGTCATGCTGTCCATTTTTTTTTACGGAGGGAACAACCATTAGCGAATTATTCATTAACGAGCAGATCAGAGCGAAGGAAGTCAGGGTCATCGGAGAAGATGGCAACCAGCTGGGCGTCATGCCGCTGAAGGATGCCTTGCATCTGGCCGAAGAGGCAGGCGTGGATCTGGTGAACATCGCGCCCACCGCGAATCCGCCGGTGTGCCGCATCGTGGATTACGGCAAGTTCAGGTATGAGCAGACCCGTAAGGAGAAGGAGGCCAAGAAGAAACAAAAGATCGTTGAGATCAAGGAAATCCGCCTCTCACCCAACATTGACACCAATGACTTAAACACCAAGACCCAGAATGCCCGCAAATTCCTTGAAAAGGGAAACAGGGTAAAGGTTACGCTTAGGTTCAGGGGACGCGAGATGGCGCACATGGCGCAGTCCAGGCACATTTTGGATGACTTTGCGGAATCCCTGTCAGACATCGCCGTGATGGACAAGGAGCCGAAGGTTGAAGGCAGGTCCATGACCATGTTCCTTGCGGAAAAGAAAAAGTGATCCCCAAGGGAATAAACGATAGGAGGAAAAGACAATGCCCAAGATGAAAACAAGCAGATCCGCTGCCAAGAGATTTAAGGTTACAGGCACCGGCAAGCTTAAGAGAAACAAAGCCTACAGACGTCATATTCTGACCAAGAAGACGACCAAGAACAAGAGACAACTGCGTCATCCCGCCATGACCGACGAGACTAACGTAAAGAATATGAAGAAGATCCTTCCTTACCTTTGATTTTGATCTGGTAGGATAGGTTTTGTAGACGGAGGAATAGAATTATGGCAAGAATCAAAGGCGGTTTGAACGCCAAAAAGAGACACAACAGGGTACTTAAGCTCGCTAAGGGTTATCGTGGTGCCCGTTCCAAACAGTATAGGATAGCCAAGCAGTCAGTCATGAGGGCACTTGCTTCTTCATACAGGGGTCGCAAGGAGCGTAAGCGTGAGTTCAGAAGGCTCTGGATCGCGCGCATCAATGCGGCAGCCAGACTGAACGGCATTTCATACAGCAAGTTCATGTACGGCCTCAAGAACGCAGGCGTGGACATGAACCGCAAGATGCTGGCGGAGATGGCCGTAAACGACGCGGCAGGCTTCGCAACGCTTGCCGAACTGGCCAAGGCAAACCAGACTCCCGCGTAAGTCTGCGGCATATATTTCTGACGATGAACGCAAAGGCTCTTTCATTTTTGAGAGGGCCTTTTTCTTTGTCATTTTTTTGCCATTATTTTCCATAGGCTATGTTTTTTCTATAAAAAATGGTAAAATAAGTATGTTGTATCGTGAAAATGAAAGACAAATTTGTTTCGATAAACATACAACGCGTTCGGAAGGTTTTGTCATGAAACTCATCGATCTGATAAACAGGGACGTCAAGGCAGAGAATGAATCCAAAAAAGTAATGGTGGCACTCAGGGTGCTTTACCTGATAGTCGCGATTGCTTTTTTATTGGACGTGATCCTGGCGGGACCGCACAATTTCCAAACATACTGGTGCGGATTCTGCCTTTTCTATGCCGTGCTCATCGCTCTTTTCATTTATACGTATTATTCCAGGACCAGGGTTTCGCTCTGGCTTTTTCTGATTTACGTTTTCTCATGGTCCATATACATGATCCCCAAGGTCGGTTGGAGCGCGGGCATGCAGAACTTCTTCATCCTCGTGCTGCTGATGGTTTTCTTTGGTTCGTATGCCAGGATAGGGATGAAGCTGCTTTTGGCTGCATTCGTGCTGGCGACCCGCGTGGTCGTCATCCTAACCCTGGGAGGCATCAAGCCGGTGGGCGAGATCAGCTGGCTGACCGACAAGCTTTTGCAGATAGTCAACATATCCGCCGTGTTCTCAGCCATCATATACTTGTCATATAACTTCAGCAAGGCTGAAAAGGAAGAAGAGGGCAAACTGGTTGAATATAATGACCGTCTGCAGAAGGAGGCCTACACCGATCAGCTGACCGGCCTGTACAACAGAAGGCGTGCCAAGGATTATCTCGCGGACCTGATAGCGGAGAACAACGGATCAGCGATAAGCCTGGCGCTCGGAGACATTGACTTTTTCAAAAAGGTAAATGATACCTATGGACATGATTCCGGAGACGAGGTGCTGAAGAAGATCGCCAAGACCATGATGGAAACCATGCGCAGCAACACGTTCATCTCCAGATGGGGCGGTGAGGAGTTCCTGATCGTCTTTCCCAACTGTAACGGTGACGAGGCTCACATAGCCCTGGAGAGACTCAGAATGGCCATCCATGACAGCGAAACGGTGGTCGGGGAACAGCACATCAAGGTCACCATGACCTTCGGACTGGTTGAATACGACTATGGCGGAGACTTCGAAAATTCCATCAAGCTAGCGGACGAGAACCTCTATCGCGGCAAGGAAAGCGGACGAAACCAGGTCGTTTACTAGCGTAGGGTTTCAATGACTTCTTTACTTAAAACGCTACACTAGCATTTTTTGAGACGCAGGCAGGGATCAGACAGGATACGGCTCAAGGCTTTCGTGGCCGGCCGGCATATCGATGACAGTGGAATCCATGAGAGTTATTTTTACGGATAACGAGGAGGAAAACGGATGTACAGACCTGAGATTGCCCCCATGGGGTGGAACAGCTGGGACTGCTACGGAGCTGCCGTAACGGAAAAGGAAGTAAGGCAGAATGCCGAATTTATGGCTGCTCATCTGAAGCAGTACGGTTGGAAGTACGTGGTCGTGGACATACAGTGGTATGAACCCGGAGCCACGTCTCATGAATACAGGCCATTTGCGGATCTGTGCATGGATGAATACGGACGGCTCCTGCCCGCGCCCAACAGATTTCCTTCGGCAGCCGATGGGAAGGGCTTTGGCCCCCTGGCGGAGTACGTTCATTCGCTGGGACTTAAGTTCGGCATTCACATAATGAGGGGAATCCCGCGTCAGGCGGTCCATAAGAACCTGCCGGTACTTGGTACCGACAAGACAGCACGCGATGCCGCCAGATTTAACAGCATCTGCACGTGGAATCCTGACATGTACGGCGCCAGGGCAGATGAAACCGGAAGGACGTATTATGACTCGATATTCAGGCTCTACGCCGGGTGGGGCGTGGATTTTATAAAGTGCGATGACGTATGCAGGGAACTTCCTCACGAAGAAGATGAGATGAAGATGCTGTCTGAAGCGCTGAATGCCTGCGGAAGGGAGATGGTTCTTTCGCTTTCTCCCGGCCCTGCCCTTATTGAAAAGGCGGAAACATACAAGCAGGTTGCCAACATGTGGCGCATCACGGATGATTTTTGGGATGAATGGAAACTGTTGTATGCCATGTTTGAACGTGCGGAAAAATGGAGCATGCATGCCGGTGCGGGCCATTTCCCGGATGCGGACATGCTTCCCATAGGACCCATCAGGCAGGATTATGATACGAGCAACCGGACTGCATTTACGGAGGACGAACAGATCGCCATGATGACTCTCTGGTCCATCATGCGCTCCCCGCTTATGATCGGGGGTGAGATGACGGGCTTCGATGATTTCACCATGAGGCTCATCACCAATGAGGCCGTTCTTAAGATGCATGCCAATTCCAGAAATGCCCGTCAGATAATCAGAAGGGAGATTTCCGGCAAAGAAATCATTCTCTGGATGGCAGATGATCGTGAAGGCGGTAAATACCTGGCGACGTTCAACGCATCGGATGAGGGCGGACGTGCTGAGGTTGAACTCGGGGAAATCGAAGACGTTCCCGCGGACAGTAAAGCCATCGAGCTGTGGACGGGAGAGAGCGTGACTCTCGGAAATGTCTTTACCGCTGACGTTCCTGCTCACGGAGCCAAGGTCTTCCACGTCGTCGCTTGACTTTCAGAATAATTGAGGGAGTCAAAGAATCACTGAACCGGCACTCCCTCAGGAGGTTTTGCCTTCTTTATAAAGGCTGAGCCTCGGCCCGGCCGTTTGTCAATAGCTTCCTGTATAATTTAAAGTGCAGACGACAGGTAAGTCAGACTTAACATAAAGAGATTCCTCAGCTAAACTGTCATTACTGACCCACAAAGTTATCTATAAGGTTCAGATGCCCAGAGTTATACCGCATGTGTGCAGACCCACCTACTGCTCCAATATGGCAAGATCTGGTATGAACCCTAAAACGCTTCAGTATCTCATGGGACATTCGGATATCAGCGTCACGCTGAATACTTATACACATGTTAAGTTTGAGGACGCCAGAGCAGAGGTTGAGAAGCTGAACGCTGAATGTAGTACAAAGCCCGAAAAACCGCAGGTGTAAAACCGAACCTTTTACACCTTACTTTACACCTTTTGAAAAGCGGTTTCAGAGAAAAAAACAGATAGCAATCAAGAGATGGTTAAAATACTGTTCGTCTGCTGGGGCAATATCCACGGATAGCCGTGAGAACGCAGAAAATAAGGCATTTCAACCATCGACAAAAGTAACTTTACACCTTTTTTACACCGAAAGAAAACCGCCCCCGATAAGATAAGAGAAGCACCCGCTCACGCGAGTGCTTTTATTCTCTCATTGTAAAAGAATTGGATGGGCGGCGTATCCATCATATCAGGTTCCCCAGAGGGGAGCGCAGGGTGCCTTTCCTGCTCGTCAATTTCTTTACACCCATAAGGTAGCACTATTTTGCGGGATAGTCAAGCGCTAATCTGTCATTTTCTCAACTTTTTTCAGCCTTCCCGAGTTTACATAAGCTTCAATCTTGCTCATCTTTACATCAAAGACCGTGGCAACATAGTAACGGTTCTTCTTAACATCCAGTTTAATGCACAGAAAGATGTTATCTCTGTATATCTTCACAAGCTCAAGATTCCCATTATAGCATCCGGCGTAATCCGGAGACGATATGATCTCCGGCAGAAAGTCGATGTATTTGGCGGCAACAAAGTGCTTCCTGTTAATCAGGTGTGCCAACAGCCCTTTAGAACGGTATATCTCGAAAGACGGGTAATCCGTTCCAAGCAGATTGTTCAGACTGGTGTTAAATCGTGCAATTTTTATCATTTTATCGCTCATGTGTGTTCTCTTATTTCTTTCCCCGCTGACTGATGTTGCTTTTGAGCAAAGGAGAGAGTTTTATAGCAGAGAGCAATGCGCTTCTCTGTTCATCGTTCAGTTTATCTGCTGGCACTTGTATCTGCTCCAGCAATATATCAAGGAATTGCTCCGGCGAGCCGGTGGGAGCTTCCGTGGAAGTGCTGGCATTTGCTGCATGACGGCTTCTCTGGTTTGTTCCTTCAGCTCCTCGATGTTGTCCAGCTTATGCTTTTCCTGCAAATCCGCAAGGATCATATCCATGTCATCGTGGATCGCCTCGCGCACGAAGCGGTCTTCATCTACTACTGCGAGATCAAGGGTGCGTGATTCGAAGCTTTCCGTATCGCCTGCGGCGAGACGGAAAGCTTCGCGGGCATAGAATAAGGTTGCATTGTTCTGCACCATAGAAAGCGAGGCGGCCTGCGAAGCATATACAGCAATATCCAGCATAAGCCGCTGGAAGCCTTTGTGTGCGATTAGATCAGAGAGCAGCAGGTGGTCAAAGTTATTTTGCTTCAGTGCGCTCACGGCTTCATCGGTGAGCATAAACGCCTCCACAGGCGTGTCCTGTCACTCGCGGCGCAGATCCTCCAGACGCTCTCCAAATGTGGTGATGATGTCCTCGCGATGCGCTTTGTTATCAGCCATACTGCGCCTACCTCATCCCATATTCGACCGCCCTATTATACCACAAAAGCATAAAAGATTGTGTTTTTTATGTAAAAAGAGCCGGATACCCATCCTTTTGCAATTATTCGGGAAAACGCATTTTCTCTGTTAAATTAGGCACACGATACATTTGCACATTGAAAACTGAATAGCCACGCCGATAAAAGTACGCCCTTCGATTGAGAGTGAAGCGATGACCACGAACAGGCTTCGTGCGAGCGGGGCAGACACGCCGCTGTGAGAGACCAATGGGAGAACGGGGGCAGGACAGATACTCGGAAGGTGGTGTTTTATTACAGATATTTCTACACACGCCGTAGTACCGGCAGATTTTAGCCCTGCAAAAGGAAATCTACGACACCATCACGCCTTATGTGCGCAGCAATGTGGCGAAGAATGTGGAGAAGCTGCTTAACGCAATGAAGATACGGGCGTATTGCGACTGCCTGCCAGCGCAGACGGACAGGATACATGTGGCGAATGGTACGCTTTATCTGGACGGCAGGTACGATGCGGAGATGCAGTTTTGCCAGAACCGCTTGCCGGTAAGCTACAAGCCGGACGCGCCGAAGCCGGAGCGGTGGATGAAATTCCTATCGGAGCTTTTGGAGGCGGAGGACATCCCGACCTTGCAGGAGTTCATGGGCTATGTGCTGATACCGACCAACCGCGCACAGACCATGATGCTGATAACAGGCAACGGCGGCGAGGGCAAGTCACGCATCGGGCGTGTGCTGCGGGCGATACTCGGAGACAACATGAACACCAGTAGCATACAGAAGCTGGCGACGGACAGGTTCTCCCGTGCCGATCAGGAGGGAAAGCTCCTTATGCTGGACGACGACATGAAGATGGAGGCGCTTTCCGAGACCAACGTGCTGAAAGCCATCGTCACGATGGAGGACAAGATCGACCTTGAACGCAAGGGCAGGCAGAGCACGCAGGGGTATCTGTATGTGCGCGTCATGGGCTTCGGCAATGGCTCGCTCTCCGCGCTGTACGACCGCTCGGAGGGCTTCTACCGCAGGCAGCTCGCGCTGGTGGTCAAGGACAAGGACGAGAACTGCGTGGACGATAAGGAGTTGGGCGAGAAGCTGATCGCGGAGGCAGAGGGTATCTTCCTCTGGTGCCTTGAGGGTTTGCACAGGCTGATCGCGCAGAACTACCACTTCACGGTAAGCGAACGGGCGCGGCAGCGCATGGAGGAGGCTAAGAAAGAGGATAACAACATCCTCGATTTCCTCGAATCCACGGGCTACATACGCTTCGAGCAGAACACGATGGCGACATCGAAGGCACTGTACACGGCGTATGTGATGTGGTGCTCCGATAATGCGGAGAAGCCGTTCGCGAAGCGCACCTTTGCGGCACACCTAAAGAGCAACGCGGCAAAGCTGCATATCACCTACGATAAAAACATCAGCATGGACTACGGCAAGACCGCGCGGGGCTACCGAGGTGTCCATGTGCAGGTGCGGACAGAGGGGTACATGCAGATGAGGATCGCATAAGGCATTCAGGCGCATAGGCGGATAAATTCGGAGTTCATCTCCGTATTTATCATAATGCGCTGCAAAGCGTATGTATTTCGTTTTCAATATTTTACATATAGAATTTATAAAAATATATGCCTAAGTGCCTAAAGCCAGTAACTACAAGGGATTGCCGGGATTTTTATCCGCCTAAGATGTGCCTTGCATGTGCCTTATCTGCCTGGATTTTAGGCAGATGATATCTTCTTTAGGCACTTGATAGGCGGATATATAGAAGGGAGGTGAATGGACGGATGGAGCAGAAAAGCAATATCATTCAGGTTCCTGTATGGCGTAAGTATTCGTTGAGCGTTGAAGAAGCAGCGGAGTATTACGGCATCGGGGAGAAACGGCTTCGTAACATAGTAGCCGAACATGGGAATGAGGGGTTTATACTTGAGATAGGCTCTCATGTGCGATTCAAGCGCAGGTGCTTTGAGGAGTTCCTTGACCTTGCGACTGCTGTGTAAGAAACAGGGAAAATAAAGGAAAACGTGGTACATTTTAATATGGCAAAACAACCGCCCGTATGATACAATTCAGCGTATCGGGGCGGTTTTCTTTTGCCAATTCACGAAAGGAGACCGCAAATGAGCGAAAAAAGGAGAGATGCAAAGGGAAGAATACTACATAACGGAGAAATTCAACTATCGGACGGCAGGTATCGCTTCAAGTATGTCGATCACAACGGACAGGAGCACTACGCGTACAGCTGGCGGCTGGATCATAACGACCCGCAGCCGAAAGGGAAGAAGAAGTGTCAGTCCATAAGGGAGATGGAGAAGAAGATCCAGGCGGATTTATTCGATCACATCAACACCGGAGGAGGCAGTATGACGGTGCTTGCCCTTGTGGAGCGGTATGTGACGACAAGGAACAATGTGCGACCGACCACAATGGCAGGCTATGGAACCGTCATTAACTTCCTGACAAAAGATCCGTTCGGGGCGAGAAAGATCGACTCGATCAAGCTCTCGGATGCGAAGTACTGGATCGTCAAGCTTCAGGATAAGGACGGGAAGAGTTTCAGTTCCATCCACTCCATCAGAGGAGTCCTTCGACCAGCGTTTCAAATGGCTGTAGATGACGACATCTTGCGCAAGAACCCGTTTGCTTTTGGATTATCTGAGGTGATCGTCAATGACAGCGTGACCAGAGAAGCCATCAGCAGAGACGAGGAACGTAAGTTTTTACGCTTTGTGGAAGAGGATAAGCATTTCTGTAGATACTATGAGGGGATCTATATCCTGTTCAAAACGGGGCTTCGTATCTCGGAATTCTGTGGACTGATTGTATCGGATGTCGATTTCGAGGCACACAGCCTGCGTGTAGAGCGTCAGCTTCAGAAGCGCTCCAAGACGGGCTATTACATCGAGGATACCAAGACCAGCAGCGGTGAGCGTGTTCTGCCTTTATCCAAGGATGTGGAGGACTGCTTCCGCAGGATCATCGACAGGAGGAATCCGCCGGAGGACGAGCCGAAGGTGACACCGCATGTATGCAGGCACACCTACTGTTCAAACATGGCGAAGTCCGGAATGAATCCGAAGACATTGCAGTATCTGATGGGACATGCGGATATCAGTGTGACGCTGAACACTTATACCCATGTGAAGTTCGAGGATGCCAAAGCCGAGGTCGAGAAGTTGAATGCCGAGAGTGGTACAAAGCCCGAAAAACCGTAGGCGTAAAACAGAAAGTCTTACACCTTACTTTACACCTTTTGCCGACTAAAATATGCAAAATTATGCCATATTATGCCGGATATGAGGTGCGTTGAAACCTAATATTTTCAAGCATTTTGGCTATGATACGAATACTATTTATCTGCCACGGCAATAGGCGACAATTTATCATCAACCCCTTATAAATACTGCGTTTGCGAGGGTTAGCGTTCTGAATTTAGACCACATTTAGACCATCTGAAAGAGGGAAAAAGGTGTGGTATCGGTAATATAGGAGGTTTCTATGATACGAGTGTTGTTCGTCTGCTGGGGCAATATATGCCGCAGCCCAATGGGAGAATACATGTTGAAGGACATGATCAGAAAGCGCGGGCTTGAGGATCAGTTTTACGTAGAGTCTGCGGCTACGTCGACGGAGGAGATCGGCAATCCCGTATATCCGCCGGCGAGAAGGGAACTGGCCAAACATGGCATAGACTGCAGCGGACATCATGCCAGGCAGGTGCGCCGCTCTGATTATGAGGATTTTGACATAATCATTGCCACGGAGGACATACATAGGCGTATAATGGAAGAGCGATTTTTTGGAGGAGATCCGGAGGGTAAGATCGTCCTGTGCATGGATCTGGCAGGCAGGCCTGGAGAGCAGATAGATGACCCGTGGTATACCGGCAGGTTTGAGGAGGTCTACGGTCAGCTGCATGATGCATGTGAAGGTTTATTGGACAGATATGCGTCAGGCAGATAGTCATTAAAGCAGCCGCGACTCCGGAGCAGGCAGAAGCTTTAATCAGCGTTTCCCTTAACACGGAAGGTGATGGAGATGAGCATATCAGACAGATTGGAACCCGGGGAAGTATTTAAATATTTTGAAGAGATATGCGCGATCCCGCACGGCTCAGGCAACACGGAGGCCATCAGGCAGTATCTGTGCAGATTCGCGTCTGATCATGAGCTGGATCACGTTACCGATGGCGTCGGCAACGTGATCATTTATAAGCCCGCCACGCAGGGACGTGAGGAATCGCCCACGGTAATCCTGCAGGGACACA
Organism: uncultured Lachnospiraceae bacterium; assembly: GCA_937916415.1. Lineage (GTDB taxonomy): Bacteria > Bacillota > Clostridia > Lachnospirales > Lachnospiraceae > XBB2008. The sequence goes on from CALGGH010000030.1 coordinate 34,726, forward strand.
TGGACATGGTGGCGGTATGCACGCCTGACAGCGGGATAGACATGACCACGCACAAGCTTGAACTGCAGGCGGATGGAGATTACTTAAGTGCACGCGACACTTCGCTGGGCGGTGATGACGGCATAGCCGTGGCAATGACGCTGGCCATACTGGCGTCTGATGATTTGTCGCATCCTGCCATCGAGGCACTGTTTACGATGGATGAAGAGACCGGAATGGACGGTGCGAGGGAACTTGACGTTACGCTCCTGCATGGCAGGCGGCTTATCAATATAGATAGTGAGGAAGAAGGATACATATACGTCGGATGTGCCGGAGGCGCCAGGGTTTATCTTGATCTGCCGATAGAACGGGAACAGGTTGACATAACCAAACGATCCGGCATAAACCAAATGACGGATCAGATTAACATAACACAAAACGGACGCATATACCAAATAGAAGTCTCCGGCTGTACCGGTGGACATTCAGGAAGTGAGATAGACAAGGGACGTGCCAATGCCAACATTCTTGCAGGTCGCATTTTATATGGTCTTTTGCATGCCGATATGACGAATGACACAAATAATGCCAGGGCCAGGGATTCCGTGCAGGACCTGCGGTTCATTTCGCTTCGGGGAGGACACGTTGACAATGCGATCCCGGTTTCAGCCGTGCTTACGATCGCGGCTACGGAGATTCCGTCCGGATTTGAACGGATCGCAAAGGAAATAGCTGATGAGTTTAAGACCACGGATCCGGAGATGAACGTCTCCGTGCGTGAACTGACCGGAGAAGAAGCGGATGGACAGCCGAAGCCGGCGACTGCCCGGTCAACGGTTCGTCTGGCAGACCTCTTCATGAGCCTGCCCAATGGCGTACAGGCCATGAGCGCTGACATAGCTGGCCTGGTGGAAACGTCGCTTAACCTGGGCGTCGTTCAGACCTTTGACGGTCACGTCACCCTGCAGTTTTCGGTCAGGAGTTCCGTAGAGTCCGCCAAGCGGTCACTCATCGACAAGCTGACTGCGCTGGCAGCCCTGTCCGGAGCCGCCGTGGAAGTGAACGGCTCGTATCCCGGATGGCAGTACAGGCCGGATTCTCCACTGCGTGATCACATGGTCAGGATTTATCGTGAGATGCGTGATGCCGAACCCGTGATCAAGGCGATACATGCAGGCCTTGAATGCGGATTCTTTGCGTCAGCGATTGAAGGACTTGACTGCGTGTCGATAGGCCCGGAAATGCATGACGTTCACACCACGAAGGAGCACCTGAGCATTTCGTCGACGGCCCGAACCTGGGAATACCTGCTCAGGGTATTGGAGACGCCTTTTCCTGCCGGTTCTTGATGAAGACGTACTGATTGCAGCCGTGACCGCCGGCACAGGTGTACAGCTTGGCCAGCGTAAATCCGCGTGACTGATAGAAGTCTATTATTTCCTCGGGCTTCGCCACTTCGAAGGGATAGCCGCCGACCCAGTCGACCACGTCGCGCCAGGGCGTCATGCCGCGTTCCTTTTTGTACTTGATCCAGTGGTCAAAAGGCTTGCCCGCGATCAGGTCCTTGACGGTGGTTGGACCCCACAGCCTGATGAAGCAGGGGATCAGTATCAGATATTTCCAATAACCGTCCAGCCTGTTGTATGCGGCCTTGACGGCCTTCCAGCAATCGGACCATATGCCCTGGTCGTTGTATATGGCGATGAAAAGCTTGCCGCCGTCTTTTACCGCGCCGCCCGCGATCTCCAGGCCCTTGTACATGTTTCCGGTGTGATGAAGCACTCCCCAGGAGTATACGACGTCGCATTTGCCGTATTTGGCCACGTAGTCCGCATCCAGCGCGTCGCCCCTTTCCACGGACCACGTCCCGGCATCCGGAAAAAACTTGTTGCGCAGCCTGCGCGTGCATTCGACGCTGTCTTCGTCATAGTCAAAGGAGTGGACCCTTGCACCGAGACGCCTGGCGGCCAGGCTGAACAGTCCGCTTCCGGAACCTATGTCCAGGAAGGTCTTTCCCACGAGGCTGTCGATCCTGAGCCATTCCTTCAGGGAATCCTCAGCGCGGGTTATCTTTTCCTCGTCCAGGTTCTCGACGTATTTTTTCCAGTTTTTGCCGAATTCAAAACGGTCACTTGCCATGTTCACCTCCCGGCGATGCGTCTCGCCACGTGCACTCCGCTGGCGGAAGCGTGAGAAAGGGAATGAGTCACGCCACTGCCGTCACCTATGACGTAGAGCCCCTTGTGACAGGACTCCAGGTTTTCGTTCACTTCAACTTCCATGTTATAGAATTTGACTTCAACCCCATATAGCAGGGTGTCATCATTGGCGGTGCCGGGTGCGATCTTGTCAAGGGCGTAGATCATCTCGATGATGCCGTCGAGGATGCGCTTGGGCAGCGAGTGGATGAAGTTGCCCGAGGTCTGCATCTTCGGGTTGATGGGGTGGTAGCCGTCTTCGTAGGTGGTGATGTAGCCGGGCTCGTCAATGCCGATGGTGTTTCCCAGCGGGTCGGTGTAGGCCACGCGGTGAGCGCGGTTTTCCTCTTCGGCGGCCACCACATCGATGGGCATGTCGTAGGTGAACTGCTTGTAGGTGATGGCCTGTTTGTTGGCCACGGAGAGCAGAGCCTGTCCGGTTTCGGAAATCTGCCTGAGCTGTCCGTGCTGGTTTTTGGCGTATACGTAGCCGCCGCCTTCGCCAGTGGCCACGTTGATGAGTGCCAGTTCGACGACGCCGGTAATGGGGCCGTAGACTTTATGTCCTGCGGTTTCGGTCGACTCGTCGAGAATTTCGAGCCACACGCCCGAGGCCAGGGCCACGTTGTTGTGGCAGCTGCCGTTGTTGCGCTTACGGTTGTTCAGGTTGTCCTGCTTCCACTCGTAGAAGGTGGTGCTGCCGTCGGCCGTGTAGCCGGCTTCGCTGTTGTCGGTGGTGCGGATGCCGGCGCCGATGAAGGTGCTGGGGGCAAACTGTACGTCGCTGGTGAGGGCTCCGAGGTAGTTCACCACGTTGTAGATGCCGAAGTAGTTGCCGTGCGACAGTTCTTCGCCTGGGTTGTTGGGGTCATCCGAGCGGTTGAGCGACACCTCGTGTACACGGTTGATGGTGTATTCGGTGTAGTCGGCATTGTCGGTAACACGGTCTTGGGCACCGCGCATGACGACGCGGCTGCCAAACACGCCGCAGAAGTCGGCACGCTGAATGGTGTTGATCATGCGGCCGGCATAGAGGGTGCAGAAGCCAAACAGGTCCCACCGCTCTTTTTCACTATCGTCCATCATGTTGTACTCGTCGGCCTTGATTTTTGCCTTATCCTGATATTCGTGGCTGGCCGAGCGCCACCAGTAGCCTTTATCCTTCATTTCGGCAGTGATGGTGGCCGAGGTCTCGATGGCATCCTCGCGGTCGTAGTCGAGGGCGTTGTAGTCGGTGTCCTGGCTGCTGTCGCTCACGTTTCGGGGCAGCTTCTGTCCGCGTTTGAACTGAATGGAGTGCTTGTTGTTGTCGGCATCGTAGTAGACATAGGTGTGGGTGTGGCGGCACTCCCAGTAGGTGTAGTTATGGTTTTCGTTGGTTTGGTACTCCAGTTCGAAGTAGGCACGCTCGCGGTCGTTGAGCAGCTGATAGTCGTCGTAGCTGATCGAGGAGTTGAGATTGTAGTAGTCAGTGCCGTAGTTGGTAATGTTCAGTCCGCGATAGCCGTCGACAAAGGTCAGGTTGCCGTCGCCGTAGAGTCCGCCAATGCCGTCTTCGCCAAGGGTGATGAGGTCTTTGGAGAAGACATCGGTGACCGATGCCACGGCATTGCCAAAGACAGTGGTGGTGTTGGCATACATCTTGTCAGAACCGGTGGAGACGTTGCCTCCGGCAAAGACGGCGTTGCCAATGGTGATGCCCAGGTTGTCCACTTTGTTCCAGTTGTCGCTGCTGTTGCGCCACGTGTTCAGCACCTCGGTGGGCACATAGTCGCCAACCTTGAAGGTGTCGAAGGCGGTGAGCACCTTGCAGTAGGGGGAGACGACGACGCGGCAGTCGCGTGTCATCTTGTCGTCGGTATCGTAGTAGTAGTAGGACGAGAAGCCCTGTGTGTCGGTCTTGAACTGCTTCTTGCCTGTGGCGCTGTAGACATAGCCAATGTTGCCGCCGCCGAAGACGTTGCCGTCGCCCTCGTCGACGGTGGCGGGAATGCCCACGTTGCCTCGGCGGATGTTCACGTCGGTGGTGCCGAAGGTGTAGCCGTCGCTGTAGCCTATCTCGCCCGAGGTGGTCTGGCCGTAGGCATCGATGGCATAGCCTCGGCCGCCGCCAAAGACGTTGCGTAAGACGGTGCCTCCATACATGTAGACATGGGTCTGTCCGCCCTGCTCGATGGTGGCCGTTGCTTTGTCAGCATTCACCGTGCCACGGCCCACGGCGGCAATCTCGCCACCACCGTAGAGGCTGTTGCGAATGTTGCCGTCGTAGAGTGTCACCTCGGTATGGTCGACGGTGGCGCCCTCGCCGAAGCCGGCGCCGAAGAGGTTGCCGTTGTCCCTGAGCAACATGCGGTTGTCGCCGGCGTAGTTCACGTTTTCCTCGTAGGTGGAAACGGTTTGGCCCGTCTCGGCATCGGGGACCTCGCTATAGATGTAGCCTATGTAGCCGTTGTACATGTTGGTGGTGGCCTTGCCGTAGACCTTGCCACGGTAGCCGCCGCCATAGAGACTGCGTTGCACGGCTGGTATGCCGGTGTAGAAGGTGGTGCCCTCGGTGGTGCCTATCTCAATGTGGGTCTGGCCGTTCACCACCTCGGACGAGCCAATATGCCCGTCGAAGCCGCCGCCATACACATTGCGCACGGTGCCACCTATCAGGTTGACGTGGGTGCCGGCCTCGGCCGAGGTGTTCTTGGGAATGTCAATGCCGGTCTCGTCGGTAGAGGTGAGTTCGCCCGTGGTGACATCCTCGGTGTAGGTGCCGTAGAGGAGGCGGTTCTGCACGTGCCCGCAATAGCCGCCACCGTAGATGTCGTTCTCAACGGTGCCGCCATTCAGGTTGACCGCGGTCTGGCCTGCTACGATGGCCCGCGAGCCGTAGCCGCCGCCATAGACGCAATCGGTCACGGTGGAGCCGCGCTCAATGTTGATGTTGGTGTTGTAGATGCCGCCGGGAAGGGTGACATTGGCATACTCGCTGTCGTTGATGAAGTAGAGCTTGGAATAGTTGTTCTTCCAGTATTGTACTGAAGCACGGTTGAGCACGCGACCGTTGTAGCCGCCACCATAGACGTTGCGCACCTTGGCACCCGCCATGAGGTTGATGGTGGTCCGTTCGGCCCAAGTGTTCGGCCCCAGACCGGCACCAAAGACGTTGACCAGGTTGCCGGCATCGTTCTTGACCTCGGCCGAGATGTTGAGCGTGGTGTTGACGCTGCGGCGGTAGCTGTTGTTGCCACCGTAGAGGGCTTTCTGCCCACGGGCCGACGAGCTGTGGAAGTTGATGGTGGTGTTCTGAACGTCGCACACCTCGCTGTCGGAAGTACCGTATGCACCGCCGTAGATGCCGTTTACCTGGATGGTGGACCCTTCGGGCACGTTGATGAAGGTGTTGCCCACCAAACCTTCGTTGTGGCTGGCTCCGAACACATCGCCCACGATGCCGCTGAACAGGTCGATGACGGCGGTGCCCGTGCCAGGGGCGGCG
>CALGGH010000031.1 GCA_937916415.1 uncultured Lachnospiraceae bacterium
AGGCTCTTGCCAAACCTCCGCGGCCGGCTCAGGAAGTATGGCTTTCCCTGCGTTATCAGTTTGTGGACGTACATGGTCTTGTCCACGTATAAATATCCATTTGTCCTTATGTCTTCAAAATCCTGCATCCCGATGGGGAGCTTACGGGCATTCACGTCCATGGAAATCACCTCCGGCCAGGATTACCTGACAGCATGATCATATCCATAATTTTATCAAACCTCATATGTTAAAACAACCCCGGAGCGTTGGTGCTGCTCCGGGGCTGCCCTCATTGACTATGGTTCAGTCATGGATGGATGCAGGGCTTGAATTACTCACCCTTAACCATCTGCTTTGCGGCTATCGTAACCTTTACGGTCTTAACGCCGCTGTAGTTGCCGATTCCCCTGAGGGTCACGGTCATCTTGCCCTTCTTTACGTTGTTCTGGTATCCGGCTACTTCATAGTCTTCGCCATACTTAAGCGGTGCCTTGCTGAGGGTCACGGAGATCATTCCCTTCTCGAAAGGATTTTCCTCAAGGTCCTCAAGGTCAATCTCTTCTCCGGTGTACTCTACCTGATAACCCTTGGCCACGGCGATCTTGGCCGTGCCGAAGTTGGCGGCAACCGTGGCGTCCACCGTTGCCTCTCCGGTCAGGTTCGTTGTGTTCACTCCTGCGATGGTCACGGTCAGGTCGCCCTTTGCGAGCTTGTCCTTGGCTGCCAGGGTGGTTTCGCCCTGAACTGCGGTGATGCTCAGCTGCTTAACCGGGATGGCTGCTCCGTTGCCGTCGAGGATGACGGGCTTAAGTGCGCTTACCTTAGCTCCCTCGAACGCTGCGAGACTTACAACCTTGGCGGTTGAGAGGTCAAGCGCTTCGATGTCGTAAGGAATGGTTGCCTTGCCCTTGTAATTGCCCTTGCCTGTTATGGTTGCATTACCGGCCTCCTTGCCGACTGACGTTCCCTTGGAAGCGAACGCGTACTTGGCGGTGAAGTCCTGTCCAAGGACGAGGCTCGTGTCGATGCTCCAGCTGTCGCCCGTCTGGCTCCAGGTCAGGTCAACGTCCTGAGGAGCGGGCGCCTTGGTTGCGTATGCGGGCGTCGTATATTCCATGGCGAGGCTGTCGCCTGCGGCAGAAATGTCGGCGGGCAGGATCTTGAAGGTGGCCTTCTTGCTCGTCTTCACGCCCTTTGCGTTCAATCCGGTAGCCGTTACGGTAGCCGTACCCTTGTTGACGTTATTGGATACGGAGATCACGAAGGACTTATCAACGGAATCCTTAGGCGCATATCCGCCGTTTCCGTCAGACTCGAACGTGATTGCGGATCCGGTCTTGGGAGTCACGACGATCTCTGCGGGATACTGAGGCTCACCGTTGTAGGTGTAAGTTCCTGCGATCTTCTCAACCTTCTTGATGACTTCGAGATCAGCCGCGTCAGCCTCTGCGGCCCTGTCAACGATCTTGAAGGTGGCGGTCACGGTCTTGCCGGCATAGTTGCCCTTGCCGTTGATGGTGATGGTGGCGGTGCTGCCGGCCTTCTTGTTGTCAGCGTACTTCACGGTGTAATCAACGCCCTGTGCAAGAACCACGTCGCGGTCATTGTCCACTACGATGAATGCGGGCTTGATTGCGGTGTTGATGAAGTCATACTCTTCCTCGAGTCCCTCGATGGAGATGCCCGCACCGACCGTAGTAACTACGTTTCCATCCTTATCAGTCACGGGATTTCCGTCCTTGTCGGTAGCGATCTTTCTGGTCGAAGTATACTTCTCCCCATCAGGACCGGTAAGAGTCGCAGTGTAAACCTTGGTCTTCTCATCATACGAAACGTCTGCGGAAACGACCTTGGTGTGAGCCTTTCCAACGTTGCACGTGAACGTAATGGAAGCGCTCTTCAGATCGCTTGACCAGTTCCAGGCACCGGCTTCCCACTTATCAGCGCCTTCATGAGGAATTACTTCCTCATTCTTGCTGTTGATGATGATGGAAGGCGCAACGTACTCCTTGCCGTCAACGGTGATCTTAGCCTCGTAGGTCTTGGCATCGTCATCATAATCCGTGGAAGTAATTACTACTGCAGGAGTCGTGGCGGTGGTGAATTCCTGAACCTCAGGAGTCTCACCTACAGAGCAGGTAAGCGTAAATGTGATGGTCTTGTTGACAAGATCCCAGTC
>CALGGH010000032.1 GCA_937916415.1 uncultured Lachnospiraceae bacterium
CAATATGTAAATTTATTTTTGCACAGATCCTTAACTGTACCTCAAAAAAAAATGCTCTGTCAATTCCATTTATTCATCTTCCATCCTGAGTCCCGAAGTTTAAGATAGCGCAAATCATCCGCAACCCCTTGTGGTATGCGGAAATTTTTGTCAACATTTTGTATTGCTTGTCTTCACCCGCAACGTGATGATGCCGGTAGGTAAGGATGAATAAATTCCGTACGTCAGCCCTTGATGGCGCGCCCCAGCCTGTCAAGTGCCTCAGTCAGCGTAATCCTGGGGCATGCGACGTTGACGCGCTCGAAGCCTTCGCCGGATGCGCCGAACATCAGGCCGCGATCCAGCCAGAGACCGGCCTTGTCAACTATCAGGGTCTCCAGTTCCGCAGGTTTCAGGCCCAGATCCTTCATGTCCAGCCATACCAGGTAGGTTCCCTGCGGCCTGATCATGCGTATTTGCGGAATCTCGCTGCTGATATGATCTTGCATGTAATCCAGGTTTGACCTCAGATATTTAAGAAGCGCTTCCAGCCACTCCTCGCCATGGGCATAAGCCGCCTCGCAGGCACGCAGTCCGAAGACCGCGGGTTCGTCGTAGCCGGTGGCGGATATGGCCTTTTTGAATTTCTTTCTCAGATCCGGGTTCACGATGAATATGTTGGACAGCTGAAGTCCCGCCAGGTTAAAGGTCTTGCTGGGTGCGGTGCATGTGACCGTAAAGTCGGCAAAACCATCTCCCGCTTCCGCGAATATCTGATGAGTGCCCTCAAATATGAAATCCTCGTGTATCTCGTCACTGACGACGATCACGCCGTGCCTCTTGCATATCTCTCCGACCGCGTTCAGTTCATCCTTAGTCCATACCCTTCCCACCGGATTGTGCGGATTGCAGAGGATGAACAGCCTGACGTTTTCCTCCACCACCTTTTGTTCAAAGTCCTCCAGCTCCATGCGATAGGTGAGGGCCTCACGGTCATATACGAGTTCGTTCACGACAAGCTTGCGCTCATTGTCCCTGATCTCCGCGGCAAAGGGATAGTACACGGGTTCCTGGATGATCACGGACTCTCCCGGCCTCGTGAATGCCTGCACGGCCATCGCTATCGCGAAGACCACGCCGGGAGTCATGACGAGCCACTCCGGCTCCACGTCCCAGTCATGCCTGCGCTTCATCCATCCTCGCAGGACGTCTGCGTAATCGCCGACGGGCTGGGTGTAACCCCATATGCCGTATTCAGCGGTCTTTACAAGTGCATCCTGGATGTATGACGACGTCCTGAAGTCCATGTCCGCCACCCAGAGCGGCAGTACGTCTGCGGGTTTTCCGCGTTTCACAGCATAATCATATTTCAGGCAGTCGGTGCCGCGTCTGTTTATTATCTCATCGAAATTAAGGTTTCTCTCGGGCATTGTTGTCTCTCCGTTTTTGGATAATCCGAGTCACTTCATATTGTCACGTTACCCGGATGCCGCTGCGAATGCCTGCTCCAGGGTTGTCACGTCACTTGGATGCCGCTGCGAATGCCTGCTCCAGGTCGGCGATCAGGTCATCTGCGTCCTCGATGCCTATGGATATCCTCAGCAGCCTGTCGGTGATGCCGTTAGCGATCCTCTCATCCTCAGGCACGTCCGCATGAGTCTGGGTATAAGGATAAGTCAGCAGGGTCTCGACTCCGCCCAGGCTTTCCGCATAAGATATGACATTGACACGTTCCAATAATGCCAGGGCAAAATCCTTATCCCTAAGCTCAAAGGAGATCATCGCACCGAAGCCGCGCGCCTGTTTCCGCATGACGTCATGGCCGGGATGATCAGCGAATCCCGGATAATACACCTTGGTCACCTCAGGGCGCTCCCTCAGCCATTCGGCTATCCTGCCGGCGCTGGCATTCGCCCTGTCCATGCGTACCGCCAGTGTCTTGATTCCCCTCGTGATCAGGAACGAATCAAACGGAGGCAATGTTGCGCCGGTCGTTTTTTGCAGAAATCTCAGCTTCTCGGCTATTTCTGTGTCCTTTGTCACAAGAAAGCCCGCAAGCGTGTCATTATGGCCTCCCAGGTATTTCGTGCCGCTGTGAACGACAACGTCGGCGCCGAGATCCAGGGGATTCTGGAAATAAGGCGAAAGAAAGGTGTTATCAACTATGAGCAGGAGGTTATGAGCCCTGGTGATCCCGGACAGCTCCTCGAGATCAGTCACGCGCATGGTGGGGTTGGAAGGCGTCTCCAAAAATACGGCCTTCGTCTCAGGGCGTATGGCCGCTTCCACCTCTCCGCGGCTGGCGTTCACCTTGGTAAAGCTGATGCCGTTCTTTTCGCTGACGTACTGGAACAGACGGATGCTGCCTCCGTACAGGTCAGAGTCTATGACCAGATGGTCACCCGGCTTAAACAACTCCATGAGCAGCGTGATGGCGGCCATTCCGGTCGTAAACGCGAGGGCATCGCTGCCGTTCTCGAGTGCGGCCACCGTCCTCTCCAGATACTCCCTGGTCGGATTGGATGCCCGGGAATAATCGTATCCGGTGCTTTGCCCCACTCCGGGATGCGCGAAAGTCGCGCTTTGATAGATCGGATATGACATGGCGCCATATACGTCCTTCACGTCCTTATCTGCCGGGATGTGCACACATTTGGTTGCAATCGTAGTGCTCATGGTCATGCGCCTTTCTTTGTGAATGGGATTGTCGTTCGCATCTATGTTCGTAGCTGCGGTTGTACTATAGTTTAAGTGATAGTTGCATAATTCCTATATGATTACTTGGTTTTACGGTCATTATATATTGAAGAAACCGATTTGTCAACGGGGTTTTGATCACGGGGACGGTTCTTTTGATCACGGGGATCACGGGGTATTTTTGAAATACCACGATATTTTTGAAATACCTCGATATTTTTGAAATACCTCGATATTTTTGAAATAC
>CALGGH010000033.1 GCA_937916415.1 uncultured Lachnospiraceae bacterium
GAATAAAGCTTTTTATGGAATAAAGCTTTTTATGGAATAAAGCTTTTTATGGAATAAAGCTTTTTATGGAATTAAGCTCTTTGTGGAATTAAGCTCTTTGTGGAATTAAGCTCTTTGTGGAATTGAGTTCTATATGAAATTAAGCCCTTTGTGAATGGAGATATGACATATGTCACTTATAGAAGCAAGAAACCTTTCGCTGGGTTATGATTCTCAGACCATAGTTGAGAACCTGAACTTCACGGTCAGTGCCGGGGACTACCTGTGCATAGTCGGTGAAAACGGATCCGGCAAGTCCACGCTCATGAAGACTCTGCTGGGGCTGCAGGAACCCACCGGCGGCGAGATAGTGACGGGGGACGGCCTTAAGCGCAGCGAGATAGGCTACCTGCCACAGCAGACCGTGGTGCAGAGGGATTTTCCTGCGTCGGTCAGGGAGATCGTCATCTCCGGATGTCAGGGACGGACCGGTCTCAAGCCCTTCTATGGCAGGGAGGAGAAAAGGCTCGCCGCCGAAAGCATGGAGAAGATGGGCATAACCGGCATAGCCGGCAGATGCTACCGTGAGCTGTCGGGAGGCCAGCAGCAGAGGGTGCTCCTGGCGAGGGCTTTGTGCGCGACGCGCAAGGTCCTGCTGCTGGATGAACCCGTATCGGGACTCGATCCTAAGGTGACGGCGGAGATGTATGACCTGATCGCGGGACTTAACCGCGAGGGCATCACGATAATCATGATCTCGCATGACATAATGGCTGCGGTAAGGTTTGCCAGTCACGTGCTTCACGTAGGAACCAACGTCTTCTGGGGCACGAAGGATGAATACGTAAATAGTGAGATCGGCCGTTTTTTCCTGAAGAATCAGGAAAACACAGGGCACCAATGAGGCGATGTTTTTCCTGAAGAATCAGGAAAACACAGGGCACCAATGAGGCGATGCTTTTTCTGAAAAATCAGGAAAACACAGGGCACCAATGAGGCGGTGTTTTTCCTGAAGAATCAGGAAAACGTTATGAATCAATGAGGATTATTATGGATACGTTGGTAACTTACATGTCATATCCGTTCGTCAGGTACGCGGTCATAGTCGGCGTGCTCATCGCGCTGTGCTCATCGCTGCTGGGCGTGACTCTGGTGTTGAAGAGGTTTTCGTTCATCGGCGACGGACTGTCGCACGTGGCCTTCGGCGCCATAGCCATAGCCAGCGTGTTCAACCTGTCCAATGAGATGCTGCTGGTGCTGCCGATCACGGTCATCAGCGCGGTGCTGCTCCTGAGGACCGGGCAGAACGCGAGGATCAAGGGAGATGCCGCGATCGCCATGATCTCGGTGGGAGCGCTCGCTCTCGGATACCTGCTCATGAACGCCTTTTCGACGTCCTCGAACCTGTCGGGAGACGTGTGCAGCACTCTTTTTGGATCGACGCTGATACTGACGCTGACCGAGAGGGAGGTATGGCTGTGCGTCGTTCTCTCGGTTGCGGTGGTCGTGACTTTTGTCCTTTTTTACAACAAGATATTCGCGGTTACTTTCGACGAGGATTTCGCCAAGGCGACCGGCACCAGGGCAGACGCATACAACCTGCTGATCGCGGTCGTCATAGCCGTCATCATAGTCCTGGCCATGAACCTGGTCGGATCCCTTCTCATATCGGCACTGGTCATTTTTCCCGCCCTGTCGGCCATGAGGCTGTTCAAGAGTTTCAGGTCCGTGACCGTCTTTTCTGCAGTTCTGTCGGTGATATGTTCCTTTACGGGACTCATCATCTCCATACTGGGCGGTACGCCCGTCGGCTCCACCATAGTAGCAGCAGACCTCGTAGCCTTCGCGGCATGCTGCCTGATCGGCAGGTTGACGCATAGGTAAGTCGTCATGCCTTTTTGCCAGGATTTTAGCGGTTTTTGAAGGTGCCGGCGAAGAGATTTGCGTCATTTCGGCGAAGAGATTTGTGATAAAGTTCTCGTCTTCTTTTATATTTTCTTTATAGAATGATTAGCACTCATTAATTGACGGTGCTGACAATCGTAAGGTTTAATTATCTCAAGCTTTCAGATGCGTGCCGTCGGATAAGCAGGCATTAGTTTCAGCTATTTTACTCGAGGCTTTCTGATGCAGATATCGGGAAAGCAGACAAGTGAAATGACTATGTTAATTCGCTACAGTTCCTTAGTTAGTGATTGTAAATTATTGGGGTTTTCGCTGTATCTGATGTGGCTGCTCGTGCACTCGTCACAGAGACCGTAGAGTACGGTACGCAGAGGATCGATCTTGAAACCGTGACGACTGGCCAGATGTGATTCGATGCTCATCAGCTCCTCGCAGTTTAGGTGGATCAGCTTACCGCATTTTTCACACTTGCAATGAAAGCAGGTCTCCTCGGAAACATGGTTTTCCGAGCCCACGTATTCAAAGCAGGCCGGAGTGCCCGCGTCAAAGATGTATTTGTTGACCAGGCCCTGGTCCACCAGGCTTTCCAACTGCCGGTAAACCGTTGACTGTCCTATGGAACCCCCTTCGCTTTTGAAATGCTCGCAGACATCCGCGGCGGTGACGTGATGCCCCGCGGTTTCCTTTAAGTAGGCCAGCAGCCTGTCCTTTTGTTTTGTCTTGTATCTGTTGCCAGTGGTCATTTTTTCCCCAGGCGTTTCTTTTTCCTTCGGATTATTTGTCCCTTTTTAGAAGAGTGTGCTCCTATGAAAATGGCAAAAATCGCATTTTCGTAGGCCTATATGTCTCTCATGAGCCGGCATCAGGGGCCAAGACTCTCCGTAAACTCCTATGAAAATGGCAAGAATCGCATTTTCGTAGGCCTGTTTGTCTCTCGCGAGCCGGCATCAGGGGCCACAGGACTTTGATGCTTATCATATAAGCAATAATGAAAAATGAGAGTTCTCATTTAACCTTTCATAGTATAGATTTCAAGAATTTCTTTGTCAATGTAAACGCTACACTAGTATAACGATTCTTAAATACCTGGACCTAATGTGCCTGCTTATCCCGATTGCACGCATCTGAAAGCCTCGACGCAGAGAGGATGCAAAAATATCTTTTTGTGCGCATCAAAGTATGAAGACAAAACGCCCCCGCCTATGGTATATTGTTACATTGGGAGGAGAAAAAATGAGCGGATTTTTCGGAGTTGCATCCAAGGACAATTGCATATTTGATCTGTATTTCGGAACTGATTATCACTCTCATCTGGGCACCAGGAGGGCCGGCATGGCGGTGTATGACGCCGACTCCGGTTTTTCCAAGTCCATTCACAGCATAGAGAATACGCCCTTCAGGACCAAGTTTGACAAGGAACTGGCTGACTTGCCCGGAACCATGGGCATAGGCTGCATCTCGGACTATGAGGCACAGCCCATACTGGTGAGGTCCCATCACGGATCATTCGCCATAACCACCATCAGCAAGATCAACAATGCCGCGGAACTTGTGGATGAGATCGTGGAGGACGGGACTCATTTTTTCGAGATGAGTAACGGCGAGATCAATGCCACGGAGCTGGTGGCCGCGCTCATCAACCGCAAGGACAACCTGATAGAGGGCATCAGGTATGCGCTGGACGTGATCGATGGGTCGCTGTCCATGCTGATCCTTACTCCCAAGGGCATATACGCCGCCAGGGACAGGCGTGGCAGGACGCCGGTGATACTGGGCAAAAAGGACGGCGCGAGGTGCGCCTGCTTCGAGAGCTATTCATACCTGAATCTGGGGTACCTGAATGACAGGGAACTGGGCCCCGGCGAGATCGTAGTGTTTGACGCAAACGGCATAAAGACGCTCGTAAATCCCGGCAAGGATCTCAAGATATGCACGTTCCTGTGGGTTTACTACGGATATCCGAGCGCGGTATATGAAGGCGTGAACGTCGAGGAGATGAGGTATCACTGCGGAGCCAACATGGCCAGGAGGGACAACGTGTCAGCAGACGTGGTGGCCGGGGTGCCTGACTCGGGCACGGCACATGCGGTGGGATATGCCAATGAATCCGGCATACCCTTTTCCAGGCCGTTCATCAAATATACGCCCACGTGGCCGCGCAGCTTCATGCCCACCATGCAGACCAGGCGCAACCTGATCGCGCGCATGAAGCTTCTGCCCGTGCATCAGCTGATCAAGGACAAGTCTCTGCTGCTCATAGACGATTCGATAGTGCGCGGCACGCAGCTGCGGGAGACTACGGAATTTTTGTATGAGAGCGGGGCCAGGGAAGTGCACATCAGGCCCGCGTGCCCGCCCCTTTTGTATGGATGCAGGTATCTGAATTTCTCGCGTTCCGGTTCCGAGATGGAACTGATCACGAGGAGCGTGATACAGGAGCTGGAGGGGGATGACGTATCGGACGAGACGCTGAAGGAATACGCCGATCCGGATTCGGAGAAGTATGAGCAGATGGTGGAAGGCATCCGCAAGAAGCTCAACTTCACTTCGCTCAGGTTCAACCGTCTCGACGACATGCTCGACGCCGTGGGACTGCCGGCCGAGAACCTGTGCACGTACTGCTGGAACGGAGAGGAATGAGCCGTTTTTTGAGTGGAACGCCATTGTCCCGTATGGTGCGATGGCGAGCCGAACTTAAGATGGCGGGCCGTGCTGACGTGGTGGGCCGGACTTAAGATGGCGAGCCGGGACGGATGACGAACCGGTTTAGAGGTATTGAACCGCATGGAAGTTGTGTTGATCCCGGCGTACAAGCCGGACGATAGACTGCCCAAACTGGCGGACGGACTCATCAAGGATCCAACGATCGGGGTTCTCGTGGTCGACGACGGCTCGGGAGAGGAGTTTGCGGACGTATTCGGCAGGATAGCTGCCACTGACAGGGCAGCCGTGATCACGCATGACGTCAATCGTGGCAAGGGCCGGGC
Source organism: uncultured Lachnospiraceae bacterium (assembly GCA_937916415.1). GTDB lineage: Bacteria > Bacillota > Clostridia > Lachnospirales > Lachnospiraceae > XBB2008. The sequence goes on from CALGGH010000033.1 coordinate 4,872, forward strand.
CCTTAAGACGGGCTTGTCCCGGATCAGCGAGTTTTTTCCTGAATGCAGGTGCGTGATCTTTGCGGATGCGGACGGACAGCATCCGGTGGCAGACGTTCTTGAGATCAGGGACGAGTGCCTGCGCGAGGATTCCTTCGTGCTGACGACCAGGATATTTGGCCAGATGCCGCTCAGATCCAGGATCGGCAATGGTTTCATGCGGCTGGCATACGCTCTTTTTAATCATAAATGCTACACTGACAACCAATGCGGCCTCAGGGCCTTTCCGACGGGCATGAGGGAACTGATGCTCTCGGTTCCGGGAGACAGATACGAATATGAGATGGCTATGCTCGTCCGTGCCGAAAAGACAGGGGTGCGCATAGTCCCTTTTTATCGTAAGGCCGTATACATAGGCGACAATGAATCGTCGCATTTCAGGCCGGTGACGGATTCGATGCGAGTGGTCGGACGCATGAGCCTGTCGGTGCTGCCATCGCTGCTGGGGTTTTTGATAAGGATTGTCGCGGTGGCCCTTGTTCCCTTCACCGGACTCATGGGATTCGTGGCGCTCATGCTCATTGGCATGCTGACGGGGCTGCTAACCGTAGCGGCGTATTCCTTCAGCTACCGTGATCCGGGGTATAAGGACTCGAAAAGGGAGCTGGGTTGGAGGATCGTCACGGACGCGGCGGCACTCTGTCTCACGTTTGCGTTGAGCGCCGGACCGGGAATCGGCCGCATGGGCGCGTATCTGATCGCGCTGACGTTGACTTACTTTGTCAAGTATGAGGTGCTGAAGGGAATGGCCGTACGCGGCATGGATCAGGCCGGAGGGGAGTGAACCGGGCCGAATCGGAGTGGAATGGGCTGTACGCGGCGATCAGGCCGGAGGGGAGTGAACCGGGCCGGATTCTTTTTTGAAAGGATGGACATATGACTACCGAGATTTTTTGGGGACTGATGATCCCGTTCATAGGTACTTCGGCAGGGGCGGCCTGCGTTTTTTTCATGAAAAAGGAACTGTCCCGCATGGTGCAGAGGGCACTTACGGGCTTTGCCGGAGGCATCATGGTGGCAGCTTCGATATGGAGCCTGCTGATCCCCGCGATGGATCAGTCCGAGCCCATGGGCAAGCTGTCATTCGTGCCTGCGGTCGTGGGATTCTGGGGCGGCATACTCTTTTTGCTGCTGCTGGATGAAGTGATACCGCATCTGCACATGAACGCAGAGAAGGCGGAGGGTCCCAAGAGCAAGCTGGCCAGGACAACGATGATGGTTCTGGCGGTGACCCTGCACAACATACCCGAGGGCATGGCCGTCGGAGTCGTGTATGCGGGATACCGGTCGGGATCCGCGCTGATCACGGCGGGCGGAGCGCTGGCCCTTTCACTCGGAATAGCGATACAGAACTTCCCGGAAGGAGCCATCATCTCCATGCCGCTGCATGCGCAGGGCAGGACCAAGGGTCTGGCCTTCAGGGACGGAGTCCTGTCGGGTGCCGTGGAACCGGTGGCCGCGCTGCTGACGATCGTGCTGGCCGGGGTCATCGTGCCTGCCATGCCTTATCTGCTGAGCTTCGCCGCAGGGGCGATGATCTACGTGGTCGTGGAGGAACTGATCCCCGAGATGTCCGAGGGCGAGCATTCCAACATAGGAGTCATCATGTTTGCGGTCGGATTTACGCTCATGATGGCGCTTGACGTGGCACTTGGATAAAAAGGAGGGCCGGTCGCCCCAAAATGAATCGGAACGCCGGCCCTGAGGTGACTGAAAGCTGATTAATGACTTAGGCGCTGTAAATAAATAACTTCATAAAGATGCGCAGACTGGATTTTCATGTGCAAGGCGGAGGAAGGAGTCGTAGCGGGCTACGGCGACTGACGACAACGCAGTCACATGGAAATTCAGACAAGCAGATTAGGAAGTTATTTGTTTACAGTGCCTTATGCGATGAGTCCCGTCCTGAGCAGGGGCTTGCGCACGAGACGGCCTAACAGGTTGGCTATGGCGACCTTGGTCAGGTCGATGGGGATGAACGGGATCACGCACACGCTCAGGGCATAACCGATCTCGCAGTCCATCTGTATCACGAACCAGGCCGTGCCGAGCACGTAATCAACTGCTATTCCGATGACCATTCCGATCACGGTCCAGATCAGATTTCCCTTGGATTTCTCAAAGAATATTCCGCTTATTATCGCCAATGGGATGAAACCGATCAGATAACCTCCGGTAGGTCCGACAAGCTTGGCCAGTCCGCCCTGATATCCGGAGAAGACCGGCAGTCCGAAGACACCGAGAAGCAGGTATGCTACGTAACTGATCAGTGCGCCCTTCATGCCTGCCAGGTAGACCGACAGGCAGATGATCAGGATCGTGAGAGATACGGGTATGGGCCCTATCGGTATCGAGATCGGTCCGAATATGCACAGCAGGGCGGCCACGATCGCGTAGGTCGTGATGGCGTAGATCTTAGTTTTGTTCTCCATGTTAATTGCTCCTTTGGTCGTTGTTTAGGTAAACGCTGATGCCGGATGAAAATATATCATTAACTCACGCGATTGTCAACCCAATAATGTTGTTAGGTTGACAATCGCGCCCGGGGACGGAGTCAGGGTGTCAAAATACATGTCTGTCCACAGCGTGCATATTGTGATAAAATAATAAATTGGTTAATTAGCAACGTCATTTAGTTTAGTTTTTATGTCATCCTGAGCGTTAGCGAAGGATCTCCGGTTGTGGGATTCTTCGCTTCGCTCAGAATGACAATGCTCGTTAACTTAATGACATTGGGTTAAAGAAAATACTGGGAGCGGCGCCTATGAATCAACAGGAACGCAGGATATGGCTTATAGATTATCTGAGAAATGAATCTCCGGATCTGGCGGACGTGGGGATCCCCGGGGATGAGTCCGCACAGAAGGACCTGCTTCGCGCACTCATGAACGTGAGGGCGCCGAGGGCGATCAGCGACGAGTTCCTGCAGATACAGGATGCGTACCTGACGGAGGAGTCCGGGAGGACGGGGATAGTGAACATAGGCGACCTGACTCACTTTGGCAAGGACAAGAGGATTTACCTCTGGCAGGGCGACATCACTACCCTGAAGTGTGACGCGATAGTGAACGCGGCCAATCCTCAGATGAGGGGATGCTTCATCCCGCTGCACCGCTGCATAGACAACTGCATTCATTCCGGGAGCGGCGTACAGCTACGGCTCAAGATGGATGAGATCATGCGCAGGCAGGGACATGACGAGCCCGTCGGCAGCGCCAAGATATCCCCGGCGTATAACCTGCCCTGCGAGTACGTGATCCACGTTGCGGGGCCGATAGTATACGGGGAGCTGGAGGAAGAGCACGTAAACCAGCTGACCACCTGCTACAGGACCTGCATGGAGGTCGCTGACCTTTATGAGCTTACGAGCATCGCCTTTTGCTGCATATCCACGGGAGAGTATCATTTCCCGAGGGAGCAGGCGGCCCGGATCGCGACGCGCACGGTCAAGGATTACCTGGAGGAAACTTCATCCCGGATCAAGGTGATCTTTAACGTCTTTTCCGACGAAGACCTGGAGATATACACGCATCTCTTGTAACCCGGACAAAATAAATGAGGAAAGCAGAAATTGGACAACAACGGAAGCATGGATGGCATCAGAAACATAGAAGTACGTGAGATAACCGACTGCATAGCCCGACTCTGCGTGGAGGCCAACGAGTCCCTGCCGGAGGACGTGAGGCGTGCGCTTGACCGGTACAGGGACATGGAAAGGGAAGACCTCCCGAGGGGCATCCTTGAGAAGATCATCGAGAACTACCACATAGCTGACGACGAGCACGTGCCGATCTGTCAGGATACCGGCATGGCGGTCATCTTTCTCGAGATAGGCCAGGACGTGCACCTGACGGGCGGCGACCTGCATGACGCGGTTAACGAAGGCGTCCGCCGCGGTTACGTGGACGGATACCTGCGCAAGTCGGTGGTGGCCGATCCCATCCGGCGCGGCAACACCGGAGACAACACTCCCGCCATGGTGACCACCGAGATAGTGCCCGGGGATCACGTGAGGATCACCGTCGCTCCTAAGGGCTTCGGCAGCGAAAACATGAGCGCGATCAGGATGCTCAAGCCTTCGCAGGGACTCGAGGGAGTCAAGGACTTCATCATTGATGCCGTCAGGGCAGCAGGCCCCAATCCATGCCCGCCGATGATAGTCGGCGTGGGAATGGGAGGAACTTTCGACAAGGCAGCCCTTTTGGCCAAAAAGGCGCTGCTCCGTCCGGTGGATTCGTCCAATCCCGATCCGTATTATGCGGAACTCGAAAAGGAACTGCTTGAGCGCATAAACGAGCTGGACATAGGCCCTCAGGGCTTAGGAGGCGTGACCACCGCCCTGGGACTGAACGTAGAAACCCTGCCCACGCACATAGCCGGACTGCCGGTAGCCGTCAATATCAGCTGCCACGTCACCCGGCACGGGACGGAGGTGATCTGAACATGAAGAGATACGTCACGCTTCCGCTTACTGAGGAAATGGCCAGGGAGATGAGGGCCGGAGATGAGGTGTACCTGACCGGATGCGTATACACGTCCAGGGACGCGGGGCACAAGAGGATGTGCGAGGCGCTCGCCCGCGGCGAAGAACTGCCCTTTGACCCCATGGACGCGGTCATATATTACGTTGGCCCCAGTCCTGCCAAGCCCGGCCGGGTCATCGGATCCGCCGGTCCTACCACGAGCGGCAGGATGGATGCCTACGCGCCGACCATGATGAGCGTCGGTGCCCGGGGAATGATAGGCAAGGGAGCGCGGTCCGCGGAAGTCATCGAAGCCATGAAAAAATACGGCGGGGTATACTTTGGGGCCATAGGAGGTGCCGGAGCGCTGCTTGCCAGGTGCATCAAGAGCGCGGAGCTCATCGCGTACGAGGACCTGCAGTCAGAGGCGCTGAGGAAGCTGTACGTGGAGGACTTTCCGGTAACGGTCATAATAGACAGCCTGGGAAACAACCTGTATGAACGACATAAAGCTTGATGAAAAGGACTCACAATGACTACCGGAAAGAAATCGGACGCTAAGAACAATCACCTGCGGTCAGGCATCATCAGATGGGCGGTGGTTGCCGCCTTGCTGGTTTTTGTTTACGTATGGAAAAAAGACAAGATCATGGAGGCCGCCGGAGAGATCAGGCACCTGCCGGTCATCACGGGACTAATCTGCCTGGCGCTGGGCATCGCGTACTGTGCTTTCGAGGGAGCGGTCATCATGCTCATCTCTACGGAGGACGGACGCAGGCTTCGGTTCGGCCAGTCCTTTGGATGCAGCCTGTACCATGCGTTTTATAAGTTCGTGAGCCTCGGCGTGATATCCGGCATAGCGGAGATTTTTTACCTGCATTCAGAGGGACTGTCGCTCGGCAAGTCCACGGGCATGTCGCTGATCAGGTATACGATGCTGCGCATCGCGACCGCACTGATAGGCGTGGCGGGAACCGTCATCCTGGCGATTGACGGCAATGCCATGCTCCATCGCTACAGGGTGTTCGTCGCGCTGGGCATGATCGTGTCGCTGGTGATAGCCTTCGTGATGTTTGCCGTCAGCTATTCCCACAGGTTCGCGGTGCTCGTCAAGAAACTCATTTCACGCGTATTCGGCAGAAATGAGGCCATGCGGGACAGGTTCTGCGCCCAGATAGACAGGTTCAACGAGGCGGGCAAGAGCACGTGGAAAAACAGGACGGAGATAATCACGTGCATCCTGCTCAGCTGCCTGCAGCTGTTATGCTGGAACGCGATCCCCGCAGTTATTTTTGCTACCGGGTCAGACGTAAATTATCCGGAGTGCATGGCCGTCATGACGGTGATCAACATGCTGGGCGCGGTGATGATATCACCCGCGGGCGTGGGCACGCTGGAATATCTGTTTTCACTTTTCTTTGGCGGCGCCTACGGAGTGACGTCCACGGCTGCCCTGATACTCTACAGGTTTTTCACCATGATAGCCCCGTGCCTGGCAGGCATCGTGGCGGTGCTGACCCACGGCAGGGCAGAGGTGATAACCGGGAAGGAAGAATCTGATGTACAATGCTAAGCTTGACGTACGTAAATTGGTGGCATCCGCGCTCTTCATGGCGCTCGGACTGGTGCTGCCGTTTCTGACCGGCTCCAATCCGGCCATTGCCAAGGTGCTCTCGCCCATGCACATACCGATCTTTCTGTGCGGCATGGCGTGCGGATGGAAGTACGGACTGGCGGTGGGCATCATCACGCCTCTTTTGAGGTCATTTCTCTTCGGCATGCCTGCGCTCATGCCCAATGCCGTGGGCATGGCCTTTGAACTGGGCACCTACGGACTGGTCATCGGCCTCACGTACGCGATTTTTCGCAAAAAAGGCATCGTGGGCATATACGTAAGCCTGATCATGGCCATGCTGGCGGGACGCATCGTATGGGGACTCATCAGTCCGCTGACTTACGGACTGGCAGGCGACGAGTTCAGCTTCGCGATATTCCTGGCCAAGGGCTTTACCAATCAGATACCGGGAACCATCACGACGCTGATCATAGTGCCCCTGATCATGGTTGCGTTGCTTAGGACGGGACTCGTGGATGACGCCATAAACAGATGACTGCTTCGGTTGCCCTTTTTATATTCAACAGCATCGCTCTCGGCGTGGGGCTTGCGATGGACGCTTTTTCCGTGTCCCTGGCCAACGGACTGCATGAACCGGAGATGAGTGGGCCGAGGACGTGCATGATAGCGGGTACGTATGCCCTTTTTCAGTTTGCGATGCCCGTCATCGGATGGGCGTGCGTAAGGAGCATTGCAACGGCCTTCGAGGTCTTCCGCGGCATCATTCCGTGGATGGCGCTTGTGCTGTTGCTCTTTTTGGGGGCCAAGATGCTGACAGAGGGCGTCAGGACGCATCGTGAGGACCTGGAGTGCGAGCACTGCGCAAACCGTGAATGCGGCGGCTGCAAACATGACCATGCCGATCAGTACCGCAGGCTCTCGGCCGGCATGCTCATCCTGCAGGGGCTGGCCACCTCGATCGACGCGCTGTCGGTGGGATTCACGATAGCGGAATACGGGCTTGCCAGGGCGATCGCCGCATCACTGATCATAGCGGCGGTCACGTTCGTGATCTGCGTCCTGGGACTCGTCATGGGACGGACCGTCGGCACCAGGCTCGAATGGAAGGCATCCGTGCTGGGCGGGGTCATTTTGATGGCCATCGGCGTGGAGATATTCGTAAGCGCACTGATCTGATTTCGACCTGATCCGGACATGACCTGATCCGGACTTGAGCTGATCCGGGCTTGGCCTGCTCCGGACCTGACCTGCTCCCGGCCTAACCTGCTCCCGGCCTGATTTTGATAATGAACAAAAAGGATTATTTTGACAAAAACACCTACGTCAGGTTTCTCGTTCCGACGGTGCTGGCGCTACTTGGCTCGACTTTTTCGTCGTTTGGAAACACGCTCCTGGCGGGCCGCTTTCTGGGCAGGGACGCGCTGAACATGATGAGCGTGCTGTCCAGCTTTACCTTCATGTATGCGATGACAGGGTGCCTGATCTCCATAGGAGCGGCCTCGAGGTCCTCGCTCGCGCTGGGCAGTCAGGATTACCGGACGGCCGCCGAATACGAGTGGCTGGCCATGGTGCTCTCGTTCGTGGTACCGATCCTGTTGTCCCTGCCGTGCGTCATCTTTTTCGACAGGTTCTTCATGCTGCTGGGAGCAAGTCCCGAGGCATGTGAGCTGGGCGCGACGTACGGCAGGCTGATGCTGGCATTCGGTTTCCTGAATACGCTGACGTATTTTCCGTTCAATTACCTGCGCCTCATAGGCAGGGGGCGTTACGGCACCTATTCCTTCGGCCTGATGGGGATCATCGACGTGGTGCTGGTCTACGCGTTCCTCAGGCTGGGACTTGGCACCGTGGGAATAGCGCTGGGCTACGTGACCTCGATGATCATAGCCAACGGCATGGGATTATGGTTCCTGCTGACCAAAAACAGGATTTTCAGGATATCGAGGCCCCGTGCGTCAGACGTTCCCCACATGCTGAAGAACGTCATTTCGTTCGGAAGCGCATCCGCCCTGAACAACCTCTGCAAAATGCTGCGTACGGCGCTGATGAACGTGATAGTGGCCCGTTTCCTGGGCAAGGACGGAGTCTCATCGCTGGCCGTGGGGTTTTCGATCATCAACCTGGCGTCCGCGACCGTGACAGGCTTCGGACAGGCCATGTCTCCCATAATAGGCGTGCTCCGCGGCGAGCATGACCGTAACGGTCAGCATGGGACCATCGGAGTCAGCCTCAGGTTCGCGATCACGTTCCACGCGGCGCTGGCGGTGATCATCATGCTGTTCGCGCCGCAGATATCGGAATTCTTCGGGATCAGCGACCCTGAACACGTGCGTGAGACCGCGATCGTGGTCAGGCTCGTGGCCGTGAGCCTGATTCCTTCGGCCGCGATGAACGTGCTGATATATTATTACACCGCCATAGGCGAGAACAGGGGAGCCCGCCTGCTGACCGCGATGCACGCGTTCGTATTTCCGGTGGCGCTGGCTTACGTTCACCTGAGGATCGACAGCTCCGGTTATTATGCCGCGTCGTTCATCATGGCGGAACTGCTGGATCTCGCGGTGATGGCCGCATATGCCGGGGTCCGGACCAAGGCTTCTCCGCAGCTTGACGGCATTTTGCTGGAGGAAAGGACGTATTCGGAAAAGTTCTTTTCGACCACGTCGGACGGCACGCCGGACAGAGCCGTTGAAGCGTCTGAGCGCGTGGTGGCCTTCTGCGAGGAAAATGACGTCAACCCCGTGCTTTGCGTCAAGATACCGCTGGTGGTTGAGGAACTGCTGGTGACTCTGGCCAGGCACTGCAGCGAGGGGGACAATGCCCGCATGGACGTCAGGATTTCGCTGGTGGGTGAAAAGGTCGTGATGAGGATCAGGTGCGAGGGCCGGATATTTAACCCGGTTGCCTGGTACCATGACAGGAAGCAAAGGCTTACGCCCGAGGAATTCATGGATGATGACAGTTTCAGCATGGACGTCGTGGATAAAGTAGCCAAAAGCGTGGAATATTCTAACATGTTTGACGTAAACAACCTGATAGTGACCATGGGGGAGTGAGACAATGAACATGCGCGTTAAGGAAAAAGCTGAAGGCATGCAAGTAAAGGAAAAAGCTGAAGGCATGCACGTGAAAGAAAAAAAAGTTACTCTGACGAATCATAACACTTCCGAGAGGCATTCCTTCGTCCTCAGGCCGTTCGTGCCAGGCGACGAGGAGGCGGTGATGCAGTGCGTCCGCGAGGAATACGGAGACAGCTATTACCGCAGGGAGTTCTATGACCGTGACCTGCTGATGGACATGGTGAGTTCCGGCGGGCTGCATCTGTTCGTGGCCACCTGCAACGGCGAGACGTGCGGCATACAGACCATAATCTCGTATGAACCCGAGGAATCCCGCGTTGAGGCCGCGTCCCAGATCTTTAAGAAAAAATACAGGGGTTACGGACTTCCCTTTGAATTGGTGAAATACACCTATGAATATGCCGACACCCTGCACCCTAGCTGCATTTACGCGTCATGCGTGGTCTTTCACCCTGCGACGCAGCAGATGTGTCAGGACGTGGGGATGATCCCGGTGTCGTTCAACCTGGGCAGCCATCTCACGTCGGTGATGAGCAACAGCTACGTCCTCGGCAAGAGCGAGAAATACGCTCAGGCGATCCTGGTCAAGCCGGTTGACAAGCTTGACGCGGGAGTGGTTTACGCACACAGGGACGTGTACATGATCGTGTCCAGAATATATTCTGACCTGGGAGTGAGGTACAGCCTGGTCGGGGCCACCGGCGAGGAAAGCCCGGAGGCGGAGACAGGGCGCACGGAGCTTTCGCTAAAGGTGAACGACCGCGAGCAGAGCGTCATGATCTACGTGAAGCGGATCGGCCGCGACGTCGGGGAGGCGGTCAGGAAGGTGATGGATGCGCATCGGGGCGGATACTGGACGATCCAGCTGATACTGCCCTCGGACGATCCCGCATCCGTGAGGGCATATGAAACACTGACCGGGCTGGGCTTCTTCTTTACCGGCATCAGGCCCCTGTGCTGCGCTCATGAGCAGATCACCATGCAGTACGTCGGCGACGTGCGCTTTGAGTTTGACGACTTCAGGCTGACCAGCGAGTTCAGGGGACTTTTGGATCAGATACTTAAGTTTTATGAGGAGAGACAATGAAAGGCAAACAAAGGCTCAGGCTAAGCAACATCATTCTGTTATCAATGTTTACGCTGATTCTCGTGACCCTGGTCGCCGTTTTCATCGTGATAGGCGTGAACCTGTATTCCCTTGAACGTGCCTTCACGGAATCCAATGACAGGCTGGGAGCAAAGGCGGGTGAGATATCATCCGCTTCGATCGAGAATGAGGTTACCGGCAGGCTGATGGAGATGGCCGGGGCTCAGGCCAACATCGTGGATTCCAACTTCATGCATTTCCAGACCTCGGTCGAACTGCTGGCCAGTGACGCCCCGTATCTCTATGAGCATGCGGATGAATTCGGCAGGGTAGCGGTAGATGAACCCAGAGCCGCAAATGACGGCAAGCTCGTGGTTCACGTCACGCACAGCGAGAACACCGACGTGACTGATCCGGCCGTGATCGACGAGCTGGGTCTGCTGGGAAATGAGTCGAACACGCTGATCTCAACCCATGCCGGCAATCCCTCGATGGCTAAGTGCTACTTAGCGACCGAAAGCGGACTCATGATAGAAGCTGACAGGGACTCCTCTGACAAGCTGGACGAGAACGGGGCCGTCGAGTTTTATGAACCGTCCAAGCGCCCCTGGTATTACGAAACCAAGGAGGCAGGCAAGACGCATTTTACCAACGTGACTCCAGAGGCCAGCGGTAAGAGGATAGGCTTAATGTGCGGCTCTCCCGTGACGAGGAACGGAGAGTTCATGGGAGTGGCCTGCGCCGGCATGTACCTGGACGACGTGGACGAGCTGGTCAAGTCCACCGAACTGGGCGAGGGAGGAATCGCCTGCATCGTCAACAACAACGGCCAGCTGCTTTTTTCCTCCGAAAACGAGGGTGAACTGTCCATAACCAGGGAGAATGCGGATTTTGACCTGAGGAATTCGGAGAACGCGGAACTCGCGGCACTGATCAAGGATGCGCTTGACGGAGAGGAAAGCTACCGCATCATCAAAGTCCTGGACAAGGATTACTGCGTGGCATATGCGGGCATGGAATCCGTAGGATGGTCCATCATCATCATGCTGCCCGAGGAGGTGGTACAGCAGCCTACCGCCGAACTGCTGGATGCGCTGTCGATAATATCCGAAGAGACTGAGGGCGACACGATGGCGTCCATCAGGAACTTTTCGGTAATCCTGCTCCTTACCGGCCTGCTTGCGCTGGCTTTTGCGGCGGGACTGGCATATTACATGTCCAAAATGATATCATCCCCGGTCAGGGGCCTTACCGAAAAGGTCAGCGCACTGCAGGGCGACAATCTCGACTTTGACTGGTATCCCACCAAGAGCTATGAGATCCAGACCCTGGCCGAGACCTTCCAGAGCCTGACCGTGCGCATGAAGAGTTACATAGAGGAAGTGAAGCAGATCACGGCCGAAAAGGAGCGCATAGGCGCGGAACTATCCGTCGCCACCGAGATCCAGGCCAACATGCTGCCCAGGATATTCCCTCCGTTCCCGGAGAGAACTGAGTTCGAGCTGTATGCACTCATGGATCCGGCCAAGGAGGTTGGCGGAGATTTCTATGATTTCTTCTTTGTCGATGACGATCATCTGGCCCTGGTGGTGGCTGACGTATCCGGCAAGGGAGTGCCCGCCGCTCTCTTCATGGTCATCGCCAAGACACTGATCAAGAACCGCACCCTGATGGGCGGCACGCCCGCGGAGATACTGGGCGACGTGAACGACCAGCTGTGCGAGGGCAATGAGGCCGAACTGTTCGTTACCGTATGGATGGCGATAATCGACCTGACCACCGGCAAGGGCATGGCTGCCAATGCGGGGCATGAACATCCAGCCCTCAGGAGAAAGGACGGCAGCTTCGAGCTCATAGAATACAAGCATTCGCCCGCGGTAGCGACCATGGAGGGACTGAAGTTCAGGGAGCATGAATTTGAACTCCTTCCCGGGGACGTGGTATTTGAGTATACCGACGGCGTGTCCGAGGCCACCAACTCAAACAATGAACTGTTCGGCAACGACAGGCTGATCAAATCCCTCAATTCGCACGAGAGCGATTCCACGGACGGACTCATCGATACCGTGAGAAAAGACATCGACGCCTTCGTGGACGGCGCGCCTCAGTTCGACGACATCACGATGCTGTGCTTTGAGTATAAGGGGAAATGACCGGTTTCTTTATTTTTTGTGCTGTTCAGAACGAAGATTTTGTGTTATACTGAATTGAGCTATAAGTCAAGTAATTGAGATGAACAGCGGAGAAGAATATGCTGAAGAACAATATTGAAATGGATGTGAAGATGAGATGTATCGAGAAGGCTACTACGCAGGCGAAGATAGCAGAGAATATCGGCACATCTCCATCATATGTAAATAAGATTGTCCGCAGTAAAGAACAGATCATGAATAAGACCTTTTTGGCCATGATGGAGGATCTGGGATTTGATGTAGAATTGCATTATGTGAAGAGGGAAAACTAAGTTTTCGTGAAGCCGCAAATTGCGACTTCACGGGAATCTAATTTTTATTCAGGGCAGGAGGGTGGACGAAGGAAGCCTCCTTATGCCTTTACAGAGCAAGGAATATATATGCTGGCTACAGTTCTAAAGGGCGAGGTGGCGGAACAGCAAAGTATCTTCATTATGCGTGCATTTCGTGAAATGAGGCGGTTTATCTCTAACAATGCTCTTTTATTTGAAAAAGTCAGCCATATAGAACTGAAGCAGCTTGAATACCAGAAAAGCACGGATGAGCGATTTGACAAGGTATTCCAGTATATTGAGGACCATGCCGAATCGGAACAGAAGATATTCTTTGACGGTCAAATATATGATGTTGGGGTCAAAAGGTCCCCAGCAGACCTGCTACAGTAACCTATAGTTGCGCTTGAAATCAGCACCTTGAAAACTTAATACAAACCGCGTGGTTAAGCGGAAAATCAGCTCTATATATGGTAAAATAGAGACATCATATACGAGAGGTTAATTCCGATGTCATTCCGAAAGAACAATGCTCAACAGATGTCTTTATTCGACAGCACTTATGGTCTCACAGAACGGGAATGTAAAGCGCTTGATAAGTCATGGGCTAAGGTCTTCGCCGAGGATGTGTTTCCTCAGATTGATGAGGAGCGGTTCTCCGTCCTCTATTCTGACAAGGCATCCCGACCGAACACACCGGTGAACGTCATTATCGGCGCCCTTGTTATCAAAGAGCTTTTCGGTATCTCTGATGACGAGATCGTCGATAACCTTATGCTGGATCCCCGCTATCAGATGGCGCTTCATACCACCAGTTATTCAGAGCAGCCGCTCAGTGATAAAAGCCTTTCCCGTTTCCGGATCCGCTGCTACAACTATGAGCGGATACACGGGGTCGACCTTTATCATGACTGTGTGACCGGACTGGCTGAGGCATCCGCCAGAATGATGGGCATTGACAAACGGATCCGCAGGATGGATTCCTTGATGGTCGAAGCCAACATCCGGAAGCTGAGCCGAATGGAACTGATTTATACCTGCATTGCAAAGCTTGTTTCCTATCTGCACAAGAATGGCAGGGATGACCTGATCGGACACATGGCGCATTACTATGATCCGAATGATTTCAACAGGGTCATTTACCACTGCAGTGATATAGATGTCCAGGAGCGATTTGATGTTCTTTTCTCCGATGCGGATCTCCTGCTGGAACGTTGTAACGGTTCTTTTGAAGACGTTACAGAGTATCAGCTGTTTGTTCGGTGCATTTCCGAGCAGACAATCGTTGAGGATGGAAAACGCAGGCTGCGGAACAAGGCAGACGGAGGAATGGGTTCCGGTATCCTCCAGAACCCGTCCGATCCCGATGCCACTTACCGGGAAAAAGCCGGGAAGAAACACCGCGGATACGCTGGAAACGTCGAAGAGTCCGTTGGTAAAAACGGATCCGTTGTAACTGACTACCAGTTCGCCACTAACAACAAGAGTGACAGTGAATTCCTGAAAGAACATCTTGACCACATCGGGCATCAGGAAAAGAAAACCGTAATGATCACTGACGGCGCATATAGTGGTGATGAGAACGTCAATGCTGCCGCAGAGAATAACATCGATCTGGTCACAACAGATCTGACCGGAGTAGATGTGGACCCGATTATGGGAGCATTCCAGTTCAGCAAAGATGGCACCAAGGTAACCAGTTGTCCTGCCGGATATGCTCCGAAATCCTGTTGGTACAACAAGAAATCCGGTCAGGTTCTTCTTTCTTTTGAAAGAGAGAAATGTGCCGGTTGCCCTTATCAGCAGCACTGCCACCCAAAGATCTTCAAACGGGTAAGTAAACTTTCTGTTTCCCTGAAAAAGAAGAAACGGGCGCTTGCTCAGAACCGCATGGAGACAGAGGAGTTCAAACAATACGCACGTCTCCGAAACGGAGTCGAAACAGTACCGTCATTGTTGAAAAACCGGTATGGAGTAAACCGGATGCGTGTCCACGGACTGATCCGATGTAAGTTCTACTTTGGATGCAAGGTGGCGGCACTGAACTTCAGGAAACTCTTCCGATTCCGGAAGGGTTCCGGTCACTATGCCCTGAATCCCGCCCTGGGATGAAAGGAACAGGAAAGGGTAACTCTAAACAGTGTATCCGGAGCACCCTCTGCTATACATTTCTGTTTCCAATCGTGGTTTGTATTAAGTTTTCAAAGTACATCGCCAAATTTCAAGTTGCTTGAAGAGGGCTTTTGACCCTTACATCATTATAATCACTCAAGAAATCACCTATGGCATATGGATCTGAACCCATATCTCCCGCGATGAAAGCTTTCATGATATAACTATTCATTTCAAAGTGCTTTATTATAGATGAGCATGTGACTTGCCGGCCAATACCCTTTAATCCATTATATGCTGCAGCTATTTCACACCCCACACCTGCCATATGCTTCGCCCCAATGTTGAAATTTGGGCAATTCGCCTGACCGTATATATAGCCTATTCCGTCCCCTTCCAAAGATGTATTTTGAGTATAATTGTAAACATGGCTTGCGTAATAACATCTGCTAAGATAAAAGAAAGTACGCCAATCAATACGAGATAATTCTTCATCAGACAATGCTTGAAATGATTCCCATGAAAACTCCTTTTTAGTCCCAGAAACTCTTTGCAGTAGCTCTTCATAATCTATGCTTTCATTGTCTTTTGCATGGACATTAACAGATGAAAACAAAACAATACAGCAACAAATGCAGGCTAATAATCTCTTCATATTCATTATGTTTTCCCTTTCTTGTATAGCAGACGTTAGGTGCCTCTCCTTATCCTGTAGGTTACTGAACTCATGTAGCCTAAGCTACTGCGAGGCTTTTTAGTTGGAGTTCACATGCCAGCGTTCTCTCTTGGAACGGTCATTAATGTATTTCTTGACTTCAGCCCATTGGAATCGCCTCCTTTACCCGACCCTCACGTCAGCAGGTTGCTGTCTCAGTGCTTTCCGGAAACGCCTTAGACTATTAACCCGTTTTGCTTTTATCTGCCCATATG
>CALGGH010000034.1 GCA_937916415.1 uncultured Lachnospiraceae bacterium
ATCTCGTTGCGGCCGGCCGCGAGCTGCATCTTCAGCACGTTCATGGATGCCTCGACCGGGAATCCCACCAGTTCGCGGTACGCGTCATGCAGCGGCGTGCCCTCAAACCTTTTTTCGGTTTCCCTGGCCCTGTTCACCAGCGTGTCAGCCAGGCCGGACATGAAGGCGCTCTCGCCGAAGCAGAAGGGATGATACGTGTCCGAACGCAGCGATTCGGGCTTTCTCATGGAATTGATCCTGGTGTATTCGTTCAAAAGGGTAATGATCATGCCGGCGTCATCCGGCCCGAACTGATCGACCACCCATTTATGCAGGTACTGAAGTGCGCTGTCGCCATTGGACAGACCCCATTTGTCATAGTCGTAAGCCAGGTCCATGAAATACGATATGGGCAGCTCCTGAGGCTTCAGGTCACCGACGTTCACTATCCATATCTCACGCACGCCGGATTCATAGCACAGCGTCATCTGCTCCCAGACCTTGGCCAGGTGTGTGGAGCAAACCCACTCGTATGAGACGGGATCGCCATGATAGTCAAAATGATAATACATGCCGAAGCCGCCCCGCCGTCCGATTTCAGACCTTTCTGGCAGGCCGCGCATGTTGCCGAAATTGTCCTCGCACAGCATGCAGGTGATCCCGTTTAGGCCGTCCCACGTGCGCAGGCCCTCATTGTCGGCATCGCCGTAATAATACCTTTCGACTTCCTTATATATGGCCAGCATCCTGGGAATCCCGTCCAGGTCCGGACCGATGGTCTCCCTAATCAGGTCATTCTGTGCCGTGATCACGTCCTTCAGGTAATCTATGTTCTCCCTGAGGGTGGCCTCCCTGCCGAGTATCTCGCTGTCACGCTCGCCGCGCATGCCCACCGTGATGACGTTCTCGAACCTGCCGTTTCGCTCAAGGCCCTCGCGCCAGTAATTGATGAGGCCCTCCCTGTTGCGGTCAAAATTCCACGCGCTGCCGTACGGCGTGTCGTCGCCCTTTACGAGGTCCCATTCCTCACTGTGCCTGAGGCAGGGTTCGTGATGGGAACTGCTCATCACTATGCCCATCTCGTCAGCCAGTTCGGCATTCTTAAGCCCCGGTCCGTCGCACGAAAAATTGGATGACCACATGGCCGGCCAGAGATAATTGGCCTTGAGCCGAAGCAACAGCTCAAAAACGTGCTCATACATCCCGGCGGTGAAACCTCCGAAATGCTCAAAGGTCCAGTTGCCGAAGGACGGCCATTCGTCATTGATGAAAAAGCCCCTGTACTTAACCGAGGGCTCCCGGGAGACGACGTCCTCCGCTTCGGTGATGGTGACCTCGTCCCTGTGTGCGGGTGCCACGTCGGCAAACCACGTCCACGGGCTGACCCCCATCAGTTCCGAGAGATGAAAAAGCCCGTATATGGTGCCGCGCTTGTCGGATCCCGCGATCACGAGGGCCGTCCCTTCCCCTTCTCCCGCATTTATCAGGCCAAAGGAATAAACCTCGCGTTTACCCTTCACCTTGCTTACGTCCAGCCTGCCCGATCCAACCAGGCCGTCGATCAGCGCGCTGCGCCCCAACGTGCCCGCATAGACGCATCCGGGCCACAGGTCGAAGCCGTCACCGGCTTCAGGGATTTCCCCATCAAGCGAAAGGGCCTCAGCCTCCGGACCGGACTCAGGACTTTTCCCCCCAGGCGAAAGGGCCTCAGTCTCCGGACCGGACTCAGGATTTTTTTTCGTCGATAAAAGGATCGCTACCTCCGGACGGAAGCCCATGACAAGTTCCACGTCCCCGGCCACGTATCCCGCCACGCGGATCACGCCCGGCCATTCGTCGTCTGAAAGGTGTATTTTGGTTTTGTTTTCTTCTATTCTATATTTCATTTTCTTCTTCGGTTGCGGGAGCCTTCGCAGCCTGCACGAGGTCTTCCACGAGTGCGGTGTCAGTTTGCGTAGCAAACGGGCGGCTGGCTTTGCCAGACGAATTGCTACCTCACAACCCCGAATCCCAGTATCGTGAAGTACCTGTCCTCATGACCGGTCTCCATGTATATCTGAACAAAGTGCTCCTTAGTCTGCTCTTCATTAAGGATTATGAGCGGATTACAATGATTCCATCCGTTTACGAGAGGGTCCGCCATGGCCACTTCAACTCCGTCCACGTTGATCCAGGCGTGACCAAACTTCGGATCGCCGCTGTCCTTATAGACAAGCACCAGCTTAGAACAGGTGATCCACATCACGAACGGCGCCGTATACGGATTGCCTCCCTCATAAGCCCAGTTATTGGGAAATTCGGGAACGGGCTCGATCTCTGAATCCATTTCCACCGCCTGCAGCGCATGGTCGGTAAGGACGAAATCCCCCGGCTTGATCTCCACCTTCAGTCCTTCGGGCATCTCCTTACGGTCGAGGAGTTCTATGTCTTCGAAATCCCTGCCGTATACGGGAGCGATCCCGTCAGGGAATCCCGCGGGTTCATCGCCTGCTTTTAGTGACGCGGCGTCCTGCGTCGCACCGCCATCCTCCTGACCGGCTCCATTTTCACCTGCAGCCGCACCGTGGCCGTTGGACGTCACGCCGCTGCCCTCCGGACCGGCTCCAGCTTCCTTTCCTGCCTGCTCAAACAGGTTGATCAGGCAGTCGCTCATCACCCTGTGACCGTTATTTGACGGGTGGAACTGATCATAGAAATACTGGTTCTTGGATATGATCCTGCCATTAGCCGGTGACAGGGTAAACTGCGGGGTCACCGCGTCGCTCAGGCTCACCATCGGCAGTCCGTATCTCTCACCCACCGGCATCAGCCTGTCCTGCAGGTTATAGTCGTCCGAAAAAACCGCGAAAAGCAGTACCACCGCAGGCTTCCAGGGCAGCTTCAGTGCCTTTCTGAGCAGGCTCTCGAAGCACGTGCCGCCTGTCTCGTCGCCCGCGTCGTTGACCGCAAATTCAATTACGATCACGTCAGGTTCCTCACTTCCGTCCCTCAGCACGTCCCTCCTGAAGCGGATCATGCCGAGTTCCGACGGGGTGCCTCCGACGCCCGCCTTGATGAGCCTGACCTTATCCGGGCTGCCGCCGCAGAAACGCTCCGCAAATGCATCAGCGCACTGCCTGGCGTAGGATTTGAGGTGTATCGGGGTGGCACCGGCTCCCTGCGTCACCGAGCCTCCTATGAAGGCAAGCGTCACGTCCTCTCCAGACGCGGCCTTTTGCATGACCTTGCCGAGCCTGCCGTCCGTGGCCGTCGTGATCAGGCTGCGGGCGATCATCGCCCGGTAACCCTCACCGTCAAAGTCTATGGCCTCATCCGCCACCTGTACGGGCGCCTCATATCCGTCGTTAAAATATAATCTCACGTCCACGGTGGCCAGCAGGCCGGGCCTGTCAAACTCAAACCTGATCTGGCCGATCAGGGCATCCTCATCATGCCAGTCTGCCTCATCCAGGTTTATGACCTGTTCGTCGCCGTTAGCGATCATGTCCTTAATGATGGTGGTTGAGGGTTCGCCGGGATTGGCCGGATACATCTGCAGCGCGAACCTCACCGGCGCAAGCGAGGGCTCAGACACGCTGACTCCGATCGAATGAACCACCTGCCTGAATCCCGCCGTGGTCGGAATGATCTCAAGCAGCGACTCGTCGGTCACGTGGCCGACGCGCCTCAGGCAGTCGGCGAACCTGCCGTCCTCGTATATGAACTGTATGCCTCGGCCGTCAGGCTGCGGCGAGCCATACACTTCCTGTGAATTCATTATGTAGACGTATGGTCTCCTGGCGGTAGGATCCCTGGGGGCTACCGGCCCCGGTGCGTTGGTGCCGTTCATCCGGCGTTACCTCCTAAAATCATACGGGGCCCTGTGAACTCCCCTCTCCGTGATTATCGCGGTGATGAGTTCATGGTCCGTTACGTCGAAGGCGGGATTGTATACCTTCACGTCCTCGGGAGCCATGCGTTCCCTGTACCACATCTCGGTCACCTCATAATCCGGCCTGCGCTCAATGACTATGTGATCGCCGTCCGGCGTGGCGGCATCGATGGTCGACAGCGGCGCGCATACGTAAAAGGGTATGCCAAAGGCCCTGGCCAGGGTGGCCACGCCCAGCGTGCCTATCTTGTTGGCTGCATCGCCGTTGGCCGCTATGCGGTCCGCTCCGACGAACACCGCATTGATGGCTC
Organism: uncultured Lachnospiraceae bacterium; assembly: GCA_937916415.1. Taxonomy (GTDB): domain Bacteria; phylum Bacillota; class Clostridia; order Lachnospirales; family Lachnospiraceae; genus XBB2008. Next base: position 4,162 of record CALGGH010000034.1, read on the forward strand.
CGCTTTTCATCAGTGAGGCCGCCATGTTGTCGCACAGCAGGGTCACGTCCATGCCTGCGCTCGCCAGTTCATATGACGTCAGCCTCGCTCCCTGCAGGAGGGGTCTCGTCTCGTCGCAGTATATCCTCAGGTCATAGCCTTTTTCATGAGCCAGGTACATGCACGCGGTGGCCGTTCCGTACTTAATCGTCGCCAGCTGTCCCGCATTGCAGTGCGTGAGCACTCCGTCGCCCGGATGAATGAGCGTCAGCGCGTGCTCGCCTATGTCCCTGCAGGTAGAGACGTCGGCATCCCTGATCCTCAGGGCTTCCTCGCGCAGCGCATCGAGCACGAGTCCGGCATTGCCGCTGCCGGCTTCCCCGGCCTCGGCTATCGCACGCACGCAGACCTCGTCCATGCGGTCCAGCGCCCAGGAGAGGTTTACCGCCGTCGGCCTGGCGCTGTTCAGATAATCCTTCTGCTTCCTGAACTCCTCATAGAATCCGTCCAGGTCGCCCTTGCGCCTGTCCATGACGGGAGTCCTGACGGATCCGGCCGCGATCCCGACGGATATCACGTACATGCCTATCGCGGCGGCCACGCCTATGGCCGGGGCTCCCCTCACGCGGAGCCTGTATATGGCGTCCCATATCTCCTCAGGAGTCTTCAGGTCAACGATCTCCACGCGTCCCGGAAGGAGCGTCTGGTCTATGATCCTGAGTGAATTGTCCTTGTCATTGAGTTCTACGGTATCATGCTCCAAAATGCCGCTCATGTATTTATCTCCATCAATCCTTCCATTCCAATTCCTGCCATCAACGGACCACGGTTAGCCCGGGCCCCGGCGGGCATCCACGGGGTCTCTGTGCGCCCGGAGCGGTCAGATTCGCCGTGCCCCGTACCCTCATCAGTTCACTGCCGTCTAAGGCTATAGTCATTCTATCACATTTTACGTGCAGCGTATCGGATGATTTGTCAAACTCCCCGTCCCATTCAAGATGCACCGTCAGTCCCTCGTCATCAGGATCCGAGAGGGCGTTTTTGACCATTATGGTCATTTGTTCCATGGGGAAGGAGTCTCCCGGATAAACGCTTAGGTCCGCGTCCAGGTTCCTCAATGCCCCGACCACCCGCCTGCTGCCGGCGGTCTGATGCAGCCGGACGGTGGCAGCGCACAGGGCACACGCCACGCAGAGCATGATCGCGGCGACAATAATGCCCCTCTTGCGAGGGGCAATGAGCCTGATTTTGGAACGTAAGGATCCGTCATTCACATTTCTCCGGCGCTTACCGGCCGGCCCAGATAAAATCCCTGCATCATGTGTACGTTGAAGGCCGAAACTATGTCATATACCTCCCTGGTCTCCACTCCCTTGATGCAGACCTCGGTACCGCAGGCCACCGCCAGCTCCGACAGGTGATGTATGATCTTGCGGTCCTCCTCATTGTTCATGATGTCCTCTATGTACTTCATGTCGAACTTGATGCAGTCGGGCTTGAGGTCCCTCAGGAAATCTATGGAGCTTAGGCCCGATCCGAAATCATCTATGATGATCCTGACGCCCAGCGCCTTTAACCTGCCGGTCACGTCCCTCAGCACGTCGGCATCCAGCTGCCTGCAGTCCTTGGTAAGCTCCAGGCACAGGTTATGCAGCGGAAATCCCACGTTCCCGGATACCTCAGTAAGCTCCTCCACGAAATAATCATCCTCTATCTGGGCAGACGCCACGTTCACCCCTATGATGAAGTCCGGATTGTCCTTCACGATTCTGAGGCCGTCCCTCATGCACCGGTTCAGTATCCAGTAGCCCAGCTCCTCAAATATCACGTCCCTCTCCAGCACCGGCACGTACCGGGTGGGATCGATCTCCCCGTATTCCTCGGAACTGAACCTGACCAGGGCCTCAACTCCGATCTTGGTCCCGCCTCCGTCCGCGAATACGGGCTGATAGCGCAGGTCAAATCCCCTGCAGTCATCTATGATGCATTCCCTCACGACGTTGATCAGGCGAAGCCTCTTGTCGTCAGTGATCTGATCATTTCGGTCAAAATCCACGAGCCTGCCGTGACGGTTCTGCCTGGACTCCTTGTATACGTACCTCATGCTGCCCAGCACAGTCAGCGCGCTCACAGGGGAGTCTCCGATGGTTACGAGCCCGCCGTTAATGGTCAGCGTCAGCCTGGTATCGTCCACGTCTATTCCCGAGATCAGACTCTGACGTATCGTTTCGTATATCCCGCGGATGCCGTCGTTATCCAGATGGTCCGACATCATCGCGAACTTGGCGCCCTCCATGCGGTATATCGTGCCGTACCTGGCCGCCTGCTCCTGTATGATCCACGCAACCTGCTGAAGCAGATGGTTGCCGAAGCCGTAGCCGTATTTTTCATTGATCTCAGCCATGCCGGAGATGCCCATGTACAATATCGACTGAGCGTGCCTGAGCTCGATCGACGTCTCCAGGTCAGTCAGGAATCCGTACTGGTTGCGCAGCACCGTGACGGAGTCCGTGTTGTCCAGCAGTCCCTCGTTCTGCATGATGCCGCCGACCAGCTCCGGAATCCCGGTCTCCTCATTCCTGAGTATCGCGCCGATGAACCTGAACCTGCCGTAATCTCCGTCCGCCATCCTGACCCTGTACGTCAGGTTGTAGGTGTGCGCGGTCCCGCTGAGCAGCTCTCCCATGATGCCGGTGTATTTGTTCCGGTCCTCGGGATGCACGTAATCCGCCCAGTTGTCACTGCCGTCAGGGATGTATTCTCCCGGCAGTCCAAAGAGTTCCACCGACGCGGCCGAGTATCTCGTCATCTTGCCGACCGCGTCATACAGTGACACGTAATTGGCTCCGGCCGTTATCGTAAATGCGTCAAACAGGTCATCCAGTATCTTTCTTCTTTCAGCCATTCGTCACCTCGTTCCCTTGCCGTTTTCCCATCGTGCCGGTAAAGGACTGATCAAATCAGCCTTTCCTCGGGAGACTGCGGCGTGCTATCATGTCGCTGATCGTGTCAAAAAGCAGATCGGGCTCGATGGGCTTGGACAGATGCGCGTTCATTCCCGCCTGCAGCGAGCGCTGCACGTCCTCGTCGAAGGCATTGGCCGTCATGGCTATGATCGGTATGTCCTTCGCGTCCGGATGATCCAGCACACGTATCTTTTCCGCCGCCTCGAGTCCGTCCATGACGGGCATCCTGATGTCCATCAGGATCACGTCATAGTACCCGGCCGGATGGCTGCGCATCATTTCCACGGCCTCCCTGCCGTTCTCCGCATGATCCGCATCGATCCCGTTCATGAGCAGCATCTGCTTCATGATCTCGGCATTGATCAGCACGTCCTCTGCCAGCAGCACCCTTCTGCCGCTCAGCTCCGCAGGCTTGATCTCTACGGAGGTCTCGGCCAGTCTCTTTTTCTTCAGCTCGTCAGGCTTCAGCTCATAATTCTGCCCCTCGGTCGAGCTCCTGCCGGTGGTCTTCATGGGTATCGTCACCACGAAGGTCGTGCCGGCTCCCTTTTCCGATTCCACCTGGATGCGGCCGTTCATCAGCTCGACTATGTTCTTGGTGATGGCCATGCCGAGACCGGAGCCGCCGTACCTGGACGTATTGGTGTCGTCCTCCTGCGAAAAGACGTCGAATATCCTGGGCAGGTAGCTCTCGTCCATGCCGATGCCTGTGTCCCGTATCTCAAACTTGACCGTGGCCTGGTCCCCGTAAATGGAAGTCCGCTCCACGTCCAGCGAAACGGTCCCGCCCTCGGGCGTAAACTTGACCGCGTTGCCCAGTATGTTGATCAGCACCTGCCTGATCTTGGTGTCGTCGCCCACGTAGCATTCATCCACCTGGCCATGTATCTTGCAGTCATAATGCAGTCCCTTGTCACGGCACTGTCCGTCGGCCATGGTGTTGACGGATTCAAGCAGGCTCCCGAACTCGAATTCCTCGGCCTTGATCGTCATGCGCCCGCTCTCTATGCGGCTCATGTCCAGTATGTCGTTGATGAGCGACAGCAGGTACCTGGCGGACGAACCGATCTTTTCCAGGTGATCCCTGGCATCCGCCGAAAGCACGTCCTCCTGCAGCGCTATGTTGTCGAGTCCTATGATTGCGTTCATGGGAGTGCGGATTTCATGGCTCATGCGCGACAAAAAGGCGGTCTTGGCCACGCTGGCGGCCTCCGCTTCCCTGAGCGCCAGCTGCAGCTGTTCGTTGCGCTCTATCTGCTCGCGCTGTATTTCGGTGGTGTCGCTCTTTAGCAGTATGTAGAACCTGGCCTCCGGATTGACCAGGAAGAAGTCAAATCTCTTGTAAAAGACCTCTCCGTCTATGCGGCACGCTATGTTGGCCACGTAAGGCTCGCCGGCAGCCAGCTTTTCTTCTATGGTTTCAAGTTCCAGCGAATCGGCCTGCCTGTCCTGCTCCTCGTCCGTGCCGTCGAGCACCGGTATGACCTGGTTTTCCAGCCATTCGGTGTAGTCGCCGTTTCTTTTCAGCGGGAAGATGTTGCCCTTTTCGATCAGGCTCGCGTCGCCGACCACCACGCCGTATTCGCCGTTGGCCAAAAAGCACACCATGTCAAACTGCCGTGCCAGTATCTTGGACAGCAGCGTCTCGTTTACCTTTTCGTTATTGCATTCGGATTCGGTGATGAAGGCGATGACGTCGCCAGACATCGGGTGGCGCACAAAAGTGGCCTCCAGCTTCACGTAGCAGAACCTGCCGTCGCGCCTTTTGGAAAAAAGGATCTGCGACACCATGAGCCTGCCGCGGCTGTACGCGTCAAGCAGCTCAGAGGTGCTGAAGGCCCTGAGCATCTTCTCACGTTCTTCGGGGATGGGGTAATTCTCCGACCTGATCTCCATCACTTCGGAATAAGGCCGCACGAGCGAATCCGTCGCATAGAGGCTGCGCCCCTGCATGTCCTCCAGCTTATTCCTGGTGAGATTGACCCTGAAAAGTCCGAGGGTACGGTCGTTGGTATGATAGAAATTGTCGCCCATGCTGACGTAGGCCGTGCGGAGCCTGTCCTCGTATTCCTTGAGGACGGTCACGTTAAAGTAGGTCGCATAGACGTAATGCTCGCCAAAGTCATCTATGAAGGCATAGTGCACGCTGCACCATATCATGTTGCCCCTGGCGGTGATCTTGCGGACGTTTAAGTCACTGGTGCCTTCCTTGGACTTGCGCCTGCGCAGCATTCGCTTAACGGCCAGCCTGTCATCGGGATGCGTCGTCTCCATGATGCCGTTGCCGTTCAGCAGCTCGTGCGCCTCCTCCACGCTGTCACACTCCATCATGTCGGCCATGTCCCGGGATATCTCCGCGACCTCGTATCCGCCCTCGATCCTCCTGAGCAGCAGCGACACGTTGCCCAGACGCCGGATGCTGTCAAGGAAGTGTTCGCGGGCAAGATTCATGTCGTCGTCACTTCGCATGCCATCACTTCGCGCGCCGGCGCACAAGTCGTCGCCACGCACCTCGCCATCACGCACGACCTGAGCGTCATCACGCGGAATGGGATTGTGTTCCATGGTTGTTCCTCCTCAGGATGGATTCAGCAAAAAATCTTTCCAAAATATCCAGGAGTTCTGCCTTGCGGGTGGTCTTGAGCAGATACCCGTCAGGCCTGTGCCGAATGATGTTCATCACGCCTTCCCTGTCGTTGATCCCGGTAAGAAAGATCAGGGGAATGTCAGCGGTCATGGGATTCTTCCTGACCCTGTCCATGACCTCGTAGCCGCTCAGGTCAGGCATCTCATAGTCCAAAAGAATGAGGTCGCACCGGTTGTCCCTTATGAATTCCAGGGCCTCTGCCCCGGTGTGAACGCCGATCACCTCATAATCATTTCCAAGCCAGTTAGTCATGAGCGCAATGAAATCCTCATCGTCGTCCACTATCAGCAGCTGCTTCCTGCGCTCCACCTCGGCATGCAGCAAAAAAAGCTCCTTGACGTCATGCACTATCTGTCCCGAATCAACCGGATGGGGATAGTAATGGCTCACCACCTTGCAGACGTCAGCGCCAAGCGCACGTTCCAGAAAACTGCCCTCCCCCACCAGACACAGTGACTTGTGCTCGTCGTGGCAGAGATTGGACAGATATGACATGGTGGCCTCGACCCTGGAATATCCGGCATCTGAATAATAGATGAAGACGTTTTCGTCCTGACGCTTCTTTTTGATCTCATTCACGTCATCGATGCACATGGCCACGTCCATGTCGGCACTTTCGAACAGATGACGCATCTTGCTGATCAGGAAGCCGTGATCCTTGGATGTTATGAAACAAACGCTTTCTCTCACAGCAGTTCTCTACCTCGATCCTTGTCAGATGTCCTTAAGCCTGTCATGTAAGGACCTGTAATGAGCCAGAAAACCGGGCGCCTTTTCCTTAATGACCGCGGTCAGCTTATCCTTGCCGGCTTTTTCCAGTTCGGCAGCTTCGTCGGCGAGTTCAATGGCTCCGATGAGCCTGCCCATGCTCTCCACGCTGTGAACCTTCAGTGCAAGGCCGTCATAATCTTCTTTTTCACAGAAATTCTCTATGTCACGCGCCTTGCTCATCGCGGAACCCGCGAATATCCTGAGGGCGTCCAGATAGTCCTCAGCGGTTTCGCAGCTGTCGATGCCCGCCTTCAGGTTCAGGCCTTCCACGTCACGCAGGGACCCGGGCAGCTTGGCTACTTCGGCGGACTGCCTGTCACGTTCCCCGGAATCCTCTTCTTCCGTCATGGCTCCCTCGGGAAGGCAGGCCTTAAGCATCCGGTACAGCTCCCGCGGATCTATGGGCTTGAACAGCACGTCCGCAAAGCCTGCCGCCTTGTACAGGTTGACGTTCTCGCGTCCGGCTTCGGTGGTGTGACATACGACCGGAATCTCACGTCCGTTCTCTTCAAAAAGCTCCTTCAGCCGCACCAGCGTGTCTACACCGTCGATGCCCGGCATCCTGTGATCCATCAGGATCAGGTCGTACTCATTCTCCTTAAACAGCGCCAGGCACTCCTCACCGCTCTCGGCCATGTCGGAAGCCACTCCATGAGACTGCAAAAGAGACGCAAGGAGCATGCAGTTGATGCGCATGTCATCCACTATGAGTACCCTGGATGCGGCGTTGGGTCTATCCATCCGGACCACCTCTCCTCACGAGAAACAAAAGAAATCTTCAAGCCTAATTACCAAGGATGTAATTAAAGGCTGTTTTGAAATGCATGGATGCATTTCAAGCCTTAATTACATGGATGTAATAAAAGGCTGTTTTGAAATGCATGGATGCATTTCAAGCCTTAATTATACCATGCCTACCATTTCTTGTCCTCCAGCACCTCGTCAATCGCGGCAAGCTCTTCCTCGGTAAAACCCCTTTTATCCAGGGCCTTCACGTTTTCAAGAACCTGCTCCGGACGGCTGGCTCCGATCAGTGCCGTCGTCACTACCGGATCCCTGAGCGTCCAGGCCAGTGCCATCTGGGCCAGTGACTGGCCACGCTTACGTGCCATTTCCGACAGCCTCCTGATGATGGCCAGCTTGTCCTCGGTGATGTCCTTCGCCTTTAGGAACCTGGGGTCATGCGCCGCCCTCGAATCAGCGGGAATGCCGTTTAGGTACCTGTCCGTCAGCAGGCCTCCGCACAGAGGTCCGAAGGCGATGATGCCGATGCCCTTTTCCCGCATCACGTCCGTCAGGCCTTCCTCGATGGACCTGTTGAACATGGAGTAATTGGGCTGATGTATCAGCAGGTGCATGCCCATCTTTTCCATGATCTCCGATGCTTCCCGGGCCTGTGCCGCGTCATAGTTAGATATGCCGGCATATAGGGCCTTGCCGCTCTTCACTATGTCATGGAGCGCTCCCATGGTCTCCTCAATCGGAGTGTCGGGATCCGGACGATGATGATAAAATATGTCCACGTAATCCAAATGCATCCGCTTAAGGCTCTGGTCAATGCTGGCAAACAGGTACTTGCGGCTGCCGTGGTCGCCGTAAGGTCCGGGCCACATGTCATATCCGGCCTTGGTCGAAATGATGAGCTCGTCCCGGTATCTGTTCCAGTCAGCGTCAAAATGCCTGCCGAAATTACGCTCTGCCTCTCCGTACGGCGGTCCGTAATTGTTGGCCAGGTCGAAGTGCGTGATCCCATTGTCGAAGGCCGTCCTCAGTATCTGCTGCTGAACTCCGAACGGCGTGATGTCACCGAAATTATGCCACAGTCCCAGCGACAGCGCCGGCAGCATCAATCCGCTCCGTCCGCATCTCCTGTACTCCATTTTTTCATAACGATCCTTATCTGCCATATACATGCCTTCTTCTCCTAATTAATTCGCCTCTATTCTCATTTATTTGTTCGCCCACCGTCTTTATTCGCTCACATCTATTCGCTCATATCTATCCGCTCGCCCATATGCGTACGCCCTGATGCGTCCGGCTGTACACATACGCCCCTATGCGTCCGACTGTAGCGCTCCTATGCATCCGACCGTACACATGCACCCCGCATGCGTCCGCCTATACATTTGCGACCCTATGCGTCCGGCTGTACCTGTGCGCTCTTATGCGTTCGACTGTACGCAGACCCCCGATGCGTTCGCCTATACGCATGCACCCCGCGGGTGTTCGCATAAGACAGTTTGACCTTGAGCATGGGAGCCCACGCCCTTCCATTCAATCGTGCAACACTACTAAAATCATATTCGCTTATCATGATAAATGCAAGTTTTGAGGGTATAAATGCTCTGCATGGCCACTCATATACATCGGGTGATGGTGCATAGCCCGGACTGAGATAGTTCTTGGCGATCACAATGTCATCAGAGGCAGCGATTTACGTCGATTGACTTTCGACAGTTATGTGAATAAAATAGCGGGTGGGGATGCCATAAGGATCTGTTCATAAAACTGAGGGCTTGATCCACGTCATCCACATGATATCTTAATCCGCATTGCCTAAATCTGACATTTGTGCTAATGTAATTAAGTGTCGCGGGGCTTGGCTCAGTTTGGTAGAGCGCCTGGTTTGGGACCAGGAGGCCGCAGGTTCGAATCCTGTCACCCCGACGCTCTTTCATCTGCGGGTGTAGTTCAGTGGTAGAACACTAGCCTTCCAAGCTAGATATGTGGGTTCGATTCCCATCACCCGCTTTCGCAATGGTATCCGCAGGAGCGATTGCGAGTGGCTTATGTGTCCGTAGCTC
>CALGGH010000035.1 GCA_937916415.1 uncultured Lachnospiraceae bacterium
AACGCAGTCACATGGAAATTCAGACAAGCAGATTAGGAAGTTATTTGTTTACAGTTCCTAAGCCGTATATAAGTATAGATATGACATAGCTCATTATGCCCCGGCAGCAGAAAAGATCAAGGCTGAGAAATGTTATTTTTCCATAGCCGGGCAACTGTCCAAAGAGAACCACAAATTTCAATATTCCCTCGTGGAAAAATCCGGAACCAGGCGAAAATATGGCTCCAGCATGGAGTGGCTTTCAGGTGCCTGTCTCATCAAAACCGTTAAGAACGTCAATGAGTATACCATGCCCCTTTCGTTTCATTCGGATGAGGACAGTTTTCGCGTCTACCCTACGGATGTGGGCCTGCTCGCGGCCATGTATGAGTATCCGCTCAAGGAAAAGCTGATTGCGAACGAACCGGGCAGCCTCAATCCGTATTTAAAGGGCGGGATGCATGAAGCCCTTGTGGCGGACATGCTCATTAAGAATGGGCATGATGACCTGTTCTTTAAGAAAAATGAATCAGCGACTTTTGAGATTGAGTTTCTGATCGAGAATGCTGATGGGATCATTCCGATAGAAGTCAAGGCCGGAAACAGCAGATCGCGCTCGCTCGACAATCTGCTGAAGAGGGACGACGTGCCATACGGCTACAAGCTGGTGGATGGAAACGTCGGACGATCCGGCAAAAAGATAACGCTGCCATTGTATATGGCCATGTTCCCGTAATGTGGGAACGGTAGACATATCGTCCATGCTGATGATACGGGCGGAATCACAGCTGACGGAATGCTGTGGTTACGACGGCAAGACCATCATCGGCATCCGTTACACCTAGTGCAGGAACCGTCCCCGGGGTGAAGTGGGAAATATACCTGATATATGATATACTTGAGCCTGGACGGCGAAGTGCGGGCTCATGTTTTATGCGGGCGGCACTTGTGATTTCCGTGAAATCCATGTAGAATTGTCTTTGTATGTCAATATCAACATATAATCTGATGCTTGTAAGGAAGGTGACTTAATGAGGGTTCGCAAATATCAGTCAAGGGACACGGCCGCGATGATGGCCATTTGGAATGAGGTCGTGGAGGAGGGGAACGCCTTTCCACAGGAGGATGTCCTGACGGATTCAAACGGCGATGCGTTTTTTGCATCACAGAGCTACTGCGGCGTGGCGGTGGACTTCGCTGCCAACGTGCATGGACTCTACGTCCTGCATCCCAACAACGAGGGAAGGTGCGGACACATCTGCAATGCGAGCTTTGCCGTGGCTTCGGACAGCAGGGGACAGCAGGTCGGCGAGGACCTGGTGAAGGACTGCATCGTGCAGGCCGGCCGCCTGGGATTCAAGATACTGCAGTTCAATGCCGTTGTCACTACCAACATGGCGGCCAACAAGCTATATGAGAAGCTGGGGTTCACCAGGCTGGGAACCATTCCCGAGGGCTTTAGGTCCAAGGACGGCAGCTACCAGGACATAAACCTTTATTACGTCAGGCTGTAGGTCCTGACAATGGAAGCGGTCGCGGAGGCATGCCTTGAGCACGATCCGTGACGTTCATGGTTTAGTATGAAATTAAGCAGGAAGATGGGCATTTTGACCATGTCGGTCATCATGCTTCTGACAAACGTCTTCATGACGTTTCCGCCGATGAGGGCACGCGCCGACCTGGAAGACACCATAGCGGCAATGCAGCAGCAGGAAGCGGAAACCCAGGAGACCATATCCAACCTGGAAAAGGCCACCAAGGAGACCAGGGCGGCGATAAGCTCGCTCGAAGGTCAGAAGGCCGAAACGGAGCAGAACGTAAGCGCCCTTCAAAACAAGAGTGCTTCTTTGCAGTCCACTATAAGCGGATATACCGACCAGCTGGAGGTCCTGAGCGGAGAGATCAACGAGGCCGAGGCCGCGCTGGCGGTGGTTTCATCCCAGATCGTGCAGCTCAACAACGAGCTGACTGAGGCTAAGGCTGAGGAAGCCAGGCAGTATGAGCTGCTTAAGAACCAGCTCAAGGCCACCTACGAAAGGGGTGGCTCCGAAAGCATGATCATCATGCTGCTGACTTGCGGCACGATGCAGGAGTTCCTGACCAAGACCGAATACATCACCGCCATCGTGACCTATGACCAGCGAAAGATTGCCGAATACCAGGCACTTGAAGCCGAGATCGAGGCCAGGACCGCCACGGTCGAGGAGAAACAGGCCGAGCTGGATGCCTATCAGGATACGCTGGACGCCAAGCATGAAGAGATAGCAGGCTTGACCGACGCGGTCAAAGGCCAGCTCGACTCTACCAATTCCAACATTTCATCGGAAAAAGGCAAGCTGGCCAACTTTAACCAGCAGCTGGCCGATCTGGACAAAAAAATGAAGTCACTGGAGGCCCAGACGGCTGCGGCACAGGCTGCGCTGGCACAGCAGATCGCAGAACGTCTCGCGCTGCAGCGAGAGGATACTTCGGGTTCCTATGCCGCCAGCGCCACCGAACTGGAGTGGCTGGCCGCCACGATCCAGGCAGAAGCCGGAGGTGAATCCTATACCGGCAAGCTGGCGGTGGGCAGCGTGATCATGAACAGGGTCAAGAGCTCGGTTTTTCCCAATACCATAGTCGGAGTCATAACGCAGAACCTGCAGTTCGCGTCATACAGGTCGGGCAAGGTGGAACTCATCATTGCCAACGGCCCCAATTCCACCTGCGTCCAGGCCGCTCAGGAAGTGTTAAACGGTGCCCGCGTGGGCGATTATCTTTTCTTCATGACCAAGTATTACGCGGATTATTACGGGATCAGCGAATACACGATGATAGGCAATCACGCATTCTTCTATCGCTGGATAACCAACAAGCCCGTGGTCACTGAGCAGACCGAGGAAACCGCCGGGGATCATGATGAGGGCGGGGATGCGGACTCAGGTGAAGAGTACGAGGAATCCGCGGACGATGGCTCCGAAGAGGAATACCACGAAGAGGAGTACGTCGAAGAAGAGAACTCCGAAGAGGAAACCTACGAAGAGGAGACCTACGGGGAGTTTTCAGAGGACGGGGAGTCCGAATGATCAGATGAATGACAGATTCCGTACGATAGGCAACATTACGGCCATAGGCGTGGTTATCTGCATCTTCACCATAATAGCCGCAGTCATAAATTATTCTACCCCCTCATCTCTGAGGGAAGTACGTCAGCTCGTGCACGTTACCTCTGACTATCCCGGACTGGCGAGGGACCCGGATGCGGGCGCACCGTCTCGTGTCCACGAGTATTCCTTTGACCTGCCTGCCCTGACCATGGGCAGCGAATCACTGGCCGTATGGCTGGTGCATAGTGACGTGGAGATCACCATAGCAGATCAGGTCATCTTTGATTCCAAGTCGTGTAATCCCGGATGGCTCACCAAAAGCCCGGGCTGTTATTGGGCCACTGTTCCGGTATATCAGGAGGACTCCGGCAAGAGGATCACGATACGCACCTCGGAGGTCTATTACGGCCTTTCGGACCGCCTGCCTGACATTTTCATCGGATCCATGGACGAGGTCATGGCATATTGCCTCAGGAAGGAATGGACCGTGATCGTCGCGGCAATACTCTGCATGGTGCTGGGAGCCGTTTTTAACATGCTGACCAGACTGATGCGAGCCGACAGGTTCGAGCGGATAGGTGCCAGGTACATGGGCCTGTTCATAAGCATGGTCGGAATGTTCAGGCTTTTGGACATGCCGTTCGTGACGCTGATGTTTAACGGACGCAGCCAGCTGATCACTTATGTCTCACTGCTGCTGTTCATGTGGATTCCTTTCGTTTTTTGCATGAGCGCAACGTTTCAGAGATGGGGCGTCAAGCTATACAGGTACTGGAGTCTGTATTTTGCCGCCATCAACGTCGCGTTCCTGATCATGCAGATCCTGCGCATCAGGGACCTGAGGCAGAACGTGGCATTCATATACCTGAGCCTGATCGTTTATTTCATTACGATACTGGTTCAGATCATCGTCAACAAGGTCAGGCGCACGCACGTCGACAGATACCATTGGATCCCGGCCATTTACCTGCTGATCGGAGCAGGACTGGTCGCGGACCTCGTCCTGTATTCCGTGCTGGGACATACCAGGCAGTCCAACATCTCGCTCTACATCACGCTGGTATACGGATTCCTGTCGGGAGCGTCCATGATCGCGGGAGTCCTGAACCAGCAGGAGGAGTACAGGCTCAAGGAACTTGAACTGTCAGACCAGCGCGGCACCATGATGCTGAGTCAGATCAGGCCGCACTTCATATACAATACCATGAACACGATATACAGCCTCTGCGACGTCAACGTGGAGACTGCCAAGGAGGCCATTCATGATTTCTCGGGATACCTGCGGCTGAACTTCGAGTCCATGGACCACAAGACTCCCATCGACTTTGTCCAGGAGCTGCAGCATGCCAGGTTCTATCTTTCCATCGAAAAGCTCAGGTTCGGCGATGACCTCGACGTGATCTATGACATAGGGTGCGATGATTTCATGATTCCTCCCCTGACGCTTCAGCCAATGGCGGAAAATGCGGTCCGTCATGGCATAAGGGGCAAAACCGGCAAGGGCACGGTAACCATCAGGACCAGGGAGGAGGATGACCATTACGAGGTGATCGTTGAAGATGACGGCGTGGGCTTTGACGTAAGGATACTGGACTCAGATGACATGGAAGGCCCTGGCGGTCACGTAGCGATCCGCAACGTGTCGGCCCGCGTGGAGCAGATGTGCGGAGGCAAGCTGCTGGTTGAGAGCAAGGCCGGCAGCGGCACGAAAGTGACGATTATTATTCCAAAAACAGACCGGAGATGATGACTTATGAAGATAATGATCGTGGATGATGAGAAACTGGCTGCAATATCCCTGGGCAATACCGTCAAGGAAGCCCTGAGGAACGCCTGTGAGGTCAGGACGTACAACGGTGCGGAGGCAGCCCTGAATGATGAGGATTATGAGCCCGACGTGGCCATGCTGGACATCGAGATGCCCGGGATGACCGGGCTGGAGCTGGCGGACAGGCTCAAGGCCGCTGATCCGGGCATCATAATAATATTCGTGACGGCGTATTCGGAGTATGCCATGAAAGCATGGAAGCAGGGCGTGGACGGATATCTGCTGAAGCCCGCGAGCACCGGAGACGTGCAGGCACTGCTGAATGACATCTTTGCGAAGCGCGGCATGCCCCCGGCTCATGACAAAAAGCTGACGGTCAGGTGCTTCGGCAAGTTCGAGGTGTTCCATGACGGCAAGATCGTCAATTTCAAGAGGAACAGGGCCAAGGAGATGCTGGCATACCTGATATGCGCACGCGGGGCCGGCGTGACGTCCGGCGAGCTCTGCGGAATGCTGTGGGATGATGCCACGGAGCTTCAGCGCAAAAAAACATACGTGAGGCAGTATGCGCAGAGCATGAGGGAAGCCTTCGCGGGACTCGGACTGGAAGACGTGCTGATCCACGCCCGTGACGCCTATGCCGTCAATACCAATCTCATTGATTGCGATTATTACCGGTATTTAAACGGGGAAAAGCAGCAGTTTGAATACATGGGTGAGTTCATGAGCCAGTATGAATGGTCGGAATTGGTCAATCCCTTTGCGGACGGATTTGAGTGATACGCTTTTGATACGATGGACGTGATACCATTTGAGAACGTAAGGAGTTGCCTGTGGGCAGTCCGACTGCCTCATCCGCAGCAGGCATTATTACTTGTTTTTCAGTCACAATACTCCTCACATCTCACATTATTGGCGCCGGTCACTCCCGGCGCCGCTTTTTTTTGCACAGGCCCGTACATGGAGCACCCCCGGCAAAGCCGGGCACGGGCCGCGCGGCGAGAAGGGTGCGACTGCATCTTCCCTGTTCGATTATTTTTGAGAAAATAAAAAACCTCGCGAATCACTGATCCTGCGAGGTTTCTCATCGTGAGCCATCGGAGACTCGAACTCCGGACAACTTGATTAAAAGTCAAGTGCTCTACCACCTGAGCTAATGGCCCGTGCTGGGCTGGCGGGATTCGAACCCACGAATGCAGGAGTCAAAGTCCTGTGCCTTACCGCTTGGCGACAGCCCAATGCGAATTGCGGACTATAAACATCCTGAAAACGGCAAATCCGCCAGAAATATTGTCCCTAGGGTGGGTAGAGGGACTCGAACCCTCGGTCTCCAGAACCACAATCTGGCGCGCTAACCAACTGCGCCATACCCACCATATACGTGCCTGAAGGGATTCGAACCCCCGACCCACGGCTTAGAAGGCCGTTGCTCTA
>CALGGH010000036.1 GCA_937916415.1 uncultured Lachnospiraceae bacterium
GGCCCTCCCCAATCAGCAAAGGGGAACTGCGTTATGAATAAAAATACAATAAAATACAGATTAGTAACACTTGTTATCGTTGGACTGATGCTTGGCGGCTGCGGCTCCGAGAACTCCGGCTTGTATCGGCTGAAGGCCGGAACTGAAGCTGCTGAGCCGGCAGGTGAAGCTGCATCTAGGGAAAGCGAGGTGACTGATCCCGCTTATGCGGATGCCGCGGCAGAGATGCCGGTGCAGACCGCATACGCTGAACAGAATGCCTCCCCGGAGCCTGACGCGGCTCAGGAACCGGCGGTGATATACGTGCACGTATGCGGGGCGGTCAGAAACCCCGGCGTATTTGACATGCAGCCAGGTGACCGGGTGATCGATGCGGTGAAGCGTGCCGGAGGCTTCGGCGAAGATGCTGATGAGTCTTACTTAAACCTGGCCATGGCACTGATGGACGGGATGAAGATCGTCATCCCGACGCTTGAGGAGACGGCAGGCTTTGAGCTGGATCCCATGGACGTGATCACCGTGGAGGATGGCAGTGCCGCGTCCCGGACCACGCCTGCGCAAACCGGCAGTGAAGGTCAGGCGGCCGCACCGTCAGGGCCGGGTTTGGTTAACATAAATACTGCCGACGCTTCCGAACTGACGACCATCAGCGGGATAGGACAGACCCGGGCGGCAGCCATTCTGGCATATAGGAACGAACATGGGGCGTTTGGATCCGTTGAGGAGATCAAGAACGTTTCGGGCATAGGCGATGCCACGTATGAGAAATTAAAGGATCAGATCACGGTAGGGAAATAGACGAAATACTAAGAGAGGCATGCAATGAGCAAAATTTTGATCGTGGATGATGAGAAACTAATAGTCAAGGGACTGAAGTTCTCTTTGGAGCAGGACGGCCTGGATGTCGACTGTGCATATGACGGCGAGGAAGGCCTGAACATGATCCGTAACGGTTCGTATGACCTGGTGCTTCTGGACCTGATGCTGCCCAAGATGAGCGGGTATGAGGTCTGCCAGGAGGTACGCGGGTTCTCCGGAGTTCCGATCATCATGCTGACGGCCAAGAGCGAGGACATGGACAAGATCCTGGGGCTTGAGTACGGCGCTGATGATTACATTACCAAGCCCTTTAACGTGCTGGAGGTCAAGGCCAGGGTCAAGGCCATCATGCGCAGGATGGACTACAAGTCGAACACCGGTCCGCTGCCCGTGATCAACATGCCGGCCGAGGAAAAGCTGGAATACAGGGACCTTCGGCTCGATGCTGCCGGACGCAGGGCCTTCGTGGGAGACAGGGAGGTCAATCTGACGGCCAGGGAATTTGAACTTCTGGAGCTGTTTGTCAGGCATCCCAATCAGGTATATACCCGTGAGAAGCTTTTGGAGCTGGTATGGGGAACCGAGTATCCCGGAGACGGCCGTACGGTGGACGTTCACGTCAGGCGCCTGCGCGAAAAGATCGAAAAGAATCCCGGCGAGCCTGACTACGTGCGTACCAAGTGGGGAGTTGGATACTATCTGGCATGAACAGGCTGCGGGAATGGATAGGAAACAACAGCAAATATCTGCGCAGCATGAAGCTGTGGCTGTTTGGCGTCATCGTGATCATAGGCATGGTGCCCTGCATCATACTCAGTAAGATATTGCCGCGAGCCTACGCCAGCCGCGCCATAGAAGTGCGCATTTCTGACGTGACCAACCAGCTGCACATCATATCCGACCATCTGATCACCTCGAGCTTCATGCAGGTTGGCTCAAGTGAGGTCATCGAAGCGGAGCTTTCACAGCTCTCCAACCTTTACGACGGACGAATACTGATCATTGACGCCGGACTAAAAATAATCAAGGACACTTATTCCATTTCTCAGAATAAGTTCATCATTTCGCCGGAGGTCATTCGAGGCCTCAGGGGAGAGACGATATCCAGCTACAATGACGAGGACGGCTATATAGAGATAGTAGTGCCGATCGTCGAGACGCTGACGGACCAGGACGGTGAGAGCATACAGAACGTCCGCGGGGTCATGCTGACTTCGGTGGCAACGGACACCATAGCCTCAACCACTGAGAGGCTTCGCGACGTGTCGGACCTGGTTACGTATCTCGTTGCCATTTTCGTGGTCGTGTTTGCCTATCTGATGAGCATGGTGCTGACCAGGCCCCTAAAAAAGCTCAATGCGGCCATCTCCGACGTAAAGGAAGGCTATACCAGCGATCCCGTCATGATCCGCGATTACCTGGAGACGGAACGCATCTCGGATGCCTTCAATGCGGTGTTTAGCCGCATGAAGCTGCTTGATGATTCCAGACAGGAATTCGTTTCCAACGTGTCCCATGAGCTCAAGACGCCGATGACGAGCATGAAGGTGCTGGCGGATTCGCTTTTGGGAGACGAGTCTACGCCTCCGGAGCTCTACCGGGAGTTCATGGAGGACATTACGCGTGAGATCGACAGGGAAAACAAGATAATATCCGACCTGCTCAGCCTGGTCAAGATGGACAAGACTTCGGCGGAACTCAACATTACCCAGGTGGACGTGAACGCCCTGATCGAACTGGTGCTCAAGAGACTCAGGCCCATAGCGCGCAAAAAGGACGTGGAGCTGGAATTCGTGTCCATGAGGGAAGTCGTCGCGTCGGTGGACGAGGTCAAGATATCCCAGATAATCACCAACCTGGTGGACAATGCCATCAAGTACAACAAGGAGCAGGGATGGGTGACCGTGACGCTGGATGCCGATCATCAGTATTTTACGATGGAAGTCAAGGATTCGGGCATGGGCATCCCTGAGGACAGCCTGAATCACATATATGAGAGGTTCTACCGCGTGGACAAGTCACATTCACGCGAGATCGGCGGTACGGGACTTGGCCTGGCCATAACCCGGAGCGCCATACTCATGCACAGGGGCACGATCACGGTAGAAAGCACTCCGGGCGAGGGCACGATCTTTACCGTCAGGATACCGCTCGTCTACATAGTGGAATAGGGGAATGAAAATATTTAGTTTACATAAAACCCTTTTGACAGGTTTACATAATAGACTCATCGCGGGTTTGCGTAATGGGCTGCTGACAGCTTTACGTAACCATAAAGCAATCTGCGTGATCATCAGCCTCATGCTGGCAGCATCGCTGCTTGGAGGCTGTGCAGGCAGGGCTGATTCCGTGCCGGAGGAGCCGGGCAGGCTCAGGCTATATTACATAACTACTGATATTGATGGAGTAATGCCCGTGGATTCGGACATTGACCTGACTCAGGCATCGGATCCGGGCGAGTGCCTGTCAGAAGTGGCTTCAAGGCTCAGGGAGGCCCCTGACGCCGTCGCGTGCCTGGCGCCTCTGTCAGAGGCGAATGGATACATATCATACGTTATTAAAGATGACCAGGCCATATTTGACTTTGATGAGAGGTTGCCTGCCCTGGACAGGATCACCTCCACCCTCATACGGGCGGCGGTCACGCGCAGCGTCACTCAGATAAACGGCCTGTCGTCGGTGAGCTTTACCGTACTGGGTCAGCCGCTGCTCGATGACAATGGCATGGTGGTCGGCGCGCTGGGAGCGGACTCGTACATAGACAATGCGGGACTGACGATCAATGCCGACGAGCGTACGCAGCTCACGCTTTACTTTACCAATGAGACCGGAGACAAGCTGGTCAAGGTTTCAAGGATGGTGGTGTATTCCGGCAATATTTCCATGGACAAGCTGGTGCTGAATCAGCTTCTCCTGGGACCGCAGGATGGTGAGAATGCCTATCCCGTCATGAATCCGGAGACAAAGGTCATTAACGTGACCACTCAGGATGGAACATGTTACGTCAACCTGGACAGTTCCTTCCTTTCACCGCTGTATAACATAAGCAACGACGTGGCCATCTATTCGATCGTTAATTCGCTGATCGAGCTTGGCAGCGTCAACAGGGTTCAGTTCCTGATCGACTCGGATTCCGACGCTCTATTCCGCGAGACGGTCAGCCTGAACACGCAGTTCGTCAGAAATCTTGACATCATAGAGGAGCAGTGATGATCATGGCTAAGAAAATGCCTATAAAGATATTGATCGCGGCAGGGGCCTTAGGGCTGTCAATGCAGGTCCCCGTCATAGCCCGGGCGGATGCGGCCAGGCTTCCCGTCATTTACGACGTGGACGGCGCACAGTCCGGAGATTCCGAAGGCAAATCCGAGAAGGCCGGGAACGTTTCCGTAGCCGAAGCGCTGGCCAAGAGCGGATCCGGGGCCGGGACTCTCTTTGGGACCAAGACCAGGGAGGAGTACATTGCAGCCAGGGATGCGGCTGAGGGTTCCAGCTGGGGATATACCAACCTGGGAATATCAAACGTGTCGGATAACCTAAACATCAGGGCACTGCCCGGTGAGGATGGCAAGATCGTGGGCAAGCTGCCCAAAAATGCCGCCTGTGAGGTTCTGGAGGACGTGGGCGGATGGAGTCACGTGCAGTCCGGAGAGGTAGAAGGCTACGTCAAGAGCGAATACCTGCTGACCGGCCTTCAGGCCAAGATCAAGGTCAGGGAGTTCGCCGAGGACGTGGTAAAGGTTGGAACGGACGGACTCAACGTGCGGGAGGAACCCGGCACGGACGCTCCGATAGTTACGCAGGTGGCTACCGGGGAGATACTGGACTACGTAGGCACTGAGGATGGCTGGGTGGCCGTAATGCTTGACGATGAGACAGTGTACGTCAGCGCTGATTACGTAGAGGTGACCAGTGAGCTGCGCACGGCCCTGACCATGACGGAGGTGCTGTACGGAGAGGGCGTATCGGACGTAAGGGCAGCCCTGTGCAACTATGCGCTGCAGTTCGTAGGCAATCCGTACGTCTGGGGAGGAACGAGCCTGAGCAAGGGCGCCGACTGCTCCGGATTCGTGCTGAGCGTATACAAGAATTACGGCATCAGCCTGCCGCATTATTCGGAATCACAGGCTAACAGCGGCACCAGGATAACCCTTGGTCAGGCCAAGCCCGGGGACCTGGTTTTTTATGGCAACGGCAAACGGATCAATCACGTGGCGATATATCTGGGTGGCGGCAGGGTGGTTCATGCCTCCAGTCCCAAAACGGGCATCAGGATATCGAACGTAAACTACAGGACTCCCGTCAAGGTAGTCCGAATCTTACGGGATTAAGGCATGTCGCTTAGGTTTGTTTACGGTCCTTCGGGATCCGGCAAGAGCACGTACGTGCAGAAATACGTAATAGATAAGTCCATGTCTGATCCGGCACGAAAGCATCTGCTCATTGTGCCGGACCAGTTTACCATGCAGGCTCAGGTCAGGATGATCGAGCTGCATCCGGATCATGCGTTTTCCAACATTGAGGTATTAAGCTTCTCCAGGCTGAGCCATAGAATACTGGAAGAGATAGGTGGAGAGGACGTGCCGGTTCTGGACGATACCGGCAAGAACCTGATCATACGCCGCGTGGCAGGCGAGGTGGCCGATTCGCTCGTCTACGTGGGGGGTAAGCTGGACAGGTACGGCTTCGTCTCCGAGATAAAGTCCGCCATATCCGAGTTCATGCAGTACGGCTATCGTCCGGCGGACGTACGCTCCCTGGCCGAAAGGGCAAGCGAAAGAAGGCTGCTGTCGATGAAGCTGTCCGACATAGCCGTGATCTATGAAGCCTTCATGAAATACAAGGCTGACAGGTTCCTTACCCGGGAGGAAACGCTGGACATCGTTGCAAAAGGTTTACATAAGTCTGAATTAGTAAAAGGCGCAACCCTGGTGCTTGACGGGTTCACCGGATTCACGCCGATACAGGAGCAGGTGATCCGCGAACTCATGGTGCTCTCGCGTGAAGTGATCTTTACCTTTACGCTGCCGGCGGATGCGGATCCATGCACGGCCAGAAGCGAGGAAGACATGTTCTGGCTGTGCTCCAGGGCGGCGAGACGCATCAGGGCTCTGGCGGATGATGCCGGCGTGATCACTGAGGAACACGTGCCCTGTCAGCGTAAGGCCGATGGCGGATCCATGCTGGATCATCTGGAGAGGCACGCATTCAGGTATCCCACGGTGCCCTATGCCGGCAGTGACCGTGATTCCGTGCGCATATACAGGGCCCAGACCATTTCTGACGAGATAAGGGATACTTTTGGGCGCATAAGGAGCCTGACCGCCGGCGGAAAGCTGCGATATCGCGACGTGGCGCTGGTGGTCGGCAACATGGCATCCTATGCGGATGAAGTCATGCACGCCGCCAATGAGGCCGGCATACCCATTTACATGGACTATTCGCGCAGCATCATGACCACTCCGATCGTAGAGGCCCTGCTGTCCGCCATGGACGTGGTCAGGACCGATTACGCCCGTGAAAGCGTGATCAGGCACATGCGTACGGGTTTTGGACCGCTTGATAGGGATGAGACTGACGTCCTGGAGAACTTTTTGCTAAGGACCGGCATCAGGGGCCGGGCGTCATACGAACGCGTCTGGACCATCAGGCGGGACGAACGGAGCGAAAAGGCCAGGACTCCGGAAGGAGAAGAATGGTACGTTACTGAATGCGACAGGATCAATTCGATCAGGGAAAGGGTGCTGGCGCATTTTGAGAGTTTACGTAACATAAGCTCAACCTATCCAAGGGCCCTATATGAATTCATGGTCAACGCCGGGATGCATGACAGATTGCTAGTTATGTCAACCAAATACGGCGAGATCGGTGACAGCTCCTCCGAGAAGCAGTACGCACAGATATATGACAAGATAATGGAGTTGCTGGATCAGATGGAGGCACTATGCGGAGAGGACGTATCAGACGCGGATGAATTCGCCGGCATACTGGAGGCAGGACTGTCCGAACTCAAGGTAGGCGTCATCCCTCAGGAGAGTGATCAGGTGCTGGTCGGCGACATGATCCGAACCAGGCTATCGCACGTCAAGGCATTGTTTTTGCTGGGCGTAAACGACAGCAACATACCCGGAACAGTGTCTTCGGGAGGCCTGATCTCTGACGTGGACAGGGACTTTCTGACGGGAATGGAGGACGTATGCCTCGCCCCGACGCCCAGGGAGCAGATGTTTACGCAGAGGCTGTACCTCTACATGAACATGACCAAGCCCGCCTGCAGCCTGACGCTTTCCTACGTGACCGGTGATGCCGAAGGAAATGACATGATGCCCTCTTATCTGATAGGGCTGATGCGCAGGCTTTTTCCCGAACTGGCAATAGAGAATTCCGGATCCACCCATTCCCTTGGAGGACACGTGCTGCCGGCAAACAGGTCAGACGTAAGCCATGCCTGCGCTGCCATGATCAGGGATTACGTGGATGGGAGAATTGAGGGAGAGGACGTACGGCTGCTGGCGGCACTCTGCAGGACCTTGATGGAAAGCGGCCTGGAGGAATCCTGCCGGCGCATGTTCGAGATGAGCATGATGCGTCACGTAAGCTTAAGCCTGCCGGCACAGCTGGTACGGGACGTTTACGGAGAGGTGATCCGTGCCTCCGTA
Source organism: uncultured Lachnospiraceae bacterium (assembly GCA_937916415.1). GTDB lineage: Bacteria > Bacillota > Clostridia > Lachnospirales > Lachnospiraceae > XBB2008. Next base: position 7,479 of record CALGGH010000036.1, read on the forward strand.
AGCAGGCTTGAGAAGTTTGCCGGATGCGCATACGCCCATTTCCTGAGTTATGGCCTGAAGCTGGTTCCGAGACCCGAATTTACCTTTGAGAACAGGGACATGGGCGAGGTCTATCATAAGGCACTGGAGGAATTTGGCCTAAGGATGCGGACGGAGGGCCTGTCCTGGGAAGGACTGACGGATGAGGATGCTGATGAGTGGGTGAGAGAGATAACTGAGCGCATCACGTCCGTCTATGGCGACACCATCCTCGTGTCGAGCAAGAGAAACAAGGCACTGAGCGGGCGCATAAGGCGCGTGATCAGGCGCAGCGTCGACACCATCAGGTATCAGGTCACGCAGGGCAGCTTTGTCCCGGCTTATTTTGAAAAACAGTTTGAAACGGACAGGAGGGCTCTGCTGCCCGGAGGAAACGAAGCCCCGTACAAGCTCATGGGCAAGATAGACCGCGTGGACGTAAGCAGCGGGGACGGTGCCGAATACGTGAGGATCATTGACTATAAGTCAGGCAACAGGGTCTTTGACCTGTCCGGACTCTATCATGGCTTCAAGCTGCAGCTTGCGATATACATGCATGAAGCCCTGCGCCTGGGGAATGGAGTCAGGCCCGCAGGGATGCTGTATTTCCACGTGTCAGACCCGATGGTCAAGGCTGCCGGCGACATGACGGACGTCGAGGCCGCCGATGCGGTGCGCTACGAGATGAGGATGAAGGGAATAATCGCGGCCGATGAAGACGTTTACGCACGGATGGATCGTAACCTGGCTCCCGGCATCGAGTCCCACGTGGTGCCAGTCAAGCTGACCATGGACGGAGTTCCCGACGGCCGCACGTCCAAAACGTACGATCCCGAGATATTTGACGTGATCCTGAAGTATGCGGGACATAAATCCGATGAACTGATCGGACGTCTGCTGGAGGGCGACATAGACTGCGCACCCGCTACGTATGCGGGGGCAGGAGACCCCTGCAGGTTTTGCGATTATTCGGCATCATGCAGGATCAAAAGCGGCCTGGATGGATATAAGATCACCCGTTATGATAAAGAAAGCGATGAAGCGCTTTTAGAGCGCATGATCGCGGAACTGGGCAATAAGGATGGCTGAGAAAAAAGTCAGCTGGACTGACGAACAAAAGAAAGTCATAACTTCGCGTGACCGCAGCATGCTGGTGAGCGCGGCTGCTGGCAGCGGCAAGACGGCAGTGCTGGTTGAGCGCATCATCAGGCTGATCACGGATGAAGAGGAGCCGGTGGACGTGGACCGTTTCCTGGTCGTGACCTTTACCAAGGCGGCTGCGGCCCAGATGAAGGAAAAGATCAGAAAGGCCCTGTCCGACAGGCTCGAAGAGAACCCGTCTGACGCTAACCTGCAGAGGCAGGCGGCACTCATACATAACGCACACGTCATGACGATAGACGCGTTCTGCCAGTACGTGCTCAAAAATGCCGTGGCCGAGGGAGAGGCGGATCCGGGATTCAGGATGGCGGATGAAGCCGAGAACAAGCTGCTTGAGGCAGACGTCCTGGATGAATTCATTGAGGAACTGTATGCCGAGAGCGATCCTGATTTCGTATACATGGCTGATCACCTGGTTGCCGGATCGGATGACGCGGGCTTGAATGACGCCATAAGCTCCATGCATGACAAGGCCTCATCCGGACCATGGCCCGGAGAATGGCTGGATGAAAGAGCCGGTGACTATTCATGTCCCGGCGACGAGCTGCCCGCGGCCGTGAGGCAGTACGTATATGACCGGATGCTTGTCCTGGCCGAAAACGCGGCCGAATCATATCGTAAAGCGCTTGATGCCGCTGAAGAGGGCGGACTGACCGACAAAAACGTAAATCTGATAATCGCAGAAGGAGAAACGTCACGGGTCATCCTCGAACGCCTTGGCGACAAAACAAGCTTTGACGGAGAGACCTATGATGCTGTCAGGGACATGGCGGCAGCCGTAACCTTTGACAGATTTGACTCCCGCAAGGGGGAAGGAGAGGATCCCGCATGCAGGCAGGCGGCCATGAATTGCCGAAATGCGGGAAAAAAGGACATACAGGGTCTCTGTGCCGGCGTGTTCGAATCTAGTTATGTTAACCTGATCGCCCATGCCCAAAACTGTGACAGGGTGCTCAGGACTCTTTGCGGCATAACGCGCCGCTACATGGATAAGGTGGCAAAGGCTAAGCGCGACAAAAAGATCATGTCCTTTGCCGACTGTGAGCATCAGACGCTGAACCTGCTCGTCCGGCACACCGGGCCGGGGACTTATGAGCATACGGACGTGGCCCGGGAATTCAGGAAGTATTTCAGCTACGTCTTCATAGATGAATATCAGGATTCGAACCTGGTGCAGGAGCTGATCCTTTCCGCCGTTAGCAGGGAAGAGGAGGGCACGTACAACAGGTTCATGGTAGGCGACGTCAAGCAGTCGATCTACATGTTCAGGCAGGCCGAACCTCAGATATTCATAGATAAGCATCATGAATACGGATATGATGACCCATGCAGGATCAAGATAGACCTAAACCGCAACTTCAGGAGCAGGAAAGAGGTCATTGACTCGGTGAATGCCCTTTTTGAAAGGATCATGACGGAGTCAAGCGGTGGCAGCGAATATGACGAGGCGGCCGCGCTGAAGCAGGGCGCGTCCTTCCCGGAAGCGACGGGCGATGAATACGTGACCGAGATGATCTTTGTGGAGAAGCCCATGGGCGATGAGCTGGAGGATGCCGAAAAGGACCGGCTCGAGGGCGAGGCCATGGCGGCCCGGATCAAGGAACTGATGGATGGTGGATTCAGGGTCAGGGACGAGGAAAATGAAGGTGAGACCAGGCCGCTTAGGTACTCTGACATAGTCATTCTGTACCGTTCGGGCAAGGAATATGCCACTACGTATAAAAAAGTGCTCGAGGAGAGGGGCATTCCGGCCCATCTGACCGGCAGCAAGGGATATTTTGCCACCTATGAGATATCCACCCTGATGAACCTGCTCAGGGTGCTGGTCAATCCCCTGCAGGACACGTACTTTTATGGAGTGATGGAGAGCGTGATCGGCGGCTTTAGTCCGGAGGAGATCGCCCGCATCAGCGTTCATTACAGGCATGACCTGCCTGACGGAGTGCCGCTCGGAGACGGTTACCTGTACGGGGCATGCAGGCATGCCGCGGACGGGGACGCGCAGATTCCGGATGAAGGCTTGAGAACCAGGATCCGGACTTTCCTTAAGATGATGGATGATTACCGTGAGGCCTCTGAATACCTGTCGGTTGAATCATTGCTGACCAGGATCCTCAGGGAGACCGGCTATCGCAGCTTCGTTGCCGCCATGCATGGGGGAACCAGGCGTGAGGCCAATCTTGACATGCTGATCCGCAAGGCATCCGACTATGCCAACACCTCATATTTTGGCCTGTATAATTTCATCAGGTACGTGGAGACGCTCAGACAGGCAGACGCCATGGATTCCGAAGCTGAGGTGGCGGGTGAGTCTGCGGACGTCGTGCGCATCATGACCACGCACAAGAGCAAGGGACTGGAATTCCCGGTGTGCTTCGTCGCCAGGATGGGCAATAGGTTTAATCTGCAGGATTCGAGGAAGAACCTGATCATTGATCATGACGCCGGCATAGGCATGAAGGACCGCGACGTCAGGCGCAGGCTTGAGTATGACACGATAATCCGCAGGTACGTCTCGGACGTCATCAATTCCAAGACCATAGCGGAGGAAATGCGCATTCTCTACGTGGCCATGACCAGGGCCAGGGAAAAGCTGATCCTGGTGGGCACCGGTCTGGGACGGAGCGACGTGGACGCGCCCGGCACCGCTTACGTGAAGAAACCTGAATCCATCCAAAAGTATGCAGACTGGCATCTTCAGTGCCTGTGCGACGAACTGGGTGAGGATGAGCTTGTCCTTACTCATGAAAGAGAAAAGATCGACCCGCTGCACGTGACGGTCGCGCTTGCCGACCTGAGTGATGAGAACCTGGCGGACCAGAGAGTATCTGAAGCCATGGAATCAAACCTGAGAAGGGCGTTCCTTGATTCGGATGCCATGTCCCTGCCGGAGGATGATCCGTATCTGGTTCGCCTGAGGGAGCTGCTGGATGAAACGTATCCGCACGTAAGCCTAAAGGGACTCTATGCCAAGACTTCGGTTTCGGAGATCAAGGAATCTGCGATCATAGAGCAGCAGGAGGCCGCAAACGAGATGTATCCCAGGGTCGCCGCCGTTCCGAGGTTCATATCGGGCAGGATGGATACAAACAAGGCGACGGTGAGGGGATCGGCTTACCACAGGGTAATGGAGCTGGCTGTGTTTTCTGAGTTATGTAAACAAAAAGACCTGATGCCGGGGCTTTTGGACGCGCATCTGGCCTCTCATAAGATCACTTCGTTCCAGCGTGACATTTTCAGGGCTAAAGATGAGCTTGAATGCCTGGAGGGCTTCTTTGATTCCCCCCTGGCAGCAAGAATGGCCGCGGCCGAGGCTGCAGGAGAACTCAGGCGGGAGTCACCGTTCATGATGGGGATCGGAGCCAACATGGTCGATCCGGATTATCCGGCGGAAGAGACGGTGCTCATACAGGGCATCATAGATGCGTGGTGGATTGAAGACGGCGAGGCAGTCATACTGGATTACAAGACGGACAGGTCAAGGGATCCGGAATATTACGTATCTCATTACGGGACTCAGCTTGACCTGTATGAGGAGGCGCTGGAGAAGATGCGGATCAGCGTCAGGGAAAAACTGATATATTCATTTGAAATGCAAAATATAATTAAGATTTAATTATTTACGACATCCTATGGGCCCGGATGCCGTAAGGGTAAGGAAACTGAACCATGATGAGGTCTTTCAGAAAAGTCATATACGTACTGCTGCCCATGCTGGCCTATTACCTGGTGCATGACGTAACCAGGTTCCTCATGATGTTTTTACTGCAGTTCGCATCCCGGCGTTCCAGGCCGCTGTATGATTTCATCACGTCACATGATGCCCTGACTTCGGGGATCATATCCGTGATCGACGTCATCGTGGGCATTGCGGCGCTGCTGTTCATCATGAGAACGGACAAGGAAGAGCTGTCCATATGGGATTACCTGAACTTAAACGGGATATCGTTCTACCGTCTGGACAGGCTGCACGCGCCGGTTTTTTCGTGGATCATCATCCTGATGCAGACCATCAGCATGTCGCTTGGGCTCAACATGCTGATCAGGATATCCGGAATGGTGGAGCACTCGTCGTACGGAGCGACGACTTCGACTCAGTACATGATCCCGGTATGGCTTGGACTTTTGCTGTACGGCGTCATTTCACCCGCTGCGGAGGAACTGCTTTTCAGACTGATAGTATTCGGAAGACTTAAAAGAAGATTTAATATTTTAATATCAGTGATCATGGCATCCCTTTTCTTTGGCCTGTATCATGGCAATATCGTGCAGGGCTTTTACGGATTCGTCATGGGCGTCCTCATGTGCATCGCCGTCGAATACGTACACTCGATATACGGATCTCTTTTGATCCACTGCGTGGCCAACGTGACCATCTACCTGCTGGGGCTTAAGGGGATCCTGGGCAGCATGGGCGGTCTGGGCACGGGGCTGGCATTGACCGGCTTCGGACTGATCACGCTGGCATGTGAACTGTATTATTCGCGCAGGTCGGCAATGCAGCTCGGCGACACGTACGGCGTTACGTACGTCGGCGGATTCTTTGTTGATTCTGATCAGTAGTCTGTTTCCCTAATCTCATAAATATGATAAAATGCTTACATATGTTGTTTGGTCCGGAGAACAGGGCCGGACAGGCGGATTTTACTGAAATTGATGCATTATGGAGGAGTTATGCAAGACAAGAGGAGCCTTACCGGAAAAGAAAAATTTGCATATGGCATAGGTGCGGTTGGCAAGGACATGGTATACATGCTGTCCGCCAGCTACGTTCTGTATTATTATCAGGACATAATGGGCGTGAGTGCGGCCGCGATGGGCGCGATACTGCTCATAGCCCGAGTATTTGACGCGTTCAATGATCCCATCATGGGAGTCGTGGTCGCCAGGACCAGGACCAGGTGGGGCAAATTCCGCCCCTGGCTGATGATCGGCACCATAACCAATGCCGTCATCCTCTATGTGATGTTTTCCGCGCCTCCGAGCCTGGACGGAGCGGGACTCGTCGCTTACGCGGCCATATTCTACATCCTGTGGGGAGTTACCTATACGATGATGGACATTCCCTTCTGGAGCATGGTTCCCGCGTTTACCGAGAGCGGCAAGGAAAGGGAGGGCCTGTCGGCACTGGCCAGGTCCTGCGCCGGTGTGGGCTCCGCCATCATTTCCATCATTACCGTCAAGGCCGTGTCGGCACTCGGCCATGCCTTTGGAGGCGGTGAGTCTGACTACGAGCGCATCGGCTACAGCAAGATGGCCCTTTTCGTGGCACTTGTTTTCATCATGTTCATAACCATCACGTGCGTCCTGATCAGGGAGAAGTCCACCGTTGACATGGAGACGGTGTCCATCGGCGACATGTTCAAGGCCCTGCTCGCCAACGATCAGGCCATCACCATGGTCATAGCCATCGTCATGGTCAACACGGCGCTCTACGTGACCAGCAACCTGGTGATCTATTTCTTCAAATATGATTTCTCGCCTGCCAGGTGGGAGGATAACTACACCTTGTTCAACGTGGCCGGAGGCGGCTTCCAGATACTGGCGATGATGCTGCTTTTCCCTCTGCTGCGCAAATTCATGAACACCATGAAGATCTTTTACGCCTGCTTCTGCATGGCCTTCGCGGGATACGGGATACTGCTCATCGAGGCGTTCGTGCTGAAGGACAACGTGTATTTCCTGCTGGTTCCCGCGTTCCTGATCATGAGCGCCATAGGCATGCTGAACGTCGTGATCACAGTGTTCCTTGCCAATACCGTCGATTATGGCGAACTCAAGAATAACAGGCGTGACGAATCAGTCATATTCTCAATGCAGACCTTCGTGGTCAAGCTTGCGTCCGGCGTGGCCGCGTTCGTGGCGGGCATCGTGCTGCAGGTATGCCACATCAGCGATGACACCGGGGCCGTGGTCACCGGAGAGATCGCCACGGGTTCGAGGATGGGACTGCGCATGAGCATGACGATCATACCCATCATCGTCCTGGTTGTCGGCCTCGTGATATTTGCCCGCAGGTACGTGCTTACGGACGAGAAACTCGCGGAAATATCTGCCGAACTGGAGAAACGCAGAAGGGCGTGAGACGTTCCTTAAACCGGTGACGGGCCGGCAGTGAGGCAACGTCCGGACGGAAAGAACATATGAATGAACTTATGAAGGGCATATGGAGGGCATCGGTCGCGACCGCGCTCGTGCTGCTCCTGACGGCCTGCGGCAGCGAAAAAACCTCATACGTGGATAACGGGATGGAAGCGATCGCTTCACTGGACATAGCCGATGCCTATGATTATTTTGACCAGGCGGAGGAGGCCGGCGAAAACGAGCGCCTGATCCTGCGCGGCCGCGGCATGGCCTATATGACAGAACTCAAGTATGACGAGGCCATAGACTGCTTCACCCGGGCCCTCATGCTCAGTGACGGGGTACCTGAAAACCTGGATTATGACATTAACTACTACCTGGCTGCCGCATATTACAAATCCGGCAACCTCTCCGAAGCGGAGAGCGTGTATGATGCCATACTTACGCTCAGGTCCTCGGAGACTGATTCATATTACCTGCGCGGCATAGTCCGGCTGGAACAGGGCAATTTCGAAGATGCCAATGAGGATTTCAAAAAAGCGATGAGCCTGGATCCGGACAACTTCGACATGGTCATAGACATCTATCAGGTGCTCGCCGCAGCCGGATATAAGGATGCGGGACGCGAGATCATCAGTGAGTGCATCTCCGCGCACGGAGAAGTGGATGACTACAACATGGGCAGGTTTGAGTATTACCTGGGCAATTATGAGTCTGCCAAGAGCTACCTGGAGAATTCCGACAGGGGAGATTCCGGACAGGTTACGCTTTTCCTTGGGCGCACATATGAGGCCCTTGGGGATTATAATTACGCCATCAGCCTGTACAATACCTATCTGGACAAGAACCACGACGACTCCAACATATATAACCAGATGGGACTGTGCCAGATGAAGATGGAGAGATATGCCGAAGCCCTCAGTTCATTTCAGGCGGGCATGAACGTCCGGGACAACTCCATCATCCAGACGCTTAAGTACAACGAGATCGTGGCCTATGAATACATGCAGGAGTTCCGGACCGCCTCCACGCTCAT
>CALGGH010000037.1 GCA_937916415.1 uncultured Lachnospiraceae bacterium
GTGTCCAGGCTGGTCACCGGCATGAAGGCACAGGATGCGATCGCGAGGCTTCGCGGCATCAAGTGCGGATACAGGCCCACTTCCTGCCCCGACCAGCTGTCGATAGCCCTCGAAAAAGCATTGAATCAAGGGTGATCAAGGGGACGGTTCTTTTGATCATTTTTGATCAGGGGGACGGTTCTTTTGATCATTTTTTCGGCATCACCTTTAATCCACGCGGGAGAGACGGATGAAATACAGCATCGTGCTCACGGGCGGCGGAACGGCAGGACACGTAACTCCGAACCTCGCCCTTGTGCCATATCTGAAAAAAGAAGGCTTTGAGATCAGCTACGTAGGATCACTGAACGGGATCGAAAAATCGCTGGTCGAGGCTCAGGGCATCGAGTACAGTGGGATTGCCACTGGCAAGTTCCGTAGGTATTTTGACGTCAAAAACTTTACCGATCCGTTCAGGGTAATGAAGGGATTCATGCAGGCGCGCAGGCTGCTTAGGGCCAAAAAGCCGGACGTTGTTTTTTCTAAGGGAGGATTCGTGGCCGTGCCCGTGGTAAGGGCGGCGGCATCCCTCAAGATTCCCTGCATAATACATGAATCTGACATGACTCCGGGCCTGGCCAACAGGCTGTGCATTCCCGTGGCGGACAAGGTATGCTGCAACTTTCCGGAGACCTTCGACATGATCCCGCCTCAAAAGGCAGTCCTGACCGGTGCTCCGATCAGGGATGAACTGCTACACGGAGATGCCGAAAGGGGCAGAAAGTTCACGGGTTTTACGGATGACAAGCCCGTCATAATGGTAATAGGCGGAAGTCAGGGGTCGGCCGCGGTCAACGGGGCGATCAGGGATTCGCTGGGTGAATTGCTGAAGGATTTTAACATAGTGCACATTACCGGCAAGGACAAGCAGGACAACATGCTCCTGACGGTTGATGGCTACAAGCAGTATGAGTACCTGACCGATGAACTGCCTGACCTTTTTGCCATGGCGGACGTCGTAGTGTCCAGGGCCGGCGCCGGTGCGCTCGGAGAAGTGCTGGCACTACGTAAGCCCAACCTGCTGATACCGCTCCCGTCGGCTTCGAGCCGTGGTGACCAGATACTGAATGCGAGGTCCTTTGAAGAACAGGGCTTCAGCATGGTTATAAGCGAGGAGGACATGACTTCATCCCTGCTGGTCAGAAAGATACGCGAACTGTATGAAAACAGGGAATCGTACGTCAAGGCCATGACGGAGAGTCCGCAAAAGGACGCCATAGGCGCAATCATGAAGCTGATATTGGACGAGGTTTCTGATCTGAAGAAGTAACATGCTTTTTAATTCATACATATTCATATGCATATTATTGCCCGTCGCCCTGCTTGGCTGGTACGGACTGAACTATTTTGGATTAAACCGCGCCGCAAGCATTTTTCTGACGGGCATTTCTTTGTGGTTTTACGGATATTTCAACGTTTTCTATCTGCTTATCATCATATGCAGCATAGCGTTTAATTACGTGGTTAGCCTGATAGCCGACAGGGCCAGGGAAGAGGGCCTGGGCAGGCTGCTGATGGTCATAGCGGTATTCGTGAATCTCGGAATTTTATTTTATTTTAAGTATTTTGATTTTTTTCTGCAGAACCTCAATGCGGTCACGGGCGCGGGAGTGCCCCTAAAGGGGATACTGCTGCCGCTGGGCATCAGCTTCTTTACGTTCCAGCAGCTTTCATACGTGATAGACAGGTGCCTGGGCAGGGTCGAACACGCGGGACTCATTGAGTATGCCCAGTTCGTTACCTTTTTTCCTCAGCTGATAGCGGGACCGATAGTGCTGCATGACGAGCTAATACCACAGTTTAGGGACTTAAGCCTCAGAAGGTTTGACATAGAGTTCTTTGCCAGGGGCGTCAGGCTCTTTGTGCTGGGACTGGCAAAAAAAATGCTGCTGGCGGACGTTCTGGCAGGCCCGGTAAACTATGCATTCGCGATCAGCCATGACCTGGATTCGCTCACCATCGTGTTCGTCATGCTGATGTACGCATTTGAGCTGTATTTTGATTTCAGCGGGTACTGTGACATGGCCATGGGCATCGGACTGATGTTCAACATAGTGCTGCCGATGAACTTCGATTCGCCCTATCAAAGCTCCACGGTCAAGGAATTGTGGAACAGGTGGCACATGACGCTGTCGCGCTTTTTCATTACGTACGTGTACGTGCCGCTGGGTGGCAGCAGGCGGGGCTACGCCAGGACTCTGCTTAACATACTGATAGTGTTTACGCTGAGCGGACTCTGGCATGGCGCAAACTGGACCTACGTGCTGTGGGGCCTGATCAACGGACTATTCGTGATCTGGGACAATCTGTGCATAGTCGGCGTCGAGGGCACTGATTACAAAAGGGAGTGCAGGGTCTATATACCGAGGCGGGTCGGACAGGTGCTGACTTTTTGCTCATTTTTGCTGACGCTCGTTTTTTTCAGGAGTTCGAGCGTGCCGGAGGCCTTCAGGCTTATTGGCACGGCATTCAGTTTCAAGTGGAACGGGAGGCTGACGGACGTGCTGTCGCACCTGTCATCGCCGGAGTTTTACGTAGTGGAGGAAGCGGCCAGGATGGCGTCGGAAAAACTCGTGCCATGGGTGCACGTCGTGATGTCCGCGCTGATGATCGCGCTTTCCTTCGTGCTGGTCATGGGACCGAGCGTTACGGTACGCGCCGTACGGGAGACCGAACGTCCCGTCAGGCGCGCGATCCTGCTGGGAGTGCTGTTCGTATGGTGTTTCACGTCGCTGTCACAGGTCAGCACTTTTTTGTATTTCAACTTTTGACCCTCGGGGACGGAGTCAGGGTGTCATTTTGACTTGAGTCGGATTATGCAATGATGACCCTCGGGGACGGAGTCAGAGTGTCATTTTGATTGATGAACGATAACGGAGGATTGAATTTCATAAAGATATTCGCGGTCGCAGTGGCGGCTTGCGTGATCCTGGCGGCAGGCGTCACCCTGCTCTTTGATCCGTTTTACGTGTATCACAAGCCGCTGCCGGGCCTAAAGGCCGTGCTTAATGACAAGGAATATCAGTGCGTTGGAACCCTCAGGCACTTTGATTATGATGCGGTCATTGCCGGCAGCAGCGTATGCGAGAACTTCAACAATGGCTGGTTTGACGAGGGTTTTGGCTGCAGGAGCGTCAAGGCGATCAGGTCATACGGGGCCACTGCGGACCTAATGTACCTGATGGACGTATGCTTTGAGGATCATGAGATCGAGCAGGTCTTTTACAACATAGATCCGTCGAGCCTGTATGCCGACACGGAGACTACGTATGAGTCTACGGGATGTCCGACGTATCTATATGACAAAAACCCGCTGAATGACTATCAGTACCTGCTGAATAAGGACGTGCTGCTGGAGAAAATCCCTTTCATGCTGGCTAAGTCGGTGTCGGATTATGATGAGGGAGACTCGTACAACTGGGCTCAGTGGAAGACCTTTCACCACCTGATGTGCATGCAGATGTATGAGCGACTGGATGATGTTAAGCCCATGGAAGATGCACATATGTATGATGAACTGGCGATTGCCAATACCAGGATGCTTACGGATATGATAGAGGCGCATCCTGAGACCGAGTTCAGGTTCTTTTTCTCGCCTTATTCCATGTGCTGGTGGGACAATGCCTACCGCAACGGGGAGCGCGATGCGGTCCTTAATGCCGAGCGGATATGCATTGAGGCCCTGATCGAGCATGACAATGTCCACGTATACTACTATCAGGATGACGTGGACGTCATCACGAACCTGGACAATTACATGGATACGATACATTTTTCCAAGGAGATCAACCATTACGTCTGCGACTCGATCAAAGAAGGACGTGATGAGATCACGCCCTCAAACGTTGACTCAGTGCTCGACGGAATGTATGAGTTGTCCGAAAAGATCGTGGATGAATATATTCATGAATATTATGACTGATTAATGGAGAATGGGGCGGCTGCACAAACCGATACATCACCATATGCGAGAACCGTTCCCGATGCATACCACGGTGTGAGAACAGTCCCCGAAGCACGAGGATGCATTCATCCTCGAGAGTGCAGGAACCGTTCCAAAATAGTGAGAGGACAGGTCTTGTACTTTTATGATTTGGTTAATCGATGAACCAAAAATGACACCGTGACTCCGTCCCCGAGTGTCATTTTAGTTTAAAGGGCCTCGAGGACGTCTTCCATCGTGGCGTTTCCTTCGGCCACGTCCACAAGCACGTCAACGTAGAGATCAACGAACGTCAGGGCATTGCCCAGAACTATGTTCATCTCGTCATAGAGTTCATCCTCGTCCATTTCGGTGGAAACCGGAGCAGTAAGGCGGAAGGCAAGCGTCTGCTTGTCAATGCTTACGGCGAAGCTTCCGCAGGGAAGCAGGAAGTTGATGGCACTCATTGCTTCGTAGAGGGTGGGCAGGTTTGCCTCGTCCAGCTCATCGAGCAGGGTTATGACGCACGCGAAGTACTGGACTTCGTCGTCATCTTCCATGAGCGGCCTGAAGAAGAATTCCGCGGCGGCCTCGTTGCCGTCCATGCCGATCTCGTCCAGCAGGACGGTCACTATCTCCGGGGCGTTTTCTTCCTCAGGTTCCGTTATTATGGAAGGGATCATTTCCTCCTGAAGGGCGTCATTCAGTCTGACCAGCAGGTCATGTCTTTTTTGTAACAAAGCTTCCTTATCCAAAATCTTTTACCTCCCTGACATCTTTTTGGCGATCGTGTCTATCGTGGGTCTTTGTTTCTTGTAATTGACTGAGAGCCCGAAGCTCTCTACCAGGTTCTTGTATGCCTTCTTTTCATCCGCCGGAACGTCCTCGTCAAATATCTTGGAATGGGCTATTATCGCGTATTCCCGGGCTATGTGGTTGCAGGCGCTGCCGATGCTGCCGTATCCGGCGATGGCGGCTACCTTTTTGCGAAGTTCACTCCGGAGAGCCTTATAGTCCTTTACGTACCTGCCGTTGGTCTGCAGCTGCGCATGAACCTTTTCCTGTATGGAGTTCAGTTCAAAGTAGCTGTCGAACATTTTTTCCTGCAGCTTCTTCTGCTGGGCGACGGACAGTCCCTTGGCCATGCCGCTCAGTCCGAGCCCCACCGTCGTGGCTATCCACCCGATGACGGGTATGGTGAGTCCGACTATGGCGGTGGCTCCTGTTGCCATCTTGAGTCCGGCCGACGTTTTCTTCTTGCCCCGGACGGCTTCGCTCAGTTTCAGCATTTTTTCTTCATACCTTGAGGCCCTGGCTTCCCTTGAGTAATCTATGGGTGCTCCCTTGATCCTTGGTGCCTGCTTGTTTTTGAAGTACCTGGAGGCGCTGGAGGCATGTGATCCGTCCCTGAGTGCGCCGGCCATTTTTAATGCTCCTATTCCTATGTTGACGCCTGCGGTGGCATAACCCAGGGTCTGGACGGCCGTGGAGCTCTTCAGGGCTTCCTTGAGGGCATCATTGGATCCGTTGACGATTTTTTCGGCGTATAGACCTGCCTTTTGAACGGCCTCGGTTCCCTTCATGACGCCCAGGGCGCCGCTTGCAAAAGAATTGAGCGTAGCGGATATCACCTCCGTATAGTTGACGGCGGTCATGTCTGAACCGTTCTGTACCAGGTTGTATACGTTCGTGATCCCCGACAGAAGGCTGCCCACGACGGAGGTGGCGGCTCCTATGTTGCCTGCCCACAGCGTAATGTCCGTCCACCGGCCGGCGTCCAGGTTCCAAGGGACGTTCAGCCAGTCCCTGCTCACCTTGTGGATCATTGCGAGCTTGGTGCCGCCGAATTTGGTCACCTTGTTCATGAGGTTAAGGTGGACGGCGGCGCCTTTTACGTTGTTCGCGGAGCGGTTTGGCACCTTTTCCTTGAGCGCGTCGGCCTGGTTGTCGTCACCATCATCGCGCAGGGCTTCGTTAGATTTAAGGAGCTCGTTCAGCGCGGCCTTGACGGCATCGGCGGCTTCGGGAATCCCGGCCTTGACCTGCCTGTGCTCGGCACCGCTTGAGTGTTCGGCCCGTATGAGCAGTTCCTGATATTCCAGGGCTTTTACGTAAACTTTATTGAGAGCCTTTTTCCTGTCCCTGGCAGCCTGCTTAAGCCCGGCGTCTTCGGGAAGCTCCTCCCCGGATTCCGTAGCGATCCGGCCTATGGTGCTCAGCTCCTCCTGATACAGGCGGGTTATGTTCATGGCCTCGCTGAGCTTGTGTATCAGGACGTAGCTTCCGTTCAGGTGCCTGATGAACTTGAACCTGGTGGTCAGCATCACGTCCCTGAAGGCGTCGAAATTAGGTATGTAGGTCTGTGACATGCCTAAATCCAGGGCACTTGGATGCTTGCGTGTGCCTTTTTCTATCAGATAATATATGTGCAGTCTTTCACGCTTTGTCTTGTTAAGCAGGGCTGAGACGATGTAATCATGCCTGTTCTTCAGCCTGCCGGTCAGCTTTCCGGCCAGTCCTCCGTTGTTGGAGTTGCGGATGAACCAGCGGTCTATTTGATTGATGGCTTCGAGCTGTCTTGAGGTCAGTCCGGCGTCGATCCTGTCCTTGTCCAGCTTCTGCTCCGTCACGTTGCGGTAGTCTGCCGCGTTCACGTGATCCATGATTACTGAACTGACGGGCTTGTATCCCGTGGCCTCCAGGCCGGCATTGGCCGGAACCCTGTCATGCTCCCTTGCCCATTTGATCACGGATTCCTCTGTCCTTAATCTGTCATATTCACGGAGCAGGTATCTGTAGCCCGCGGGCACATTATCCGGATCATGTGACCTGCGGTAATTGGTCAGGTGAGGCTCATATGCCTCCAGGATGTTTAGCCGCTGGCGCAGCTTTTCCTCGGGGGTGTCGGTTACGTTTTTGCTTATTTTTTCGACCCATCTCACGTAATTCCCGGAGAGTTCGTTCATCCTGGTCTCGGAAAGGGATTTTTCCTCCCTGGTCGGATGCCGCTCCAGCACCTCGTCCTGTCCTTCGGGGATGGGCGTTCCTATCTCCCGAAGCCGGATGAAGAGTTCTGCGATCCTGTCGTTCAGCCTGACCGCTATGTCCTTACGTTCCTTGCCCTTGGTGGTACTCCTGTGTCCCCTGTGGGTATCGTAGTAATCCCTGGCGGCCTGAGAGACCCTGAGCAACAGCGTCACGGCTATGTCCAGGTTGAGCACGCTTCCCTGCAGAAACTGGTTTAGGTACTGCATGGCCGTACTGTAGGAGTTCAGCACCTCGGTGAAAGTGACCGAATTCTTGTCCATGTCAGTATATTTGGCCATGTCGGCATTGACGTCCCGGCTCAGGTCCCCGCATTGTGAGGTAAAGTCCACCACGAGCTGACGCATTCCCTGCAGGCGGATCTGTGTCTGCGCATCATCTGCGAGTTCCTTTTTGACCCGGGAACTCATTTTTTCGCCGGAGACGTACTCCATGGCCGGCTGGATCTCCCGGGTAACGTCGGTTTCATTGATGATGGACTTCCTGCCCCCGATTTTGATGGGTTCGTTTTTTTCTTCCTTGCCCTGAATCAGGATGTCTTCGGCATTTTTCTCCTTCTCCTTATCCAGGTTTTGGCGGATTTCCTTCTGCACCTCATGGGGATCCGGATTATCTTCTTCCTTCTTGCCCTTGATCCCGGTATTGTATTCCTCCGGCAGGAGCCCGCCAGGATTCTTCAGCCGCGAATTGTCCTGCAGATCGGTTTTTTGGGATTCCCTGGTATCGATTACGTCTACTTCTTTTTTTTCTTTTGACTTAAAATCCATGATATTTCCTTCTCATAGTTCCCTGATCATTTCCATTCCGTATATGTCTACGTCCGGCTCACCGATGATGCTGCCGAGGGCGGCGTAGGTTTCCGGATCCCTGATGACCATGGTGGTCAGTCCTTCGTCTGACTCTTCGGTGACTGACTTGATGCTGGCGGCCAGCAGGGCCATCGACACCTTTTTTTCCATGCATTCCTGCGTCATGTAGGCATCCTGTATTATTGGGATGTTGAATGAATTCATGCTGACGCGGACGTATGCTAGGATGCGGTTGTTTTTAACGTAGAACCTGGAATGCCTCAGGCTGAAGGTGTCCTTGTTAAGCTCAAAAAGCCCGTTGCCGAACTCCTTGTTATACGCCGCGATCATGGGATCGGCGTAGCTGTCGAATCTGATCACGTGGGGAGGGACGCCTCCGTATTTGTCAATTGCATGCACGAGGCGGCTTTTTTCCAGTAAATGCGAATCAAAGGTGACCACGTGTTCCTCTCCGATCAGGGGATAAAACCCGTGTTTGACCAGGAGGCTTATGTCAGGCAGCAGTTCCAGGCCGTTGATGGCATAGAGCCTGGAAAAGAGGTACCCGGCCCCTGCTTCGCGCAGGCGGGTAAAGGCGTGTTCGAGCAGGGCGGTGCAGATGCCGCGTCCACGGAACTCCTCGGCAACGGTGACGTGCATGAGTTCTACCGCGCCGGGAATGAATTCATGCACGTTCAAAATGCATATCCCAAGGAGTTCTCCCGAATCGGAGACCGCACCGTATGCATGAGGTTTTTTGTCTGACCCGGTTTCATATATGATCGTGGGATACAGATCACGGAGCCGTTTGTCGTCCACGCTTATCCTGGAGACGGCATAAGCAGGCGCGGGACCGGTGGCGGACTTCTTATGGCCGGAACCGTCTGTTTCCACGGCGGATCCGGTTGATTTTTCTTCCATTATGTCATTAGATTTCATGTTTATCAGTTTAATGAAAAAAGGGCCAAAATGCAAACCTTTGGCATGTTTTGTTCCCATGTTTTGGCACGCATGCCGGCGAGTGGCCCGGTTCATGTATAAATTGATGGATTATTTCGCGGTTTTTTGGTAAAATTTATTTGTTTGGGTATTTCCCACAGGCAAGCATGGATTGAGAGCAGTAGTTTATTTTGCACAGATCCTTAGATCCGCAAGGGCGGTCAGACACAGGAGGAGAAACTTATGAGCAAGATCACTTATGATTATTCCGCGGCAAAGGACTTCATTTCGGCTGATGAATTCAAGAAGATGTCGAAGGAAGCCGAGAAGGCTAAGAAGACGCTGGTATCCAAATCCGGCGCAGGCAATGATTTCCTGGGATGGGTTGACCTGCCTGAAAATTATGACAGGGAAGAGTTCGATCGCATCAAGAAGGCTGCCGCCAGGATAAAGTCAGACTCAGAGGTCCTGATAGTGATAGGAATCGGCGGTTCGTATCTGGGAGCCCGCGCGGCGGTGGAGTTCCTGCGCCACAGCTTTTACAATCAGGTTGACAAGTCGGTCAGGAAGACTCCTGAGATATATTTCGTGGGAAACAGCATCAGTTCGACGTACGTCAGGCATCTGATGGACGTGATCGGAGCTCGTGACTTCTCGGTCAACGTGATTTCCAAGTCCGGCACGACCACCGAACCTGCCATCGCATTCAGGATATTCAAGGAGATGCTGGAGAGGAAGTATGGCAAGGAAGCTGCAGCTAAGAGGATATATGCCACCACCGACAAGGAAAGGGGAGCGTTAAAGAGCCTGGCCACCGAAGAAGGATACGAGACCTTCGTGGTGCCGGATGACGTAGGAGGACGTTTCTCGGTACTGACGGCGGTAGGCCTGCTGCCCATAGCCGTCAGCGGTGCCGACGTTGACAAGCTGATGCAGGGAGCACAGGAGGGCAGGAGGCTGGCCCTGGAATCCGACTTTAAGGATAATGATGCGCTGCAATACGCGACCTTCAGGAACGTAATGCTTGAGAAGGGCAAGGACGTGGAGATACTGGCCAACTACGAGCCCGCGTTCCACTACGTAAGCGAGTGGTGGAAGCAGCTCTACGGTGAGTCAGAGGGCAAGGACGGCAAGGGGATATTCCCGGCGAGCGTTGACCTGACCACTGACCTGCACTCCATGGGACAGTACATTCAGGACGGCAAAAGGATCCTCTTCGAGACCGTGGTAAGCATCGAAAAGAGCCGCGAGGAGATCATCATCGGCAGGGAATCCGTGGATCTGGACGGACTCAATTACCTGGCAGGCAAGACGGTGGACTTCGTTAACAAGTCGGCCATGAAGGGCACGATACTGGCACACACCGACGGCAACGTGCCCAACTCGGTCATCTCCATCCCTGAAGTAAACGAGTTTTATCTCGGAGAGCTGTTCTACTTCTTCGAGTTCGCCTGCGGCGTCAGCGGATACATGCTGGGAGTCAATCCCTTTAACCAGCCCGGCGTGGAGAGCTACAAGAAGAACATGTTCGCGCTGCTCGGCAAGCCAGGGTATGAGGAACAGAGGGCAGAACTCGAGAATAGACTGAAATAAAAATGTTGCGGGATCCCATGACCGTGGGGAATCACCTGACAGGGCTGTCACCCTGAGTGGAGCGAAGGATCCCATGACCGTGGAGAATCACCTGATTCAGAACTGTCATCCTGAGCGAAGCGAAGGATCCCACAATCGGAGAGAAATATGTGCGGAATTATCGGTTACACGGGCAAGAATAAGGTTAAGCCCATCATCATTGACGCGCTGACCACCCTCGAATACAGGGGCTACGACAGCGCGGGCATGGCGGTTTACAACCCGGACAAAAAGCGTACCGAGGTATACAAGTGCGCAGGCAGGGTTCGCGATCTGAGCAAGGTCTGCGAGGACAAGAATATCGATTCAACCTGCGGCATAGGCCATACCAGGTGGGCAACTCACGGCGGAGTCTGCGATGCCAACGCGCATCCTCACACTCAAGGTTCCGTGACCGTGGTTCATAACGGCATCATAGAGAATTACAAGGACCTGGTGGAGGAATATGACCTGGCATCGTCCCTGAAGTCCGAGACCGATACCGAGGTGGCTGCGGCCGTGCTGGACAGGTGCCATGCTGAGACCGGCGATCCCAAGAAGGCCATAACCAAGGCCGTACGCAAGCTGAAGGGCACCTTTGCCCTGGTCATCCTTTTTGACGGTGAGCCTGACGTGATCTATTCGATCAGGAACGTGAGTCCGATCGTGGCCACGCTCAGCGAAGAGGGGGCGATGCTTGCCAGCGACCTGACCGCGCTTACGCGTTTTACCAATAAATATTTCGTGGTTCCGGAATATACCATAGTCAGGATGACCAGGGATTCCGTGACCATGTGGACCCTGGACGGCCGGGAGGTCGAGCCGGAGTATCTGACCATGGACTGGGAAAAGAACAGCGCCGACAAGAACGGCTATCCCTTTTACATGGAAAAGGAGATCATGGAGCAGCCCAAGGCGATCCGCGATACCATTTCCGGACGTACCAAGGCCGGCATTCCGAATTTCGAGGCTGACAACATACCGGATTCGCTTTTTACCGACTGTGAAAGGATATGCGTGGTGGCCTGCGGTACCGCGATGCATGCGGGACTGGTATTCCAGTCGCTGGTCAAGACCAGGCTGCAGATGCACATAGACGTGGAAATGGCCAGCGAGTTCATGTATTCCGATCCGGTAATAGATGACAAGACGCTTGTGATCGCGGTATCCCAGTCCGGAGAGACCATCGACACGCTCGAGGCCCTCAAGTATGCCCGCAGAAAGGGTGCCAGGAGCCTGGCGATAATCAACGTCAAGGGTTCGTCCATCGCCAGGGAGAGCGATTACGTGATGTACACGAACGCAGGTCCCGAGATAGCGGTGGCCAGCACCAAGGCATATACCACCCAGCTGGCGGTCTTTTATCTGATAGTTTACAAGATGGCTCACATCAGGGGCGTGATGGATGACGACGAAGTCAGGGAATGCATCCGCAACCTGAAGAGAGTTCCCGAAGTGATAGGCAGCGTGCTTGACGGCCGCAAGGCGGTGCACGTCATAGCCAGGGGACTGCTGGAAGCCAAGGATCTGTTCATGATAGGCAGGGGGCTCGACTATTCCATACTGCTGGAGGGTTCCCTTAAGCTCAAGGAAGTGTCCTACATACATTCCGAAGCCTATGCGTCGGGTGAGCTGAAGCACGGTCCCATCGCGCTGATCACCGACAATACCCCCGTAGTGGCCGTGGTCACGCAGGAGAGGCTGATGAGCAAGGAACTGTCCAACATCAGGGAGGTCAAGTCCAGGGGTGCGGCCATCGCCCTGTTCATCAAGGCGGACCTGATCCAGCAGAGCACGAGGGAGTTTGACACCTTCATGCTGCCAAACCTTCCCGATGAGCTGATGGTATTTCCCGCCTCCGTGGCGCTGCAGCTCCTGGCATACTACGTATCCAGCGACAAGGGCTTCGACGTGGACAAGCCGCGCAACCTGGCCAAGGTGGTCACCGTAGAATGAGGCAAACGACCAAAAAAAGAATATTTGACATCATCCAGATAGGCCGGAGGCCGGACGTGGCGAGCCGCGCCTTTGATTACCTGCTGGTGGCCGTCATCATAGTGAACATATTGACCATGATACTGGAGACGTATGATCGCTTTGAGTCCTGGTACGGGCTTTTTGGCATCATTGAGATTCTGTGCATGGTCTTTTTTTGCGTGGAATACGTGCTCAGGATCTGGACCGCGCCGTTATTGTACCCCGGGGAGACGAAGGGTCGCGCGGTATTTAAGTTCCTGATCAGCTTTGACGGGATCGTGGACCTGCTGACCATTTTGCCGTTCTTCTTCCTGTCGGGATTCGTGGTGTTCAGGATGCTGCGCGTGGTCAGGATATTTCATCTGTTCAGGCTTAACGCCAATTATGATTCATTCAACGTAATCACCTCCGTCATCAGCGAAAAAAGGAATCAGATACTTTCGTCGCTCTTCATACTGCTGGTGCTGATGGTGGCGGCCTCGCTGTGCATGTACTCGGCAGAGCATGAGGCGCAGCCGGACGTTTTTGACAATGCATTCGCGGGCCTGTGGTGGGCCGTTTCCACGATACTGACCGTCGGATACGGGGACATGTATCCGGTGACTTTTGCCGGCAAGCTGCTGGCGATCATTATAGCCGTGCTCGGCGTATGCGTCGTGGCGATACCCACCGGCATCATTTCCGCCGGATTCGTGGAGCAGTACACCAAGCTGCAGCGTGACGCAGGCATGTCCAGGGGAACGGTCGCGCTGAACGCGGAGGCGGGTTCCGGCCTCGTGGGACTAAACCTGCAGAAGCTGGACGACAGGTTTGGCATAGTGCCTCTGGTCATCATCAGGGACGGCAACGTAATACTGCCCACTGATGACGTAGTGATAGCGACGGGTGACACGCTGGTATACTATTCAGATGTAATTTGACACTCGGGACGGAGTCAGAGTGTCATTTTAACACATGACACCCGGGGACGGAGTCAGAGTGTCATTTTAACAGAGGAAGGAATGAACGAGAGAAAACTCAACATAGAAGAAAAATTCGAGCGTTGGCTGAACCGCTGGCCGAAGATACACGAACTCTACGTAAAGTATGAGGAGATACTGGTTTATCTGGTGGTGGGAGGCATGACCACGGTGGTTTCGTGGACCGTGAAGTTCGTCGCCAACGTGCTTCTGTATCATGGAGCCGTGGAGCATACGACGATTCAGACGCTCATCCTGTCAATGCTAAACTGGGTGAGCGGCGTGACCTTCGCCTTCTTTACCAACAGAAAGTACGTGTTCAAGAGCACCGCGCCGATGCTTCCCGAAGCCGGCAAGTTCGTGGCATCCAGGATATCCACCCTGATACTGGATTACGTGGTGATGATGGTTTTGGATACCTGGCTGGGCATCAACTTCTACGTGGCGACGATCATAAGTGCAGTGTTGGTAATAGTTGCTAATTACGTATTCAGCAAACTGTTGGTATTTAACAAAAAGAAGGATTGACTGCGGCTCACAGCCGGGTGGTTAGATGGAGGACGAAATAATCAAAACAGATGGCATCTCTTACAAAAAATTATATGTGCTGGCCGTGGTAATGCTGGCCTGTGCCGTCATCCCGATATGGTATCTAGGGAGATATGACGTCACCAGCCTTGATGATTTTTATTTCGGCAAGCTGACATATCAGGCATGGAAGTCGACGCACTCCATCGGGGCGGTATTTAATGCCGCGATAGAGCAGGTCAAATTCTATTACGGAGCCAAGCAGGCTACGTATTCGTCGGTATTTCTGATGTCCTTTTATCCCGGAGCATGGAATGAAAGGGCGTATTTTTTGACGCCTTTCATCATGTCCGGCATGATCATGGCGTCAGTCACGGCGCTCGTGCACGTCGTGATCATGGACTGTATGGGAGTCGGGAAGACCACGGGCGAACCTGGGACAAAGACCTCAGGCCGCGGGTGGTCGGAAGCAAAATACGTAACGGGGATAATTAACGCACTGATCATTTTTGTGATCCTACAGACGATTCCCGTGCCGCTGGAGGGCATATTCTGGTATAACGGTTCGCTCCACTACGTATTCATGCAGTCACTAATGATACTGGAGGCGGCCGTGATCCTGCATGGCATCAATGCGGGCGGTACTAATCCCGTCATGCCGGCGGCCGAATCGGGTGCCAAGGCTGCGGCATCCAAGGCCGTGGGATCCAAGGCTGCGGTATCCAAGGCTGCGGCATCCAGGCCTGCGGGATTCATGGCGAAGGGAACCGACAACCGCAGCCGCAGGACCAGGATCATCTGCATCATCGTCGCATCCCTGATAGGAATCATAGTCGGCGGCGGCAACCTGATTACGGGGCTGCAGGCATGCCTGCTCACGTTCATACATGTCTGCGTCATGATCGCGGCGTATCTTTCAGACAAAAAAGAAGACGGACTGTTTAACAGGCTGGGATTTGGCAGTTATAAAAAAGAAGACTGGGCGTTCATGATCCCTGAGGCCGTTACCGTCATTGGATATCTCATCAACATAACCGCACCCGGCAACGCCAACCGTCAGGAGAGCGTGGTACAGATGAATCCCGTCAAGGCGGTGATATATTCATTCTACTATGGCGTATGTCATGCCGTCAGCTGGATGAACGTGATGATGGTGGCAGTCATGATTGTGGCCGCCGTGGCTCTGGGCAAGCTTGCCGCCGGCCAAAAGAGACGGTTCATTCACCCCCTTTTTATGGGACTCATATGCATCTGCATATTCGCTGCGATGTTTACTCCCACCTTCTATGCCATGAGCGAGGATGTGCCTTCGAGGGTGCAGAACGTGATATACGTCGTTGAAGTGCTCCTTATTTTCATCAATCTCTCCAACGGAGCCGGATACGTCTGGAGGGAAGGCAGGGAAAAGGAATCATCCAACGGAAAAAAAGGATCCCGGTGCTGCACCTTTTTCAGGAAGCTGTTTGAACTGACGGATAAGTCATTGCCCACGATAATGCTGACGGGAATCATCGCCGTGGGCATAATCTTCGTCTTTGCGGCTGACAAGAATACTTACGTTTCAATGTCTGCGGTGCGCTCGATAGCCAACGGTGAGGCAGCCAGGTATTATGAGCAGAGCATGGACAGATTCGAGATACTAAGGGGGGACGAAAGGGACGTAGTGATCAAGGCATACACCGGGGACGCTAAGCCTTACCTGTTGTTTAAGGAAGACGTGGACAACGCCCCCGGTGAAGAAGGTTATTGGTTAAACCTGGAGATGTGCGGTCATTACGACAAGGACAGCATAACCGTCGTAGCGCCGTAAACCTACGGTTCGGCGTTACTGTTCTGCATCCGGAAAAAGCTTACTGCTCCGTAGCCATGACGCGGACGCGGTTGATTGCACTCTTGACCGGCGGTATGTTGATCAGTATCAGGGTGAGTATCGCCTCAGGCACGATGTAGCTCATGTTGTAGACGATACCTCCCCATAGGGCTGCCATATTGTCGGACAGGCTGCCGACGTATTCGGTATAAAAGATCGCTCCGGATATGCTGTGGCAGATGAGCCTGCCCAGGACGCCCACTACGTAGCCAATGGTCAGGCCGTTTTTGTTTTTGTAAAAAAAGCCCGAAAGCCCCAGCGCACCAAATGCAAGCGGATAGTCAAGCAGCACCTGCAGGGGATGAACGAAATAAGGCCCGGTGATGAACTGCAGCACTCCATAGGCCAGCGCCGCGGTCAGGCCGACCTTGGGGCCGTACCAATAGCCCACCATGCAGATGATGAGCATTGAAAAAAGCGTGATGCTGCCGCCGTTGATCCAGAATGGGATCTTGAACTTGAGCCACGTGGCGATCACGGTCGCCAGCGCGATGGCGATGGCGGAAAAGACGATCACCCTGGCGTTGAATTTGGATTGAACCGCGGCTGATCCGGTGTTTGAATCCGGTGTTGACTTAGGTGATGATTCAAGCTTTGAATCCGGTGTTGACTTAGGCGATGATTCAAGCTTTGAATCCGGTGTTGACTTAGGCGATGATTCAGGCTTTGAATCCGGTGTTGACTTAGACGTTGATTCAGACATAAAAAATCCTCCTTTGACATGGGACGAATCCCGCACAGGAGGGGTGACATGGCAATAAATAATCAGGAAATCACTTATTTACTGCTTCCCTACGCCGGCATTATCCGGGTCAGGTGATGAGGGTCAGGACGAATCCTCTCTCAGCTTACGCACCCCTAGCAATAGTTAGTGAAACACCTGGTCAGTTGGTGAAGCGGCTTGATCAGCTGGTGAAGCAGCTTGGTCAGGTGTTTCGGTGGCAACGAACCGTTACCAAATATATAAATTAAAACAGAAACGGGAGAATGTCAACATGAGACTTCTTTTTATCAGGCACGGAGATCCCGACTATGAGCATGACTCGCTGACTGATGCCGGGCGCATCGAGGCGAGGGCACTGGCAAAGCATATAAATGAGTGGAAAATTGACCAGGTGTACCTGTCGCCGCTTGGCAGGGCCAGGGAAACCGCGCTGTATTCGTTAGACGAGCTGGGATTAAACCGAATGAAGACGGTGGAGGAGCGTACCCGCGAATGGCTCATGGAGTTTAATGCCGTGGTGGACGTGCCAAAGTTTCCCAAGTACCTGGAGGCATATCCAAACAGCGTACTGCCCGACGGTTCCTTTCGCAAGAGGATCTGCTGGGACATGGTGCCCGCATACTTAAACAGGCATCCTGAGTACTATGAGACATGGGGCTGGAGGGATGCCGAGCTCATGACCGACACGGACGTCATTGAAAAATACGACTGGGTTTGCAACAGCCTCGACGAGCTGCTGGCCGAATACGGCTACGTACGGGACGGCATGGGATACCGCGTGGAAAGGGAGTGCACCGATACGATCGCCTTCTTTTGCCACTTCGGCGTGACTTGCGTGATGCTCAGCCATCTGATGAATGCGTCGCCATTTTCGCTTTGGCACGGCCTGTGCATGGCACCCACATCGGTCACGGACGTGTATTCCGAGGAAAGGGAGCAGGGGTATGCGTCATTCCGAGCCTGGAAGGTCGGAGACGTGTCGCATCTGGCATGCGAGGGAGTGGAGCCGTCATTTTCCGCGAGATTCTGCGAGGTGTATTCCAATGGGGCGCAGAGACATTGATGAGTGAGGCTTTGTCATAGAGTCATATTCATAAAGAAAAAATGAATCGAGGGGGATTATGACAAAAGCAGTCAGAGAGTGAGGCTTTGTCATAAAGGAAGCACGTGAGGTGAGAAAGTGAAGATAAGAAGGGCAGAGAAAAAAGACGTAGGCAGGATTAATGAACTGTTGTCACAGGTTTTGGAGATACATGCCAAGCTGAGGCCGGATCTGTTCATCTCCGGGACCAGGAAGTACACCAATCAGGAGATAGAGTCGATCATTGCGGATGACCATACGCCCGTCTTCGCGGCGGTGGATGATTCTGATACGCTGATGGGATACGCATTCTGCATGATCAAGGAACCCGTGAAGTCCAATAACATGCCGGAGTTTAAGTCGCTGTACATAGACGATCTCTGTGTGGACGAGGACGCCCGCGGAGAACACATAGGCAGCAGCCTGTACGGTCACGTGTGCGCATACGCCAGGGAGATCGGATGCTATAACGTGACTCTGAACGTCTGGGAAGGCAACGACGCCGCCAGGGCATTCTATGAAGAAATGGGTTTTAAGGTGCAGAAGACCGTGATGGAGAAAATCCTATGATACAACGTGAACATACAATGAGCCGATTTCATTAGGAAGCATCATCGCACGGGTATGGAAAGCGTATGCACGGAAAGGAAGAAAGATGATCTATACGGTTACGTTCAATCCGTCCATAGACTATTACGTGAGTCTCGGAGAACTGCGCCGGGGAGCGCTGAACCGCGCGGAATCGGAGACGCTGATGCCCGGCGGAAAGGGCATCAACGTGTCGATGATGCTGCGAAACCTCGGCACGGAGAGCATTGCCCTGGGTTTCATCGGCGGATTCACCGGAGCCGAGGTGGTTCGTAAACTGGACGAGATCGGAATATGCAGCGACTTCGTCAACGTCGACGGAGCCGTCTCCAGGATCAACGTCAAGGTGAGCGAAACCGGATCGGGGGCAGAAGAAGGATCGCGCGACCCGGACAGTCCGACTGCGTTCAGCGATGACGGTTCAGAATCAGGCGGCATGGCGGAGCAAGAACCGCGTGACGTGGATAGACCGGGGCCAGGCGGCATGGAGACCGAGATCAACGGACGGGGCCCGGTGGTAGACAGGAAGGCACTGAGCGAGTTTTATCTTCGGCTGGATAAGCTGCATGAGGATGACGTGCTGGTACTGTCCGGAGCAGTACCAGCGGGAATGAAGGATACCGCTTATGCGGACATAATGCAGTATCTCGGAGACAGAGGGATACAGGTCATCGTGGATGCTTCGGGGCCATTGATCAGGCATACGCTGGCCAGCAGGCCGTTTTTGATCAAGCCCAACCGTGCGGAGCTTGAAGAACTGTTTGGAGTACGGATCAAATCCGATGATGAGGTGGTCAGCTATGCCGCCAAGCTGCAGACTGCGGGAGCGCGCAACGTGCTGATCTCACTCGACAAGGAAGGCGCCGTGCTGCTGACGGAGGATGGCAAGTCCTACAGACAGCCGGCTCCGTCGGGTAAGGCCATAAATACCATAGGAGCGGGTGATTCGTTGATTGCCGGATTCATTTCCGAGTACTTCTGCGGGAGCGAGGATTATGCGGCAGCCCTTCACATGGGCGTGGCAGCAGGCAGTGCCACGGCATTTACCCAAGGATTTGCCGATCGTCGGGCCGTCAGTGACCTGGCCCAAAGCATGGAAAAGCCCGGGAGGAATACAGATGGGACTATTCAATAAAAAGAAGGAAACAAGGATCTATGATCATGAAAACCAAAAGCCCCTGATCAGGGCGAGCATCTGTAACGGTGAACAGGTGGCAGGCTTCGTGGATATGCAGACCGGTCATTTCGACGAGATCATGCTGATCCGTGATCATGCCGACCTCGTCGAATTTAAGGCAACGTACGGAATCGAAGGAGACATAGACAAAACCTATTGATCCGAGCGTGAGAGGTTGACAGATTTTATTAATTTATGTAATATATTTAGGGTCTATCATCGGGGTGTGGCTCAGTAAAGTCAACTTGTTGACTTAGTAGAGTCGCTGCGTTCGGGACGTAGATGGCATCAGGTTGATATTTGCATTTTAGATGATATAATTGTTAAACACAAGGACTTCCATAAACCCCTGTGAAGCCCATAAAATAGCGGAATGTGGCTCAGTTTGGTAGAGCGCTGCCTTCGGGAGGCAGAGGCCGCAGGTTCGAATCCTGTCATTCCGATGCCCACTCGGATGACAACCGGGTGACAAAAATAGAACCAATCAGGACAGTCCTGACTGGTTCTGTTTTTGTTCAACTATTATTATGCCTTTCCCACAAGAAGCTCAATGATTCAGCTTTTTTGTCCTTCCATTTTTCCTGCTTATGTAAATATTGTTGTTAACTCCATGAGCTGTCATCATTTCAATCTCTCTGGCTGTCACAATTCTGCTCATCTTATTGTCATTGATCCCTGCCAATCTTTGACGATCGGCAGGGTGTTCTTTATAAGGTTAGAATCGGGAAAGGCATATCCTTCCTGTTCACTTCGTGTGCATTCTCTCTGAAGTATGTATACTCTTCATCAAGATCCTTATAACGGATAAACTCGCTCATATACCGCATTTCTTCCATGTCACGATACTGACTGTCTATCGCGCTTGTCAGAAATCCGCTCAGTTCCTCGTAGTTCTCATACAGGTTTTTGTAGAACCTGTCCTGTATGCTCTTGGAAGGCTTCTTCATGCGATTCCACCTCCCACCATTTCATGCTCAGCAACGTATCTGACCACATGTTCATCGATCAGTTTCTTTTTCTGCTGTGCGGAATACATGAGACTCTTCTCACATATCCTGTTGATCATCCTCGGCACCCCAGCTGATACTTTGAAGATCTCTGTCTCTGCTCCCGGGGTGAATATTTCCTCGTCAGCTTCGGCATACGCAAGATGTGATCTTATGTACAGTCCGGTCTCGCTGCGATCCATAGGCTTGAGAACGATGTTGATATCTATCCTCTGGGTGATCGCAGTATAGCGCTGCATCCTCAGTTTCTCCCAGAGTTCCGTCTGTCCCACGAGCACAAGAGACAATGGACTTGCCGAATCAAACTCGCTGTTCAGGAGAAATCTGAATTCCTCGAGAGTCTCCTTTTCGAGCAAATGTGCCTCATCCAGCACACATATCGTATTCTTTTTCTGCTCCTCCTTAAGTGCCTTTAAGGCTTTTTGTAACTGTCTCTTTGCATCTCCCCTGTAGAAATGTGCCTTTATCCCCAGTTGCTCAAGAAGACCGCTGTAGAGCCATCTGGGTGTGAGCTGTGAATCCGATACGTACAGAAGTGTATATTTCTCCTTCGGAATGCTTGCATCAAGCAGTCGTATCAATGTAGACTTACCACATCCCGGATCTCCGGTAACTACAGCAAACTGCTTTCTGTCTGCTGCATACAGAAGCCTTCCTTTGGCATCCTGTACCTGTTTTGATTCATACAATCTTTCTGCCGGGATATCCTTCCCGAAAGGCGTATGCTTCATCCCAAAAAAAGCTTCATACATCGTCATCCGCCTCCTTCCCGTATCCCGCAAAGGAGATGGCATCTGCTAAAAGCCCATGGTCTTCTTTATACTTCTTCTCAAGGGCGTTAAGCAGTCTTGACGTTTCCGGGATCTGCTCTGTCATACCGATAGGTACAGTCGGTTTCTTGTCCGCAAACGAACCAATCCGCACGCGCTTTGCCTTTATGGGTGCGATACCTTGGTAATGCACTTCTATCTCTTCCGTATGGAGCGGATCGAATACAATCGTGACCTCTGCTCCGGCAAGAGCAGTACTGGCTTCATACATCCTGCCTTCAAAGGAGAAACACCCTGCCTTATCGATCCGGCGTGTCTCATGACGCATGAATGCTTCCGCTACTACTCCCGCGTCGATAAAGGTAAGCTTTCTTGTATCCCTGTTCCATTCCTGCTCCGGGGATATGCCGCCCGCAGGGACTTCCACATCCATCGCCTCGTAGTACTCTTTTATACCCTTATGAGACTCCTTCTGGTATTCTTCTTCAAGATAGTATTTCCAGAGTTCGTTCAGTTCCTCTACGCTGTGGACATGTGCTACGCGGATCTCTGCTATGAATCCGTCTACCACCTGATGGAACTTTTCAACCTTGCCCTTAGCTTCGCAGTTCCTCGGTTTCGCATGCAGAAGCCTTATCCCGAGCCTTGCGCAGCTCTTAAGGAGCCTGTCGGTGATATACTGTTTTCCGTTATCAAGGTACCCGCAGTCGAAACTGCCATGCTTAAGGATCGCTTTATGAAAGGTATCCTCAACGATCTCTGCTCTCTGGTTATCGTAAAACTCCGATTGCAGGATGTATCTGGAGTGGTCATCGATCAGACTGGAAAGGTAGGTCTTTACCAGCTTCCCGTCCTTATCCCTGATCTGCGGTCCATACTTGATGTCTCCCTGTATCAGTTCCATCCGGTGCGGCCTGCAGAAGCGTCTTGAGCTTGTCTCACGTGCCTCCGTATACTTCCGCATCTGCTTCTTTCCAAGCCCCGCATTATACAGGTATCTCTGCAGCGTGGAGGCTTTCAGTACTCCGGGCGATGCCCATCCCTCCGTCTCAAGGATCTTGATGATCTGTCTGACGCTTCGCCTCGGAACTTCCCTCTTCAGCTGTATCGCCTGACCTACTATCTCGTCGTAATTGTCCGGAAGTCTCTGCGACCTGCGCATCTGCCTGTTTAATGGGCGAAGTCCGTCAAATGATCCTTCCCGATAGGACTTTTCATACCGGTACAGACTTCTTGTCGTAAGACCGTTCCTTTTGGCGATGTCCTCTCGCATCTGTGTGCGTTTTGCTTCATCCATGTCCGGATCAAGCAGCGGCATGATCATCTCCAGGCGTTTTAGAGCCTGTTCATCACGCCAGTTTGTTACTTCTTTGCTTTCCATAGGCTTTGTACCTCCTTATAGGAGTACAATAAACCTATGATCTTTTGACATCGAACAAAAGTCGGTGCATCAGCCGTATTCCGGAGATGCCCTCAAGGCGCCCCCGATGTTATTTACTATCCGGCAGACCTTTCCGAGCCAGCCGGGGCTTATGTTTTCACGGATCTCATCGAGTAATGATCCCATGTGCTTCCCTGATCCGTTATCAAAGCCGTGGAGGCGGTATTTCGCCGACTGTAAATGTCCTTCCATCTGTTCTTTGTTATACAGAAACCACCAGCGCCAGTGCTTCATCGTGCCATCACAGGGATTCTTTAGACCATCCTCCTCGGAGATCACTCCATCGATTACATCCTCTATGACCTCGGCTGCATACTGCTTAAACTCGATCATTCCGTCAGTCAGCTGCCTATGTAACTTACGGCAGCCTTCATTCGTACACTGCAGGCGGTTTATCATATATAGCTTTCTTTCGCCGCCGATCTGCTTCTGACCTCGTAGCACCTTATCCCTGTATTTAAGAACGCTCTTGCACTCTGGACAGATACAAACTTCATCACTCTTTATATAAAAACCTGTTCTTCCTCGTTGTATTCCTCGGTGTATTCTGATACACTTACCATGGTTTTATACCATGGATTCCGAGGGATTGTCGCCACCAAAGAGACTCCCCCTCGGAATCTTCCTTTCTTCATAGACTGATTGACAGTATATCAATCAATCCGGCGACAATCCAGTAGATTAAATCTGAGTCAGGCTATGTGGGCGCTAACATTATTGGATTCAACTTCATATCCTCTTCCAACAAATACCCC
>CALGGH010000038.1 GCA_937916415.1 uncultured Lachnospiraceae bacterium
CTTGATTTCGATAACTATATGCTCGTGTTGCACTATGACAGTCCAAAGGAAGGAGAAAACAATGACACCAAACAATAAGTATCGCAACGTCACAATAGGAGAACTCACGGAAGCCAACATAGGCGAGACCAGGAGGGTCGCGGGCTGGGTCGAGAACATCCGTGACCATGGCGGCGTTTCATTCCTGGACGTGCGGGACATGTACGGCGTGCTGCAGGTGGTTCTGCGCGACACTTCGCTGCTGGACGGCATAACCCGTGAAATGAGCATTTCCGTGGAAGGCCCCATAGAAAAGAGGGACGAGGAGACCTACAATCCCAAGATCCCTACCGGAACCATTGAGATGGAGGCCAAGACGATCGACGTGCTCGGCAAGGTTTACAAGCAGCTGCCCTTTGAGATACAGACCTCCAAGGAGACCAGGGAGGACGTGCGTCTCAAATACAGGTATCTCGACCTGCGCAATCCCAAGGTCAAGGACAACATCCTGTTTAGGTCAGAGGTCATCGCATTCCTGCGCGAGCAGATGACGCAGATGGGATTCGTCGAGATCCAGACGCCCATCCTGTGCGCGTCCAGTCCGGAAGGCGCGCGTGACTACATCGTGCCTTCGCGACGTTTCAAGGGCAAGTTTTATGCGCTTCCCCAGGCACCGCAGCAGTACAAGCAACTGCTCATGGTGTCAGGCTTTGACAAATATTTCCAGATAGCTCCCTGCTTCCGCGATGAGGATGCCAGGGCCGACCGTTCCCCCGGAGAGTTCTATCAGCTGGACTTCGAGATGAGCTATGCGACTCAGGAGGACGTATTTGCGGTCGGAGAGCAGGTGCTGACCGCCACCTTCAAGAAGTTCGCTCCCGAGGGCAGCGTGATCACCGAGGCTCCCTATCCGATATACAGCTACAAGCAGGCGATGCTCGAGTTCGGCACCGACAAGCCGGACCTGCGCAATCCCCTGCGCATCATAGACGTGACCGACTTTTTCCAGAAGTGCACGTTTAAGCCTTTCGTTGGCAAGACCGTGCGTGCGATCAAGGTTCATGCCGACATGTCCAAGGGCTTCCATGAGAAGCTGCTCAAGTTCGCTCAGGAGATAGGCATGGGCGGGCTCGGATACCTGGAAGTGGCCGATGACCTGAGCTACAAGGGCCCCATCGACAAGTTCATTCCCGACGAGCTTAAGGCGGAGATCAGGGAGATTGCGGGACTTGAGGCAGGCGACACGATCTTTTTCATTGCAGACAAGGAGCAGAAGGCCAGCCTTTTTGCCGGACAGATCAGGCAGGAGCTGGGCATCCGCCTGGACCTTCTCGAAAAGAACGCTTACAGGTTCTGCTACGTTAATGACTTCCCGATGTATGAGCTTGATGAGGAGACCAAGCAGATCGGATTTACGCACAATCCTTTTTCCATGCCTCAGGGAGGACTGAAGGCCCTGAAGGAAGAGGATCCGCTGACGATACTGGCATATCAGTATGACATAGTATGTAACGGCGTGGAGCTGTCGAGCGGTGCCGTCAGGAATCATGACATGGAGATCATGGTCGAGGCATTCAGGATCGCCGGCTATGACGAGGAAGTGCTTCAGACCAAGTTCGGAGCGCTCTATCAGGCATTCCAGTTCGGTGCGCCGCCTCATGCGGGCATGGCTCCCGGAGTGGACCGCATGATCATGCTCCTCAGGAACGAGGAGAACATCCGCGAGATCATCGCCTTCCCGATGAGCGGATCCGGACAGGACCTGATGTGCAATGCCCCGAACGAGGTGACGGAGCTGCAGCTGCGTGAGGTTCACGTTAAGGTAAGGGATTGACAAGCGGCATCGCATGAGCGGTTTGGCAGCTGAACCCGCGCGATGGATGATGCTCTCGGAGAAAAGTTATGAATAACGTCATAAGTGATGAGACAATCGAATACGTAGGCATCCTGGCTAAGCTGGAGCTTAGCGATGAGGAAAAGGAAGCCGCCAAGTCCGACATGGGACGCATGCTCGACTACATAGACATGCTCGGCGAGCTGGACACGGACGGCGTGGAGCCGATGAGTCACGCATTTCCCGTGCAGAACGTGTTCCGCGAGGACGAGGTGACCGGCATCGACATGCGTGACAAGATGCTGTCCAATGCTCCCGAGGAACAGGACGGCATGTTCGTCGTGCCCAAAACGTTTGATTAAAGGATTTTGAAAATGAGTGACATTTTAACAATGACGGCCCTTGAACTGGGGCGTAAAATATCCGCCGGCGAGATGACCTCCGTCGAGGCCACGACCGAATACCTGCAGTCCATCAAGGATTCTGATGATAAGTATAACTGCTACGTGACCGTGGACGAGGAAGGCGCCATGCAGGCGGCTAAGGAAGCTGACGACGGGATCAGGGCCGGCAGGCTGAAGTCTCCGCTGGCCGGCGTTCCGGTGGCCATCAAGGATAACATGTGTACCGAAAACCTGCTGACTACCTGCTCATCCAGGATCCTGTATAATTTCGTGCCGACCTATGAGTCGACCGCTGTCGGCAAGCTTCGCGAGTCTGGCGCCGTGATCCTGGGCAAGACCAACATGGACGAATTCGCCATGGGATCAACCACCGAGACCTCGTATTTCGGACCGACGCGCAATCCCGCCAATCCCGAGCACGTGCCCGGAGGATCATCGGGAGGTTCCGCTGCCGCAGTGGCAGCAGGCGAATGCGGTTATGCACTAGGTTCTGACACGGGCGGATCCATCAGACAGCCTGCTTCATATTGCGGCGTGGTAGGCTTAAAGCCCACCTACGGTACGGTGTCCAGGTATGGACTGATCGCCTATGGTTCGTCACTCGACCAGATAGGCCCCCTTACGCGCGACGTGTCTGATGCGGCGGCAGTGCTTACGGCCATCGCAGGGCATGATTCCAAGGATTCAACCTCGATTGACCGAGATGGTCAAGACTTTTCCGCATGTCTGAAAAAGGACGTAAAAGACATAAAAGTCGGCATTCCGCGCGATTATTTTGGCGACGGACTCGACGACGAGGTCGCCGCATCCGTGAAGGCCGCGGCAGACGTCCTGAAGGATGCGGGAGCGCAGGTCGAGGAGTTTGACCTGAGTCTCGTCAACTATGCGATCCCCGCTTACTATACAATAGCTGCCGCCGAGGCCAGCTCCAACCTGGAGAGGTTTGACGGCATCAAGTACGGCTACCGTACCGAGGAGTATGCCGGACTGCACAACATGTACAAAAAGAGCCGCAGCGAGGGCTTCGGTGCCGAAGTCAAGAGACGCATCATGCTGGGCAGCTTCGTGCTGAGCTCTGGATATTATGACGCCTATTATTTAAAGGCGCTCAAGGTAAAGGCACTGATAAAGAAGGCTTTTGACGAGGCCTTTTCCAAATATGACATAATCCTGGGACCGGTGGCGCCCACGACTGCCCCCAGGCTGGGAGAGTCGCTTTCAGATCCGATACAGATGTATCTGGGCGACATCTACACGATCTCCGTCAACCTGGCCGGACTTCCGGGCATCAGCGTGCCCTGCGGTTCGTCACGGGCAGGGCTGCCGATAGGAGTGCAGCTGCTGGCGGACTGTTTCTGCGAGGACAAGCTGCTGAGGACCGCATATACCTACGAACAGAGCAGGTAGTGCGTCATAGTGGAGAGAAAATAAATGAGTACTGATTATGAAACTGTCATAGGCCTGGAGGTTCACGTCGAGCTTGCCACCAAGACCAAGATATTCTGCGGATGCTCGACCGAGTTCGGCGGTGAACCCAACACGCATACCTGTCCGGTCTGCACCGGCATGCCGGGCTCCCTGCCCGTCCTGAACAAAAAGGTACTGGAGTATGCATGTGCCGTAGGCCTTGCGACCAGCTGCGACGTCACTAGATATTGCAAGTTTGACCGCAAAAATTATTTTTATCCCGATAATCCGCAGAACTACCAGATTTCACAGCTCTACCTGCCCATCTGCCGTAACGGTCACGTGGACATCGAGACCGAAAGCGGCATCAAAAAGGCAGTCCGCATCCACGAGATTCACATGGAGGAGGATGCCGGCAAGCTGATACATGACGACTGGGGCGAGAATTCGCTGGTTGATTACAACAGGTCCGGAGTTCCGCTCATCGAGATAGTGTCCGAGCCCGACATGCGTTCTGCCGAGGAAGTCATCGCATACCTGGAGAAGCTGCGCATGACGATATCATATCTGGGGGCCAGCGACTGCAAGCTGCAGGAAGGCAGCATGCGAGCTGACGTTAACCTTAGCGTGCGTCCCGTTGGCAGCGAGGAATTCGGCACCCGTACCGAGATGAAGAACCTTAACTCCTTCAGGTCCATTGCCCGCGCCATCGCAGGAGAGACCGAGAGACAGATAGACCTCATTGAATCCGGTGAAAAAGTGATTCAGGAGACCCGGCGCTGGGATGATGACAAGGAGTGCTCTTATGCGATGCGAAGCAAGGAGGATGCTCAGGATTACAGGTATTTCCCCGATCCCGACCTGGTTCCGATCAGCGTTTCGGAGGAGATGCTGGACGAGATCCGCAGCCGCCAGCCTGAGTTCCGCGATGCCAAGATCGCCAGGTACAAGGGAGAATACGGCATTCCCGAGAAGGACATCCTGCTGATCACCGAAAACAAGCATCTGGCTGACGTATTTGAAGAGACGGTTTCATGCGGCGCACCGGCCAAGAAGGTTTCCAACTGGCTCATGGTCGAGACCATGCGTCTGCTGAAGGAAAAGAACCTGGATCCCGAAGACATCCGCTTCAGCCCCGCCCATCTGGCTGCGCTCATAGACCTGGCGGAAAAGAGAACGGTCAACTCGACCGTGGCAAAGGAAGTCTTTGAGGACATGTTTGACACTGACTGCGACCCCGTGAAGTACGTGGAGGAGCATGGACTTGCCACGCAGAACGACGAAGGTGCGCTCCGCGAGACAATAGCGCACGTTATCGATGAAAACCCGCAGTCCGTCGAGGATTATCATAACGGCAAGGAAAAGGCGATAGGATTCCTGGTTGGCCAGACGATGAAGGCCATGCAGGGCAAGTGCGATCCCGGAAGCGTCAACAGGATACTTAAGGAACTGCTGTGACCGGAATGCCAGGATGATAAAAATAAATTAAGATTAAATAATTATCTATTCAAAAAGTATTCAATGCCCGTCAATGCCGCAGGAATCCTGGGAGTGTTGACGGGCATTCCCATTACCGGCTCTATCGGATGTCCCTGGTAGACGTCAGTTGCGGCATAGTGTGAATAGATGCCCGAGCTGCCGATCCTGGTATCGGGGCCGGCGTAGATCCCGACCGGGACCGGATCCTTCATGGATGACGGATCGCGGTGATCGACCACGTATGATGCCTGCAGGGCGTTGACGTCGACGTTTATGTTCTCGTCGGATTCATAATCGTCAAAGGTATCCCTGTCGGTGTAATATAATTTGCCGTCGAGGGCATCCAGTTCCTCATCCGAATATACGGTTCTGAGGTCGATGAACGAGTTGTTCTGCGCATATCTCTCGAACTGCCCGGAATCCGCGATCAGCAGGTCTATCGAAGCCGAACTGATCAGCGCCGCCATCTTCTGCTGGCTGGCATATTCCTCATTGGCCGTGATCCTGTCGGTGCCCAGGGCAAGGGTGTCGTCTATGTATACTTCATATTTTTTGGGATCAAATTCGATCATCCCGCTGAGGTCAGAGGTCCATTCCTCCGTCACGCCCATCGAAGGCGCGATGGAATTGATGATCACCACGCTCAGCGCATAGTCCTTGGAGGTGACCACGGCCCTGATCACTGATATGATGATCGCTATGGCTGCGGCCGCTATCAGGACCTGCGCGTGATAGTATTCCCAAAAGTATTCGAGTTTTTCCTTAAGCGGGCGTCCCTTCATTTTGGAGCCCTGTTTTTTTGTTTCTTCCCATATGGTGGCCATTCTCGCTTACCTCGGTTTCACATACAAAAATTTATCGGACGCATCTTGCGGCCAGCCCTTCAAAGAACAATTCTAACACCCTTTTGCCTCACAGATAATAAATTTTCAATAAAGTCCCCGGTTTTTGGCCCAAAGGCTTGACCTGGCCACGCTTGTTGGGGCAAAATTGATGACGGATGACGGGGCATGATGGTCTGCTGCCCGGAATCGGAGGCAGGACTACGTGCCAACGCTACACCAGCTTGACGTGGATCAAACTGATGCATGCAGATGCGGGTGATAAAGGAGAACGCCAATGTCAAACATAGCCATCATAACAGCGCGCGGAGGGTCAAAAAGGATCCCTGAGAAGAACATAAAGGAGTTTTGCGGCAAGCCGATCATCGCATACAGCATAGAAGCTGCCCTGAAATCGGGAATGTTTGATACGGTCATGGTATCGACCGACTCGGTCAAGATTGCCGACGTTGCCCGTAAATACGGGGCTGAAGTCCCTTTTATGCGGTCTGAGGCCACTTCGAACGATTTTGCCACTACCAGGGACGTGCTGATGGAGGTCATGACCGAATATGCTAAATTGGGATTTAATTTTGATTACATGTGCTGCATCTATCCGACCGCGCCCTTCGTGACGGCTGAGAAACTGAAGAATGCCCTTGAAACCGCGATCAGTAACGACTATTATGAAATGATTTCCGTAGTTCCGTTCTCTTTTCCGCCGCAGCGTTCCTTCATTATAAAGGACGGTGAGCTCTGCTGGAAGTGGCCTGAGTACAAGTCGGCCCGTTCCCAGGACCTTGAGAAGTTCTATCATGACGCGGGGCAGTTTTACGTATACAATGCAGCCAGGTACCTGGAGGCGGACGGCGTGACAGGGGAGCGACGGGCGCCTTTCATCCTGCCCGAAACCGAGGTGCAGGACATAGACAACTACGAGGACTGGGTCATCGCGGAAATGAAGTATGAGGCCATGATGAAGGAAAAGTAAATGCTTAGGCACTGTAAATAACTTCATAGTGTTTTTATATCGGTTTGAAACCAGCCTCGTATTTGTGAAAAATGTACTATCTTTTTGATGGCCGGATGGTGTATTATATTTAAGACTGTATCTGCTGAAAATCAGCAATTTTGTTTTATGGTTAACTACAAAGGCATTTATGCTTTTAGCAATGTCATTTAGTTAAGTTTTTATGTCATCCTGAGCGTTAGCGAAGGATCTCCGGTTGTGGGATTCTTCG
>CALGGH010000039.1 GCA_937916415.1 uncultured Lachnospiraceae bacterium
AATTGAGTTTAATTTTGCCTTTTGACTCTTTTTTTAAAGTTTTTGCAACTTCATAAGGATAAGTTTCATTGCCTTTAAGTCCGCCGTGGACACGGCTCCCTTTATGGCCGCGACCGTGCCTACGTTCATAAAAAGCGGAGTCTGCACGGTCCCGTGTACCGTTGTAAACTCCGCTCGTTTGGCACGTCCGTCTGTCTTTACGATCTTATACATTAAAGATATTTCTCCCAGAATTCTTCCAGCGTAAGCGACTCCTCCCGAATCACCCTGGCCGCATTCCTGCCCACGTAGCGGAAATGCCATGGCTCATACTCTATGCCGGTGACGTCTTCCTTACCCTCCGGATACCTGATGATGAAGCCGTATTCATAGGAATGCTCGGCAAGCCACTTGCCCGCCTTGGTGTCTCCGAATCCGGCATTCAGGCTGGAATAATTGTCGCTGATGATGTCCAGCGCAAGCCCTATCTCGTGCTCACTGGTGCCCGGTATGGTAACGGTCTGAGCAGACCGCTTGTAAGCGTCCATGTAGCTCATTCC
This sequence comes from uncultured Lachnospiraceae bacterium, assembly GCA_937916415.1. Lineage (GTDB taxonomy): Bacteria > Bacillota > Clostridia > Lachnospirales > Lachnospiraceae > XBB2008. The sequence goes on from CALGGH010000039.1 coordinate 540, forward strand.
CTGAGCGACGTACCTGGCCACCTTTCTGTCAAAGAGCATCTGCTGTCTCGCGCCGTCGCGATAAGGCGAGCATATCAAGAGGTTAACGCCGTCTCCAAGCGCTCCCTCCATCATGGCATACAGATCGGGGATGATCCTCTCATCACACCTGAGAGCACCCTTGATGGTGCCAAGCGTGAATTCATAATCCTCGGAGATCGGGTGATTCTTGTTGACCAGGACAAGTTCCCAGTCATCGCGAGCAAAGGTGACCTCTAAGTCACCATCATTCGTCAGGGCTTCGTCCGACGGATTATCAACGGGCTTGGTCATCGAATCCAGGATGTCGGATCCGGTGACGGTATCTATGGTCGAGACGTCCTCAATGTTCTCAAGGTCACCGTTCTCATCCTCTTCATCGTCAAGCTCCAGTGATTCCTCGTCAACTTCGGATTCCACGGCCAGCGAGGCATATGACTCTTCCGTTTCGTAATACGCCAGCGTGGTCTCGGTAAAGTCATACTCTCCTCCGTCCCATATGACGGAACTGAAGGAACAGCTGACGAAGGCAAAAAGAAGCGTCATCAGGACGACCACGTACTTGCGATAGCCGGACCTGATCACGCGAAAGAACCTGTCGATTGCCAAAAGGACGACGCAAAGCGCCATCAGGGGCAACCTGAGTTTAGGCCTTTTTTTTATGCCGCGCCTGTAAAAGCGCAATATATTGTCCTTAAAAGTAGGATTCATAGATTTTCCCACAACCAATTGTGCATGCCATACACACAAACACACATTATATAGTATATGTGCAGGCAGGTTTACAGTCAAGAAACATATTGCTAAATATCATGATCATTTAAGACGATTTTGTTGGCGTAATTTGCCGACCATAAGGTTGCGCGCATTCTGACTGATGATATATACTGTACACTAAATGAAAAAAGAAAGCGAGGTACGGACATGGCAGGTTCTTCCATAGGAAACATATTCAGGGTGACGACGTGGGGCGAATCCCATGGCAAGGCCCTTGGCGCCGTGATAGACGGGGTCCCCGCAGGACTTCCTTTGAACGAAAGCGACATCCAGCCATACATGGACAGACGTGCTCCAGGCCGTAGCGGCGCATCTACCTCCCGAAAGGAAGCGGATCAGGTCGAGATACTCTCCGGCGTCTTCGAAGGGCTGACCACCGGCTCTCCCATATCCATAATGGTACGCAACACGTCGCAGCATTCCTCGGATTATGACGCAATATCGCAGATCTACCGTCCGGGGCACGCAGACTACACGTTTGATGCCAAATTCGGATTCAGGGATTACAGGGGCGGAGGCAGGTCATCGGGCCGTGAAACCCTTTCCAGGGTCGCCGCCGGCGCGATTGCAGCCAAGATACTCGGCCGGCTGGGCATGGACGTATGCTCCTATGCGCTCAGCATAGGCCCGGTGACGATTGACAAAGGCAGATTCGACAGGTCGCTCATCTCATCTTCCGCCACGTGCATGCCTGACGCGGAGGCTGATGAGAGGGCCATGGAATACGTAAACGAGATGCGAGACAAGACCGATTCGGTGGGCGGCATCATTGAAACCGTCATAACCGGCATGCCCGCAGGGATAGGCAGTCCCGTGTTTGACAAGCTGAGTGCCGACCTGGCGAAGGCCACCATGAGCATAGGTGCCTGCAAGGCGGTCGAATTCGGTGACGGAATCAGGGCAGCCGCCGCCACGGGTTCTGAGAACAATGACGGATTCCGCATGTCTGACGGTCGCGTCGTCAAGGAGACGAATCATTCCGGAGGACTGCTTGGCGGAATGTCAGACGGCGATGAGCTGATCATGCGCAATTACTTCAAGCCCACTCCCAGCATATACAAGTCGCAGCACACCGTAACAAGGGATGGCCGCGATGCCGACGTAAAAGTAGCCGGCCGTCACGATCCCGTAATCGTACCCCGCGCCGTCGTGGTCGTCGAAAGCATGTGTGCCATCACGATCCTGGACGCGCTGCTTGCCAACATGGGTTCCAGGATCTCGTATCTGGAAGAATTCTACGACAGAAATTGAACGTCATCCCAAAATATGATCAAGGGGACGGTTCTTTTGATCAACTTTTTCGATCAAGGGGACGGTTCTTTTGATCAACTTGAAAAAGTTGATCAAAAGAACCGTCCCCTTGATCACATTTTTCCATCAGAATCAATAATCTTCGTTTCTTGAATTGATCATTGCCGCAGTCATAAACACGACGGCCTCGGTAAATATCATGAGCCCCATGGTGATGAGTATCCCGAATATCAGCGGATAGCCCTCGGGACTGGCCAGATGAGCCATTCTTCCATAGGTCATGGAATTATCCGAAGCATAAGTATCATCCTCTACCGTACGTGATTCCTTGATCAGTTCCTCGTCTTCCGTAAAGAAGAACGGATCCGCGTCAGGATCTCCATTTCTTCCGCCATCATCTGACAGAAGATCCCCGAGTCCGAGCGTCAGCGCACTATCAGCATTATCGCTCAGGTAATCAGAAAGAGCCATGTCGTCATCCTCATCCAGGATCGCTATCTCCTCGGGTTCAACGTCAGAGGTGAAGGCATCGTCCTTCGAGTCCAGTCTGGAACTGAGACTACTGTTCGTAAGGGAGGAAGAAGCCTTTTGGGAGGATGATGACGAAACGCTGCCGGAGGTCCTGCCCGTCGTCCTGCTGCCCGACGATATCGAACTGCCGAGCGATTCAACGGTCGTGGCCACCGAAGGAGCTACGGATGCAGGATTCTCTACCGAATACGTCATCGTAGAATTCCCGGACAGCTTGTAGTTAGGGTTGCTAAGTGACACGACCCTGGCGGTTATGGTGTTTCCGCTCTTGGCAAGCCTTACGACCACGTTGCAGATGTCTCCCTCCGCAAGGTTGGTAACCGCAGGCTTGCAGGAGGCATCGCTCACGTATTCGGCAGGCCACTGCAGCTGTGCGTCAATGGGCGTGATCGTGATCGTCGTAGAACCGATCTTTTCATCATAACCCTCGCCCGAAACCTTGAAATACAGCTTATAGGATCCGACCGTCTTGAACTGCCGGCTGCTGAGCTTGGTAATGTCGTTCGCCGTCAGGCCATAGGTCACGTTAACTCCGGATGGCAAGGACGATCCATCAGGCATTATCGGCCTGTATGACGGATTATAGTCACCCGTATAAGGGAATGACATGTTTTGCATGATTACGCCCGCAAGTGACTTGTTGGCAATCCTGATCCAGCCGTCCGTCACGTTAAAGGACACGTTGAAATTTTCATTGTTATTTGAAAACTTGCCGGTAAGGCCCATGTCATACGTACCGGGTTCCGTTCCCGTGGCCACGTCACTGCCGTTAAACACCACCGCCGTGCTCATGGGATACAGGCTGTTGTTTGACGTAAGGCTGTAACCGCTTACGGACTTCACGTTGCCGTCATAAGGGACGGTCGAGGTACTTCCCTTCACCATGACCGCAACGGATAGCCTGGCAATCCCGGCTTCCACGTAATCCACGCCGTTCTTGGAAATGACGCTGCCCTCTCCGATGATCCTGTAATACACCTTATAACTGCCTGCATCCGTGGCCCTGTTATTGTTTGGGCCAAAATTGGCACCATCCAGGCTGTATTCAATTTCACCCGCCAGGGATTCGGGCGTGGTGACAAGAACCTGAGGCTGTCCGTTATAAACCAGATTCGGAACGGCAGCCGGGGTCACTGTTCCCTGAACGATCGTAAACGTGACGGACTTGGTTCCGGCGTAATTGCCCTGTCCGGCAATGGTCACCGTGGCAGTTCCGACGTTTACGTTATTCTCATAAGTAACGGAATAATCAGTGCCGCCCACCAGTTCAGTTCCATTGTACGATACGGTGACCGGGGGAGTAATGGCAGATCCGGTGTAAGCCGCGCTCTCCGCTACCGTTACCTGACAATCCGACACTGACGTCACGCCGGCAACCGAGTGACTGACGTAGATGACATAGGCGTTCTGTCCGGTCGTAACCTTGACGTACGCGCTCGAATACGCCCCCGCGGAAACGTCATTGTCCGCGGAATGCCTGAAGCTGACCGCCCTGCTGTTGATCATCCAGTCGTTTCCCGTATTAATGACTTCAAAAAGGGTTCCGGCAGAATCTCCTGACTCCACCGCAGTGACCGCTTCAGATACGTCAAGTGCAGTCATTACGGACGAAAGGGCAACAGAATCACCATCGAAGCTTACGACGTTTCCTTCGCAGGCAAAACCAAGAGTTCCGCTGCTGCCGGCTGCCTCGGCGGCATGGGCCGTCGCACGCGGAGCCGAAACCGTCAGTACGATCACGGCTATTAAAGCAAATAACTTTTTCATAACGTCTCCCTGATTATGTATGTCATGCTGTCTGAGCTTTTTTGCGAGATTTGTTTTTCTTAAGCGCCATTATGAGGAAAACTATCCCGGCTATGACGCAGAGTCCCAATATGCCGATGACTATCGCCAGTATCACGGGATATCTGTCGGGATCTGCCAGATGCACCATCCTGCCATAAGTCATGATGCCATCGTAATCATAATAAAAATCATCATCATAGTAATAATCATCCTCATCATAATCATCATAGTATGAGTCATAATCTTCGTCATCATATAGATCTGACTCATCCTCTGAATTCTGAGCGATGAGACTGCTTAAGTCATTGCCTGTGTCAAGGTTGCCGCCGTTAGCCAAAGTATCTGCCGCCTCATTGAGTTCGTCCATGGTCATGAGGCCCGTGCCCAAAGAGGATGAAGACACTCCCGCGTCATCAGGATCCGATGATGAACTCAGGCTGCTCAGGCTGCTTGATGAGCTGCTGCCCGAGGAACCCGTACTGCCGGTACTGCTTGAAGTACCGGTACTGCCGGTCGTCGACTTGGAAGTCGTCGAGTTAGCGGTCGACCCAGACGTCGTGTTAGTTGTGTTGGTCGTCTTCGTGGTCGTCGAATTGGTCGTGCCGGTGGTCGTTGTCTTGGACGTCGTGCTGGAATTTGATCCGGTAGAGGTCGTCGTAGTCGTCGCCGTGGTTTTGACCGTGTATGACTTGGTCTTGCCGCTGGATATGTTGTAATTCTTGGCGTTGGTTCCGGTCAGTTCACCAGAGAAGGTGACGCTCGTAGACCCGCTCGAGGTAACGTAAGCAACTGCCGACACGCTGTCTCCGCTTACGGTTCCGGACACCGTAGGCGTGACGGAACTCGAATATGACGAAGGCCAGGTAAGCGATACGGATTTCTGATTGATCGTAATGGTCTGTGAGCCATATACGGGATCATATCCGGTGGCCGACACCTTGTAATAAACCGTATAGGTACCCACGTCCTTGCATGTGGGATGAGTGGAGCTGTATGAGCCCGCGCTCAATCCATATTCGGTAACCGCTCCGGAAACCGTATTTCCCGATGAGTCCTTCACGGCAACGGTAATCTTGTGTGACAGGCCGTCATACGTAGTAGTAACGTTGCTGGACGTTGCAACCAGATTCATCTGTTTGATGGTCAGGGAACCGTCCTGAATGACCTTAAAGGTTACTTCATAATTGGAATTCAGATTATTAAAATCTGTATCCTTAAGTCCCATGTAATAGATGCCGACCGCAGTACCCTTGGCGACAGGCTTTCCGTCCAGATTGCCCAAATACTCGAAATCAGTGGTTTTATATCCGGACTTATCCAGGTCCGAAACGATCTGAAGGCTTGAATACGTCTTGGACGTCGTAAGCTCCGATCCGGTATACTGTTTCTCTTCAACGGAGCCATATATGTTCAGTGTTGCCTTAAGGGGCTTGATCTTAACCGTAACGTAGTTTTTCCCAACCTCAGGCGTCGAAAAAGCATAATTGTTACTGCTGACCCCCGTTTTGGCTTTATAATACACCTTGTAATCGCCGGCATCCGTCGCGGTCGGGACGGAATCCGTATAGCCGGTCTCATCATTAAGGCTAAACTGAACTTTGCCATCAAGTTCCGGGTCAATGGAAACAAGCTCTTGAGCGGCAGTGGAATACGTCAGGTCGAGTGCCTTGGGCTTAAATTCAGCCTTCGTTATCGTGAACGTCGTCTTTATGGTCCCTGCGTATCCCTTCACTCCTAAAGTTGCGGAAGGAAGGCCGGTAACGTAAATTGTGGCAGTCCCAGGTTTAACGTTGTTTACGCATGATACGGAATAATCCGTTTCAGCCAGCGTAGTCTCACTTGTATCCGAAGGTCCTTTATATTTGACGGTTATCTCCGGCACAATTTCTGATGCGGTATATTCAAAGGATGATTTTCCATCCTTAAAGGTAATGACGGCAGTCCCGCCCTCTCCGGACGTCAATATTTTGTCCGTAGTCAAGGCGCACGTCACCTTTAGTTCATACTCTGTTTCAGTTTCGTTATTCTTGACCTTAGCCTTGACCGTGGCGGCATCCGAATCAGCAATGGCGGCTGTGGCAGTAACGACGCCGGAAGCTACAGTCACGTTAGTTGCCGTAGTCTCATAAGTGGCGGACGTGCCGGAAATGCCAAAATAAGTCATGGCTCCATTCAGGTCAACGGAATTGCCTGATGAAACGTATTTGGCTGAATTGTATGCAACCGACAGCACCAGCTGGCCGGATTCTGTGTCAGAAGACGTGTCCGTAGCAGGATTCGTGTTTGGATCCGTGGCAGGGGTCGTGGATGAATCCGTATCGGATTCTGCATCTCCGAAACGGTTCAAGGCTCCCGAGGCCGTCTCAGGTGACGAAGAAGCATATCCCCTGTTTACGTACGTATCATATTCAGCCGCATTTGAAGCTTCTGCAGCCGAATCCGAGCCGGCACGTGATGCGCCAATGGGAGCGGCAGCCTGCGCCGTCCCGCTCATGCTCGACGTTACCAATATTATTCCCAGAATTATTGCATAAATTTTCTTTTCCATGTGCTGTCTCCGAAAGCTTTCCATGCGGATCGCTTTACTATGCCTAAAAAGGCTTAATGACGATTTATGCCCCAAGACACACTTTCCCATAAATATAATTCGGCCGAATCGCCTCAAATTTTGGGGTCAATACGGCATTTTTATTTTATGTCAACTTATATCATACCACAAATTTCAGAATAAACACACATTTTTTTATCCTTTTTTACATGAGTGCTCCTATGAATACGGCATAAACCGCAATTTCATTTGTCTTTCTGTCTCCGCAGTGGGCGTCAATCCCAAGATTATGACAAAACCGCCGCTTCGAACGGCATTTGTCATACCCTGCACTACATCATGTTTCCTGGGAATCCTTAAATAGTGATGTGAATTCAAGGCTCTGCTTCAGAGTCCGCAAGTCTCCGTTAAATGTTCCTCTCCATTGATTTGGAGAGTCCCACCAGCCTGCTGATCCTGCGGCAGCATTCTTCATAGAATGCGTCCTCGTAGTGAACGACGTGCGCTCCGCCCAGCGGAAAAGCATCGGATGCGACGTAGTCGCGCGCTATGTCAATGACCTTGCACATGGTCTTGTCTATGAACAGGTCCTCAAACTTCTTTATGTACTTCTTTTTATCGGCAAATGCGGGGTCAAACTTGAGGTTCTGAACCTCTCCGTCCAGGTCTACGTAGGTGTCCTTCAAGTCCAGCCTGATCAGGATTACCTTCTTGCCGTACTTCTCATTAACGAAGTCCGTAAACCTGTAGAAATTCTCCTCTCCCTCCCTGTCGAATATCTCGTCAAAGAGGTAGGAGGTCTTCTTTCCGCGGCCGATCTCCTTGAAAAAGGCCGTTCTCCTGATGAAGTCATCGAGTTCGAGATAGTCGTCATCAATCTTGCAAACTTCGGTAATCAGGTCATAAAAATCCACCAAAAGCCATTCCGCGGAGCGCTCGCTGAGCCTACGCACGCCGTCATGCCTTACGGATCCCATGATGGTCCTCATCCGCCATGCGTTGTTCTCATACCATTCGAGACCGGTGGGACATTCCATGTTCATGGGCTCGCTGAATGCGAGGATCTGCGGCTGTTTGAATACGTAATTGCCCACGACTACGTCCTCGTTGCGGGTCACTGCGGTTCGCGTGACGCAGCTGCCCCATATGTCCACGTTGGCCTTGCGCCTGGCATGCGATGATACGTATTCGTCCCTGTCATCCACGTATTTGGACGCTTCCGGGATCTCCCTTTTGGATACGGGATAATCCAGGCGGTTGGTCAGCTGCTCGGCATAGGTCCTGCAAATGCTGAAATCATACTTTAGCATGAGGTTCTGCTGCTTTTCGTCCAGTATTTTTCCCGCATCAACGTCCAGTATGATCCGGGCGGCCATGATCACCCCGTCAGAGAGCTCATAAATAGTCTCCACCCGTTCCAGCTTTTTGACGCGCAGCTCCAGGAGGCGCAGGACGTCACGCTGATGCTCGAGGACAAACTGCCTCGAGGTATTCATGATCAGCATCCCCGCCGCATCTTCACCGTCAATCAGCCAGTTCCAGTAAGACCTGGCTTCGCAATTGTCATAATACCTGATGACCCTGCGCAGCCACAGTTCGTCATTCCTCTCATAGTGATACGTCTGAGGGCTGCCGCCGAATATGGCCTTAAGCCTTGCGCGCACGTCCTCATAAAAGCAAGGTTCAAACGAAGTTCTTTGGCCCGAATGAGTAGAATCGCCGAAATAGTACCCCGACACGTCTATCACGCAGGGATGAACAAGCTCTATGAAGGCCTGTTCAACGAACCGGAGCGTTTCGTTCAGCTTGGATTCATTTCTGCCGTTTCTGAGCTGGTCATGCACGACCCTGCGGTCATTTATCTCAAGCCTCAGCAGGATCACGCGCTGCTTCCCAAAAGCGGTCCTGATCTTGTCGGCCAGCGGCCTTAAGTCACTGGCGGCCTCAAACTCATAGTCTTCTGCCAGGGCCAGGAAGTCGATCATGCACCACGCGTTCGACTCGCTCATGCAGGCATCGTCCAGCTTGTCATCATCAAGCAGTTCGCGGGCAGTCGACCTGATGCGCGTCAGGTCAGCATCATATTCCGGGGCGTTCTCAAACACGCGGGACAGAATTTCTGATCCAATGCAGCATACGCGGGGCTTATCCTCCCCTATGGCAGGACCGATGCATTTCCTTATGCGTTCCAGTGCCTGCGTCTGATGCTCGCTGACCGGCCTGTCCACGTTTACGACCTTCATGGTTGCGGGACGCAGCTCGCTGTAGAAAGGCACGTACGAACACATGCCTTTGGTCACCCCATCCTTTTTGGTCAGGCGCAGAACCAGGGCCACGGAATCGCGGTTGCCCTTCAGTTCATCCATGGTGGTGATGAAATTGCCCAGTGAAAAGGCGCAGGGCACTTTTCGGCCGTCACTCGTTTCAAGCATCCTGATCTCCTGCAGGAGGTGCGGGTGCGAACCGACGATCAGGTCGGCTCCCATGTCCGCCAGAAATCCGGCTTCCTCCACCTGAGACCCGGTGATGGCATGCGAATTCATGTTGCCCCAGTGCATGCAGAACACTACGTAATCCGTTTCATCGGACTTAGCGGCGTTATAGAGGTCAGTCGCCAGTTCACGGCTGTACCTGCCTATGTTTCTGTGCATGGGCGAATCGTCCGTTTCATCTTCCCTGCCGTTGTTAATCATGCAGAGGGAAATAAGCGCGACCCTGATGCCTCCGGCGTCCAGATATACGGGATTGTCATAATACGTGCCGGAGTTGGCCATTCCCTCTCTCTTAACGTTCGCAACGGTGGCCTTGAGACCCTCCGCCCCTCCGTCGCAGTTATGATTGTTGGCCGTGACGAGGACGTCGAATCCGGCGCTCCTCAGCGCCTTCAGGTATGACGAAGGCGAATTGCAGTTAGGAGCGCCGCCCGGCAGCCTGCTTTCCTCGAACTCATACGGGAGGGCGTCACAGACTATGGTTTCGAGCACGCCGACCCTCACGTCGGCAAACGAAAGCCTCTCCCTGATCCCGGACATGGAATCAGTAAAGTCGTAATTTCTGGGATAGGCATCCCTCTGATGCCTGTAGGCGCACATCAGGTCTCCCGTAAAGGCTATGCATCCATGCCTGCCATCGCTTTTGATCACGCCGCGCCCAACGCTCACGCTCGTCACGGCGAACCTCTCCTCGTCCATGGCGGTCACGATCATGGCATCGCCTTCGGCCAGAGCTATGACGGCACCGGTCTGATCCACCCGGACGACCTCGGGATTGGTCGACTCGAAGATGACTTCCGGCCTGGTGTTTTGATATTCCCACTCAATACGGGCGGTTTCGCCCACTTCGAGGCATAGCTTGCCCTGAGCCTTGAGCTCCATGCTGATTGGCGTAAACGCCAGCTTTTCGCTGCTTTCGCCGAGGAGTTCAGCGCCGTTTTCAGACATGACAAAAGCCGCCACGCTGACCAGGTATTCCTGACCGTTGGCAAATCCCAATACGGTCTTTCCTGAATGGTCGGCACGACGGCTCTTGACAGGATGACCGGGCGCACCGGGCAGGTAATAGTTCAGCAGGTAGCCATCGGCTCCTTCGACCTCGTCAAAATAAGCCGTGACCTGGCAGTCGCCAGCCTCCGTTCTGAAATTACTTGGTGCGCCGAGAGTTTTGTTCATATTCAGTTACCATCCAAATCAGTATAAGGATCTGTTACGGAATAGCTTTTTATTCTGAATAGCTTTTTATTCTGAATAGCTTTTTATTCTGAACAGCTCCTAATGAAATGCCCGGTTTCAGGCATTCCCTTATTATTATCCAAACAGCAAATTAAATGTTTTCCGAAAGTTCTATGTATATCTGACTGTAATCGGTCCTGCCGTTCTCCATGCACTCAATGGCGGCACGGGGATGCTGATTAAGCATGCCGGTCAGGATGTAAGGCACGTCATAGCCCCACTTTACTCCGGATTCCCTCAGGGGGATGATCTGCTTCTCGATGAACCTGAGAATTGGATCTATGCGATACTTGGGATTCTTGAGGAATCCCACGAGCAGCTCGCTCGGGCAGTTGCCCGCTCCCCTGCCGAGGCTCGAGACAGTGGCATCCAGGTAGCACACTCCCGCCCTGATGCCCTCTATCGTGTTGGCGAAGGCCAGCTGCTGATTGTTATGGGTATGTATGCCCACGGTCTTGCCATACGCGTCGGCGATCTCCACGTACATGCTGCACAGAGCCTGTGCCTGCTCGGGATATAGCGATCCGTAGCTGTCAACCACGTAGATTATGTCGACGCTGGATCTCGCTATCTGCTCCAGCGCGGCACACACGTCCTCCTTGGAAGACTTGGATACGGCCATGATGTTGCAGGACGTCTCATACCCCTTGGCATGCGCGTCCTCAACCATGGCTACGGCTGCGGGAATGGTGTTGATGTACGTGGCCACCCTGACAAGGTCAACCGGCGAATGCTCCCTGTCAGCGATGTCGGTCTGATACTCACACCTGCCGACGTCCGCCATGATGGATATGTCCATGGTATCGGGTGACTTGTCGGCCTGAATGATCTCACGGATGTCATCATCGGTGGCAAACTTCCATTTACCGAACTTGTTCACGTCGAACATCTCCTTGGAAGCGCGGTATCCGAACTCCATGTAATCCACGCCGGCCCTGATGTTCGCCTGATAGAGCTCCCTGGCGAATTCGTCCGTGAACTTGAAATCATTGGTCAGGCCTCCGTCCCTGAGCGTGCAGTCCAAAACCCTGAGCTCGGGGGTGTACGAAAGCAGCGTTCTTTCAGTCTTTTCCCTGGGTGCGTCGTTGTTGTTGTTGTTCCTTTTAAGCGGCATCGTCATTATCTCCTTTATGGCATCCATCATTCCACCATTACTCTCTTGAAACTCTTTTTACCCTTTTTAACTATAAAATCGCCTGATCCGATCTGATCCCTGGTATAAGACGCGGATATGTCGGACACCTTTTCGTCATTGACCGAAACACCGCCCTGCTCCACCGCACGCCTGGCCTCGCTCCTGGAGGTAACCATGCCTGCGGCAACCAGCACTCCGAGGATGTCGATCCTGTCATCGGTGAACCTGTCGTCAGTGATCGTGGCCCGGGGAATGTTCTCCAGGCTGGCCCCGCCTCCAAAAAGCGCCTGCGCGGCTTCCTCCGCCTTGTCAGCCTCTTCCTTGCCGTGTACGAGTTCGGTAAGCTCGTGGGCAAGGATCTTTTTGGCCTGATTGAGGTCCTCTCCCTGCCATTTCTCCATATCCCTTATCTGCTCCAGCGGAAGGAACGTCAGCATCTTGATGCACTTGATCACGTCCGCGTCGCCGACGTTTCTCCAGTACTGATGGAACTCGTACGGAGTGGTCTTGTTGGGATCAAGCCATACCGCGCCCTTCTGAGTCTTGCCCATCTTCTTGCCCTCGGAATTGAGGAGCAGCGTGATGGTCATCGCATATGCGTCCTTGCCGAGCTTCTTGCGGATGAGCTCGGTGCCGCCCAGCATGTTGGACCACTGATCGTCCCCGCCGAACTGCATGTTGCAGCCGTATTTCTGATACAGCATCAGGAAGTCGTAGGACTGCATGATCATGTAGTTGAATTCCAGGAAGCTTAAGCCCTTTTCCATGCGCTGCTTGTAGCACTCCGCGCGGAGCATGTTGTTCACTGAGAAGCACACGCCTATGTCACGGATGAAATCTATGTAGTTGAGGTCCCTGAGCCAGTCGGCGTTGTTGATCATCATTGCCTTGCCTTCACCGAACTCAATGAACCTGCTCATCTGCTTCCTGAAACACTCGCAGTTGTAATCTATGGTTTCCGTGGTCATCATGGTACGCAGGTCGCTCCTGCCGGAGGGATCTCCGATCATGCCCGTGCCTCCGCCGACCAGCGCTATCGGCCTGTTGCCTGCCATCTGCAGCCTCTTCATCAGGCAAAGAGCCATGAAATGACCCACGTGAAGCGAATCCGCCGTGGGATCGAACCCTATGTAAAAGGTTGCCTTACCGTCATTGACGAGTTCCCTGATCTCGGCCTCGTCGGTAAGCTGAGCCAAAAGGCCCCTCTCCTGCAGTTCCTCAAATATTTCCATAATTTCCTCCTCCTTCTAGTTTAGTGTACTATTTTTTCGATTTTTGTAAACAAAAAACTCTAACGCCCGTGTCTGCCGTTGTTACGGACGATGCGGAATATCAGGTTGGCCATCACGATCAGGAGCACCAGTATGGTCAGGCTCATGATGGCTATGGCTGACAAAAACCTGTAGTCAGTGCCTTTGTCAAAAAGCGGTTTCCCGGATCTCTCCTCGTCCTCCGGCCTTTCGATCTCCACGTAATCCGCGTACTCGTCGACGGCCGGCTCATCCTCCTCCGGGGGCTCGTATTTGCTCACGTAATACGGTTCGGAATCAGCGGACAGGTTATAGAGGTTATATCCGCGAAATATCACGTACATGTCGCGGCCCGTAGATAGGGGCAGCTGCAGGTCGATCGCAGATTCACCGGGTTCGTTTAGGACGGGCCGTCCATCATGATTCTCCCACCTGAACCTGTCGGACCAGTGTATTCCTCCGTCGGTCGAGTACGAATAATAGAGCATCCGCGAATCAGGATCCGAGGCATTTAGCCTGGCGTTTATCACGTATCCATCATCTGACTCCGTGACTTCCCCAAACTCGGCCGATATGCTGACCGGCTCGCTCTCGTCCGGCTTAACGACCGAATCAGGCACCGGGGTCGGTTCGTATGCATAATTGGAATAATCCACTCCCAGCTCGTCGGACTTAAGTCCATAATACGTCGCGACGGCGGTCGCATCCAGCCTGCCGTACTTAACCAGCCAGTCATAATGATCGTAATACGGCTCGTCTTCCCTGTGATCCAGGTGACAATGCTCTATGATGACCCCGGGCACGCCCTCGACGTCTCCAACGCGCAGCACTCCGTAATAGTTGGTGCCCCTGGAATTAAGTCTCGTCTTGATGCCGCGGTCATACAGTCCCAGATCCGTCAGCAGCTTCATTTCGATCTTAGAGAAATCCATGCCCCTCGCGTAGTTTTCGCCAAAGGCGGATATCCAGCATTCCGATCCGTACATGTCATGGTCGGCGGATAGGTTGAAGTGCAGGCAGAAGAAAAAATCCGCGCCCACCTCCGAAGCGTATTCCACGCGTTCCTCGAGGGACATGTCCACGTCCCCGGTACGCGTCATGTATACCTCTATGCCCGAATACTTCATCAGTTCATCACGCATGGCCTCGGCGACTATCATGGTCATGTCCTTTTCCACGTAGTCTTCCCACAGTCCGCCCTCGTTCTCTCCCCCGTGTCCGGGATCGATGCATATCTTCACGACGTCCCCACCGTCAGGCTCACTCGCCTCGGCAGCCCGGGCGTACGACGGACGGCAGGCCATTAAGAATGCGATCACGATGAGCAGCATCGTCATTGATGACCATGTTTGATTCAGTTGTTCTCCGTCAGTAAATTTCTTACGTATCATATCAGTGGCTCTGCGGTAAGCAAAAATAAAACCGGCCACCAAAGTATGGGCAGCCGGTACGCATCCAATGGAAAAAAACGATCACAGAAGATCGTCTATGTCGCTGGTATCCACGCCTGTGTTAGCATTTCCGTTGCCCGGAATGGTAACGTTCAGTTCCGACACGTCCTGCATGATGTCCGCATCGGGATGAAGCTCGGCTCTATTAGACGAAACCATATTGTGGTAGCTCATCATGGCCTTCATGTACTCGTCGTAATAGGCGCTGGTCGTATTCATGCTGTTGGTCATAATCGTGTCAAGATGCTCCAGCATCTCGTCAAGATACTGCATGGCCCTGTCCCTGACGTCCTTGGCTTCGGCCGCGGCATTGTCCAGTATCTGCTGGGCCTGCTCGGACGCGAGCGTAACCACCTCATGAGCCTGGGCATAAGCCTGCTGCATTATCTCATGCTCATTGATCAGCTGATTGGTAGTATCGGTAGTGTCCTTGATCATCTTGGCGGCTCTTTCGCGCGCCTTGGCAAGTATCTCCTCGCGCTGCTCGATGACCTTCTTGCACTTCTTGATCTCCTCAGGAGTCCTGTTTCTGAGCTCGGCTATCAGCTCATCTATCTCTTCCTTGTTGACTATGATGTTGATCTTGCTCAGCGGCTGGTACTTGCAGCCGTCGATATAGTCTTCAATTTCCTCGATGGTTTTTTCGATATTACTGCTCATTACAAACTGCTCCTTAGTCTATGCCGTATTTTTCGTATACCCTGGCAGCAACGGAA
Organism: uncultured Lachnospiraceae bacterium; assembly: GCA_937916415.1. Lineage (GTDB taxonomy): Bacteria > Bacillota > Clostridia > Lachnospirales > Lachnospiraceae > XBB2008. The sequence continues at coordinate 15,733 of CALGGH010000039.1, forward strand.
TCAGGCACGCATCTGGATATGTCCCTGCCGTAGCTAGCCATCTCCCTGACGACCGAGCTGCTCAGGTAGGCATACTCGAGACTGGTGATGAAAAACATCGTATCAACCCTGTCATCAGAGAATTTACGGTTGGTCTGCGCTATCTGCAGTTCGTATTCAAAGTCCGATACGGCCCGCAGGCCCCTGATCAGTACCGATACGTTCTTTTCAAGGGCATACTCAAGCGTAAGTCCGTCAAAGGCCTCCACGCAAACGTTAGCCAGATCCGAAGTCACGTCTTTTATCATATTAACACGGTCTTCGGTAGAAAACAATGAAGACTTGGCAGAATTATTCAGCACTCCGACGTAAAGACGGTCAAAAACTGCCGATGCCCTTTTGATTATGTCCAGATGTCCGTAAGTAAGATCGGAAGAGCGTCGTGTAGGGAAAGAG
>CALGGH010000040.1 GCA_937916415.1 uncultured Lachnospiraceae bacterium
TGGAAGAGCACAATACTCCCGTCGCGCACATTCTCCGTGACGCGCCGCGTGATCTCGGAGGCGGAGAGGTCCTTCCAGTCCAGGGAATCCACGTTCCACTGGATGGGCTTCATGTCCATCCCGTTCACGGTCTCGATGACGGTGTCGTTGTACTCCCCGTAGGGGCAGCGGAACAGCGTCGGCGCAAGGCCGGTGACGGCCTCGATCTTGTCGTCCGTGACAGTGAGCGTCACTTCGAAGGTGGCACGCTCGTAGTCGTGCCCGGCGGCCAGAATCTTGATGGTCGCCGTGCCGATGCCCTTGATGGTCACCGTGGGATAGTTGACCTGCTTCATCGCGCTGCGCGAAGGCTGCTTGATGGCGGTCTCGACAGTCTCGTCGCCGTCGGCATCGTCTTCCGACTGTGCATAACCGACGCCTACTGACAGTCCCATCACTAAGGTGCAGACGGCAAGCCTGAGGCTGCCCTGCTCAATGAAATTGAATATATTGCGCTTCATGATCATTCGTTGTTAGAAGATTTCATATATTCCCCATACTCCGCCCAGGGGCTTGATCAGGTAATGCCATGCAAACACCATGATGCCTCCGCTGATCATGCCGGCGATGGCTCCGAACCTGTTGGTCCTTCTCCAGAAGATGGCCATGATCATGACCGGCCCGAAGGCTCCGCCGAATCCTGCCCATGCGAATGACACTATGTTGAACACGTTGCTGTCAGGATTCCTGGCCACGAACACGGCAAAGACCGCTATGACCACCAGGGTGATCCTGGCCATGAGTATGTTCTTCTTTTCATCCATCCTGATGCCCAGCACTTCATGCAGGATGTTCTCAGATATCGATGATGATGCGGCGAGCAGCTGTGAATCACAGGTGGACATCGTACATGCCAGTATGCCCGCAAGTATCACGCCCGCAAGCAGCGCCGGAAGTGCTCCGTACTCTGCCAGCTTCTGTGAGATCACGATGACGGCCCTTTCGGAATCCTCCAGTTCGCCAAACACTCCGTAATGAGCCATGGCGCGTGCCATGATTCCTATGAAGATCGCCACTCCCATGGCGATGAATACCCATACGGTCGCAATCCGCCTGGACAGTCTGATCTTATCCGGATCCTCGATGGCCATGAACCTGAGCAGGATGTGAGGCATGCCGAAGTATCCGAGTCCCCACGCCATGGTGGATATTATGGTCAAAAATCCATATGGCTGAGCCGTGCCGCCGGCATAATCATTGGTAGCAAAAATGCTGACGTATCCGTCGAGCGATCCGGCAAAGGCACTGACCGCGCTCACGCCGCCGCACTGCGACACGCCAAAGCATACGACCGCGATCAGCGCCACGGTCATGACTATCGACTGAACGAAGTCCGTCGTGGAGGCAGCCATGAAGCCGCCCATTGCGGTATAGGCTATGATGATGACGGCGCTTATCAGCATCGCCACCACGTAATTGATCCCGAAAAGCGATGCAAAAAGCTTGCCGCAAGCCGCAAATCCCGATGCGGTATAAGGCACGAAAAAGACGACGATGACGATGGCTGAAATGCCCATCAGCAGGTGTGACTTGTCCTTGAATCTCTTTTCAAAGAAATCGGGAACGGTGTCAGCATCCACTATTTCCGTATAGTACCTGAGGCGCTTTGCCTCAAGCAGCCAGTTTAGGTAGGTGCCGATGCCGAGTCCCAGCGCGGTCCAGAATGCGTCGCACATGCCGCTGAGATAGGCCACGCCGGGCAATCCCATCAGCAGCCACGAAGACATGTCTGATGCTTCCGCGCTCATGGCCGCTACGTACGGACCGAGCTTACGACCGCCAAGATAATAATCCTCCACCGTGTTGTTGCCCTTGGCGTATCTGGCTCCGAGTATTATCAGCACGCCCAGGTAAAGGGCTATGGCGATCATGATGTAAATGGTTGACATAACTCTCTCCTCACTTTCACAAACTACTCTGTTTTTCCATCCGCTCCGACGTGCAGCCTGCGCTTAAGGGCTCTCACCGCCCTGCCGGCAAAAAAGACTCCGTAGACGCATTTCGCACGAAGCAGCATTAAGGCGCGAGCCAGGCCTTTTGGCTCCACGCCTAATCTACTATACATTTTTGAACGGGATTTGTAAACTTTCAGTTCTTCCCGGCACTCCTCGGGCGTAAATACCCTGCCTGACCTGTCCATGTAATGGAAGCCGTCATAGACGTTCTGCTCTGAAGCCCAGTATCCGTTTGACACGTTGTGCCTGGCCCAGTACTTGGGTGCCAGCACGTACCTGACCGTTTCTGAGGTAAAAGCGGGAAAGAACGTAAATGAAGAATTGGCCAGCAGAAGGTACCTGGCATTTTTGATTATGGAATAATCCCTGGCAAGGTCAAAATTGCAGGCGGGAACTCCCGGCAAAAGCCTGGATGCCGCCTTGACGTCATTGGTTATGATCATGAACCTCATGCCGGGATTGATAGTGCGCATGTGACGCATGCCAAGCTTCCAGTACCTGCGGCCCAGCAGCAGTTCCGGACAGTTCATGTAGTCCGTGCACCTGACGTGGAGGATGCACAGGTCATCGGCACAGTAATCCATGCAGTCATACTCGGGCTTTACCTTCAGCCACTGCCTTATCTCTTCCTTATGAGAGACGAAATAGCTCTGATCCTGCATGTTGCCGTACAGGAGCGTGCCGTCCTCCGGGTTAGCCAGTTGTTCGTCCCGGCCGGTCACGTAGACGCCATGCTCCACGTCATGCCTGGAATTACCGGCATAGAGCCTGTCCTCGCGTTCATGGTACTCTGAGGCAAAATCCGATTCCGTCGCGGGGACGCCCATGTCCAGGTCCATGAAATAGAGTCCGCAGTCGCTGTGCATGTTGTTGGCCAGGGTGTCGGCCCCGAGTATGGAATAATCAAAACCGTGATCCTCAGCTATGCATCTGGTCGTGACGTAACAAAACAGCTGATTTCCAAGGCCCTGTCCCCTGGTAAGCCTGGTTCCTATCATAACGGCGTTCACCTGTCACATTGTGATTCCGGCGCGTCGAAGCAGTCGCCCCTGGCATAGGGGCTGCCTATGTCACACCTGCCATGATGATAGGCAAAGGTAAAGGATTCGGCCTCAGGCACCGGATCCACCTTGAGCTTGAGCCTGCCTACGTCGCTGGAGCCAAATCCATCCAAAATGCTGACGATCGCATCTATGTCCTTTTCGGTATAATTCACGTCTCCCATGCGTAATCCTTTCATCTGTGGTGCCTGCGGTCTACTCCCAGACCGGCATAGTACGTGGCCTTGTCATCATACATTCTCTGGTCGGCCTCCCTGGCCAGCTCGGTTATCGTCATGTCAGGAAATTCCGCCCTGGTGGCAACTCCGCAGGAAACCGCCAGCTCCATGTCATTCTCTATGGACCAGATCGCCGTGGTTTCCCTGAAGTCCTGAAGGATGCTCCTTATCTCATGATCATCCGCATATATTATCGCGGCGAACTCGTCGCCTCCGATCCTGTAGAGCCTGCCATGGGATCCGAAGCACTGCCTGATGCACTTGGCCGCCGCCTTGATCAGCTTATCGCCGCTGTCATGCCCCATCGTGTCATTAACCTTTTTCAGGCCGTTCAGGTCGAGGGATGCGTACGTCAGCCTGGAATCGGCGTCAGAAAGAACGGTCTCTATGTCGGTCTCGTATGCACGACGGTTGAGATATCCGGTCATGGCATCGGTCGTCGCATTTTCCTTTTCCTCAAGTATCCGGGTCGTCATGCTCCTGACGATCACTATGATCAGCAACGATGCCAGCAGAAGATATATAAAGGTCAGCCCAAGCGTAAGGGGCACGTTTTGGTTCACGACCATCTTGTCATTGAGGATGATTACGTCGTACTGTCCGGAACGATACGTCGAGCAGTAATAGCCGTCCTGCCCCCGCTCCACCGTAAATCTGAGTATTTCGCCCTCTTTCTCGGATCTGCCCGTTATGCCTGCCTCCTGCAGGCTGCATCCTATCAGCGAGGACATGGTCGATCCCAGAATCACCTGAGAGTCATGATCCGCCACCATCATCCGCATCCCGTCATAGGAAGGCATGCCCGCGACGACCTCATCGATCTCGCTGCTCCTGAGCTCCTCGAGGAGCCTGAGAGGCTCTATTCCTATCTGTATCATCCTCGTGCCGCTGTCATTCCAGCAGATCGCGTACATCATCGCCTTGCTCTCGGCGGTATTGGGCGTTACGTCCTGACACATGCTCAGGCTCCTGTCAGTCAGCATGGGCTTGAAATATGTCATCTGCTCGCCCGAATCAAAGCTGTACCCATAATATTTGGGTACGGTTCCCGCATAGATCGTGCCGCTTTCGTCAAAAAGATGGATCTCATCCACGGAAATCAGCCTGGCCACCCTGACAAGCTGATCGGTGTCGTATTCAAGAAGCGAATTATTGTCAATGATGTAAGAAACAGCCCTCGCCCTCGTTATGTAGTCTTCCTTGAGTGACTCTACAAGCGCCCTTTCTTTTTGTTCGTTGCCTTCAATAATGCCTATGATCTGTCCGCAGACTATGTCCGCTGACCTGTAGGCTCCCTCCCGATTGCTCCTGACCTGGATCGCGTATTCAAAAACAAGCAAAATGTCAATGATCAAAAAAATCAAGACGAAGGAAAGCAATGAAGTTTTCAGGTCTCTCTTCATTCTGTCTTTCTCCGTTCATTATTTAATGATGACCTTATCTTTCGGCAGGTATTTTAAGCACGTCTTTTCCAGTGAATCTCCCTCAATGGGCTTGGTCAGATAGTCGTCAAATCCTTCTGCGAGATATCTTTCCCTGGCTCCAGAAAGCGCATCTGCCGTAAGGCATATTATCGTCGTATGCGCATTGGGGTTCTCTTCCCTGCTGCGGATCAGCTTCATGGCCTGCGTGCCGTCCAGGTGAGGCATGCGCTGATCCATCAATATGACGTCATACCTGACGTCCAGGGTCTTGCTGATGGCTTCCCTGCCGCTCATTGCGACGTCAACCCTGATCTCCGTTTTTTTCAAAAGGGCCTGCGTGACCATCAGGTTGACGCGGGTGTCATCCACCACGAGCACCCTGGCCTCCGGTGCGGTAAACTCGCTTCTGTATTCGGGTCCGGCGACCTCGTTCTTAAACCTGTCATCGGCCGCGCCAACCGTTTCAGAGCCCATGATCTTCTGCGGAAGGCTTACCACGAATGATGATCCCTCTCCGTAGATGCTCTCAACGCTTATCCTGCCGCCCATCTTGTTCACGAGGTCATTGGTGATCGCGAGTCCGAGGCCGGTGCCCTCTATGGTCTTGTTGTGCATCAGGTCCAGGCGTTCAAACTGCGCGAAGAGGTTTTTCATGTCTTCCTCCCTGATGCCTATGCCGGTGTCGTTGACCTTCATCCTCAGCTGCAGCATATCGTCCGAATCCGACGGCCTGTCGCCCTCCACTATGAGGGTAACGGTGCCGGTCTCGGTATATTTGATGGCATTGGTCAGCAGGTTGGTCAGCACCTGCCTGATCCTGACTTCATCTCCATATAATGAATCCGGAAGGTCATTATCCAGATAGATTTCCAGTTCAAGTCCCTTGGCCTTTGACCTGAATTCCACCATGCCGACGGTCTCATGGATCAGCGTGCTCAGGCTGTAGGCCGCCTCGATGATCTCCAGCTTGCCTGCCTCGATCTTGGAAAAGTCAAGTATGTCGTTGATGATGGACAAAAGGTTTTTGGCCGAGCCCTCTATGTTGTGGGCATAAGACGTGATCGTCTCATCCTTGCTTTCCCGGATGATCATTTCGTTCATGCCCATCACGGCATTGATGGGCGTACGGATCTCATGGCTCATGTTAGCCAAAAAATAAGACTTGGACTTATTGGCCCTGTCAGCAGATTCACGTGCCTCCTTAAGTTCCACGAGGGTAGACTTCAGCTTGCGGTAATCCGGCGTTTCAACGCCTACGTAGAACAGGTACAGTCCCATGACGGCGCCCAGATAATTGACCAGGACGTCCGGAAAGAACACCTGCAGCATGATGCCGGCCACAGTGACAAGCATGGCAACTACCGCAGTATAGAAAGCCCTCCTGTTCAGCTGCTTCCTGTGTAAAACAAAATATACTATGGAATAGACTACGAAATACAGTTCCAGCAGGTATCCGAAGATGAGCCGTACCCATCCACCGAATTCAGCAGGTTCCGTCAGATGATACAGGCCGGGCAGCTTGACGGCATAATAAGCCACGGCCGCAATGCAGATCAGCACGACCAATATGTCGTTGATCTTGTGAATGATGCTTTTTTTATCCTTAATGCCATGAAAAAAGCTCTCAATGTACCTGGCAAAAAAGAACGTGACGAACACGTTGACCAGGCACATGATCAGATAAGCCAAAGATGCTACGCAGGGAGGTGCGCCTACCGCATCCGTACGGCGCAGGACCGTACAGATGCAGGTGATCACGTTGCCGCTCAGCACTACTCCGCAGAGCTGAATGAACCTCCTGTTATGGTCCATTTCATCGCGGTCAAATGCCACGAGCATCACGCACAGCAGGATGTTGAATCCCAGGGCCGTGAGCGATATGAATAATCTATGAATTGTCTCTATTGCCGTTATGTCTGCCATGTTGATCAGTTAAGCCATCTGATGTCCTTGATGAGGGGCAGTTCCCTTGACTTGCCCTGGAATGCCCAGACGATCGCCATAATTTCGATGACCGTAAGTATCAGGAGCAGTACGCCCATTACGATCCAGCCAAGGATCGGGATTATGGCCGGAATTATCGCCAGTACTGACGCGATGGAAAGCTTGAGGGACTGCCTTACGTGGAACTTGACGTACCTTGAGTCCCTGCCTGCGAGAAGTGCCACGATAATGCCCAAAAAGCCAAACAGGTATGCGGTAACCGCAAAAATCTTGTTGTCAACTATTTCTTCGGGATCGAACTCAAACGTATGATCCGAAGGATCTCCATAATACGGCTGCTGTGCCGGCTGGCCATATCCGCCCATCGGAGCCTGATTGTAGTCAGGCCGGGAATAGGCCGGATCGGGCGCAGGGGCAGGAGCCGGTGTCGGAGTGGGCGTAGAAGCTGCCGGTTCGGAAGCCGGAGTTACGGTCTCAGGTGCTGCAGAATCCGCAGCTGCAGGAATGGCCGTACCGCAGTTGCTGCAGAAAGCAGTGCCGTCGGGAATCGAAGCTCCACATTTAGGACATGTTATCATGATCAACCCTCCTTCGGAACTGTTGGAACAGATCCTTAAAAAATGACATAAAAATACATATATATTATAGATAAGCAGCGGCGTGAATGCAAGGGGCACGGAGGTTTTCTAAGAGATAAGGATTTTTACTGAAAATAATTCGATTGCGCGGCAAAACAAAAAGATTTTGGAAAGAAAACCCCGGAAATGCTGAATTCCCGGGGGTTTTTGTATGTCTCTTGGTCTCGATTAACGCTTCGAGAACTGCGGAGCTCTACGAGCCGCCTTGAGGCCGTACTTCTTACGCTCCTTCATGCGAGGATCCCTGGTGAGGTATCCTGCGGACTTCAGTGCCGGCCTGTATTCAGGATCTGCCTGAAGAAGTGCCCTGGCGATTCCGTGACGGCATGCGCCTGCCTGTCCGGTGAATCCGCCACCCTTGACGATGATGTTGACGTCGAACTTCTCCAGGGTGTCGGTGGCAACCAGAGGCTGACGAAGGATAACCTTCAGCGTCTCAGGTCCGAAATAATCATCGAGTTCCCTGTTATTAACCTTGATCTGACCCTTACCGGGCTTAAGATATACTCTTGCAACGGATTTCTTTCTTCTGCCCGTTCCATAATAGCTGATCTGACTCTTTGCTGCTCTTGCCATTATCGCATTCTCCTTTACAAAACCTTATTAGAACTCAAGTACTTCGGGCTTCTGAGCAGCCTGCTCATGCTCCGGCCCGGCATATACGTGAAGCTTGCCATACATCTTCCTGCCGAGAGGTCCCTTGGGAAGCATGCCCTTAACGGCCAGCTCAACAACCCTCTCAGGCTTGTTAGCCATCATTTCCCTGAGGGTAGTCTCCTTCATGCCGCCTACGTAATCTGAGTGATGATAGTAGATCTTCTGATCAAGCTTGCGTCCGGTAACCTTTACCTTGGCAGCATTTACGACGATGACGTAATCACCCATGTCCTCATGAGGGGTGAACTCAGGCTTATTCTTGCCCCTGAGAACCTTGGCAACCTCCGAAGCCAGACGGCCCAGGGTCTTGCCTTCAGCATCTACGACGTACCATTTCTTCTCAATGGCATCGGGATTAGGCATATATGTCTTCATAATTCCTCCTAAAACTTATGCATGTTGTCTGCCAGTCATCATCCGTCTCGGGATGTCCGGGCCCGAACCTTCTGATGAAAACGGACGGTGCAAGCTGCAGTCGCGCTTCACGATGTCAGCTCATGCCGCCACGAATATATATTGTATTGCGAAACAGCCGTCACGTCAAGAAACATTTTTCATATGAAATAACGTTATAAACCATTTTTGATAATGTCTTAATAAACCACAAGAGAAAATGTCTCAAACGTGGTAGACTATCCTCCGGATAAGGAGGTGGACATTATCAGAAAGGTAGATTTAAGAATGAATGAGCAACAGAAGTATGAAGTCATCAAAAACCTTGTTGACAACAATGGAAACAAGGACAGAGCTGCCATGACGCTGGGCATCTCCAGGAGGCAGGTGGATCGCCTGATAGCTGCTTACAAGGAAAAGGGCAAGGCAGCCTTCGTGCATGGAAACCGGGGACGAAAACCCGCAATTACGACATCGGATGAGATCAGAAATACCGTCGTGGATCTCTACCGCACAAAATACTATGAGGCCAACTTCACCCACTTTACGGAACTGCTGGAG
>CALGGH010000041.1 GCA_937916415.1 uncultured Lachnospiraceae bacterium
GTTGATCAAAAGAACCGTCCCCTTGATCAACTCAAAAGAACCGTCCCCTTGATCACGTTGATATTAAATGCGGAGGAAATGCAAATGTCGAATAACAACGAAGAAAATGAGGCAAAAAGCCTCGTCGAGAACGAAAACGAAACCGAGGTGATGACCGTCACCTTAGAGCTTGACGAAGGAGACGTCGAATGCACCGTGTTCGCCATATTTGACTGCGGCAGTCAGGAATACATCGCGCTCCAGCCCCTGGACGAAAACGGCGAAAACACCAACGGCGAGGTCTGGCTGTACGGATACAGCGAAAACCCGGATGATCCCAACGAGGAACCTGAGCTTCGCTACATCGAGGACGATGATGAATACGAACGCGTCGAGGACCGGTTTGATGAATACCTTGACGAAAGGGACTTTGACGAGATCATGGACGAATCGGAGGACGCCCCAGGCAATTACCTGGAATAATAAACGTGGAGGTGATCAGGGTGATCACCTCCTATTAAATTTAGCCTTTGACCACTATGTTCACTATCCTGCCGGGCACGTAGATCTCCTTCACGATCTCCTTGCCGTCCAGGCGGTCGCCGAGCGCTTCCTTGCCGGCGGCTATTATATCGTCCTTGTTGCCGTCAGCCGGCACGCTGATCGTAACGCGCACCTTGCCGTTGATCTGAACGGCTATCTCCACTGTGCTCTCCACGGTCCTGGCCTCGTCATATTCGGGCCACTTCTGCTGATAGACGTAACCCTCGTATCCGCAGACGCGCCATATTTCCTCGGTTATGTGAGGAGCCACGGGGTTAAGCAGCCTGAGGAAGGTCTGCAGTTCTCCTTTCGTAACGCTTCCCTTTTTGGTAAAGTCATTTATCAGGCTCATGAGAGCCGCTATGGCGGTGTTGAACTTGAGAGTCTCGAAGTCCGAGCTGACCTTCTTGATGGTCTTGTGCATCGTGGCCTCCAGTTCGGCGGAATAACCTTCCTCGTCGGTCACGGCGTCCTGAAGCTTCCAAACCCTCTCGAGGAACCTCCTGCATCCCCTGACGCCCTCGTCCTGCCAGCTGGCGGCGAGGTCAAACGCTCCGATGAACATCTCATAGGTACGCAGCGTGTCGGCTCCGAATTCATCGATTATCTCATCCGGATTCACCACGTTTCCGCGGGACTTCGACATCTTCTCGCCGTTAGATCCCAGGATCATGCCATGGCTGGTCCTCTTCTGATACGGCTCCCTGCAGGGCACAACGCCCCGGTCATACAGGAACCTGTGCCAGAACCTCGAATAAAGCAGGTGCAGCGTGGTATGCTCCATGCCGCCGTTGTACCAGTCAACGGGCAGCCAGTACTTAAGCGCTTCCGGACTGGCCAGGGCCTCGTCGTTGGTCGGATCGGTATATCTGAGGAAATACCATGAACTGCCGGCCCACTGCGGCATGGTGTCGGTCTCCCTCCTGGCGGGTCCGCCGCATGCGGGGCAGGTGGTGTTGACCCAGTCGGTCATGGTTGACAGGGGCGACTCTCCGGTGTCCGTGGGCATGTAACTCTCAACTTCGGGAAGTTCCAGCGGAAGCTCGCTCTCAGGGATTGCCACGTACCCGCATTTGTCGCAGTGAACTATGGGAATGGGCTCACCCCAGTAACGCTGCCTGGAGAACACCCAGTCCCTGAGCTTATAATTGACCTTGGCACAGCCTATGCCCTTTTCCTCAAGGAATGTGATCATCTTTTCTTTGGCGTCAGCGACGCTCAGTCCGTCCAGGAATCCTGAGTTGACCAGCGTGCCCGTCGCTACGTCCGCGTACACCTCCTCCTGAACGTTTTTGCCGCCCGCAACGACCTCAACTATGGGCAGGTCAAATGCCTTGGCGAAGTCCCAGTCCCTCTCGTCATGGGCGGGCACGGCCATGATGGCGCCGGTTCCGTAGCTCATCAGCACGTAATCGGACACGAAGATCGGGATCTCCTTTTCGTTGACGGGATTTATGGCCGACAGGCCCTTGATGACTACGCCCGTCTTTTCCTTGTTCAGCTCGCTTCTTTCGAAGTCAGACTTCCTGGCGGCCTGCACGCGGTAATCCTCAACCGCGCTCCAGTTAGCTATCTCGTCCTTATACTTGTCCAATATGGGATGCTCCGGACTCACTACCATGTAGGTCGCTCCAAAGAGCGTGTCGCACCTGGTTGTGTAAACCCTGAGCCTGTCAGGCTTGTCCTTGATCTGAAAGTCAACCTCGGCACCCGTGCTCCTGCCTATCCAGTTGCGCTGTGACACCGCGATCCTCTCGACGTAGTCCACGTCGTCCAGGCCGTCTATGAGCTTCTGCGCATACTCTGTTATTTTGAGCATCCACTGGCTCTTGACCTTGCGCACGACCTCGGATCCGCATCTTTCGCAGACGCCGTTCACGACCTCCTCGTTGGCCAGGACGCACTTGCAGGAGGTGCACCAGTTCACGGGCATGGTGGCCTTGTAGGCCAGGCCGTGCTTCCAGAGCTGGAGGAAGATCCACTGGGTCCATTTATAGTACTGCGGGTCGGTGGTGTCCACCACCCGGTCCCAGTCGAAGCCGAAGCCCAGCATCTTGAGCTGGGAGGTGACGGTGTTCATGGAGAGACGGGCCTTGGGCTTGTTGCGCTCGCTCACTTTCTCGTAGAGCTTCTTGTACTTTTCTATGTAAAGGTACTCATCGAAGAGGAACTGGCGGAAGTCCATCAGGTGGTCGATGTCGAATTCTTCTGCAGTGATGCCGGAGATGCCTTTGATTTTCAGGAAGCGGTCCAACTTGTCGGCAACTACGATGATGTGCTTGTAGCGGTTGTCTCCGATGATGCCGGCCTTGAGGGAGCTGTCGGCGTATTTCTTGACGCGGGTGACGACATTGGGCTTATCCATGCGGACGGCCTCGATGGGGGATTTCATTTTTGCAATCTCCTTCTCAAGATTCTCCGTTGTGATGTCCATGCCTTTGTCTTCCAACAAGGCATAAGCCGTGGTCATTATTTCATACTCTTTTTCCAAGAGTTCAGCCAGTTCTGCGTTAAAGACCCTGACGTGTGGTTTCCTTGTGCCGTCAGGGTTGAACTTCTCCAGATCCTTCTCGTCACACAAGATTTCAGTCGTGTGATAGATTTGACCGTCAAGGTCTCGGCGTATGCGATACTTGACTTTTGTCTGCCCCTTCTTCTTGCAGGGATAAAACGTTACCTTCTTCATCTCTTCCT
>CALGGH010000042.1 GCA_937916415.1 uncultured Lachnospiraceae bacterium
TCCAGCAGAGTCTTGAAAAGATCGTGCCTGAGTTCCATGGAAAAGCCGGTGGCGGCCCTGGCCGCAAAGAACTGCGCGGTGCACGAGCTTATGAGTCCCACCGTTCCGAGCAGGATCAGCAGCCAAAAGCTCTTCATTATGAAGCTTAAGTCTCCGGTGGCGGAAGCGTCGGTGATCCTGTCTATCAGGGACGCGATGACCAACGGAACGAACAGCTCGAAGGTGGCCTCCAGCATCTTAAACAGCGGGGCCAGGACGCACTGCAGCTTATAGTTTTTGAGATACGTGAGAAGTCGTTTCATGTCGTTTTACGGAACGTAAGGAGCGGAGCGTCTTATTATCTCCGCGCTGATCCTCTTTAACGTGTCAGACGGCTCATATTCGACGTCCGGATACAGAATGGCATGGAGCTCCTTCGCGTTTTTTTCCAGGTCCGTGGGAACTATGCAGTAGCCGTCGGCGCCGAGCTTGGCGGGATACCTGTATTCCTCAAAGGGCAGGCCGTCGGATTCCGCCACCGAATATTCGGATACGTCTCCCAGCAGGCTGACGATCTCGTCAACTCCCAGCGACGTCTCCACGTGGGGCATGATCGCCATCACGGCCTTGGTCAGCTTGGAAACCGATGAAGACTTGGCCCTCTCGAGGAGCTTGGCTATGACGGTGCGCTGTCTCTCAGCCCTCTTGTAATCGTTGCCGGCCGTATAACGTATGCGGCAGTACGCTGTCGCCTGCAGGCCGTTAAGGGTCTGAAGGCCATCGTCGTACACCTCAATGATGTCCTCATTCAGTTCGCCGCTGCCGTCCTCATTCAGGTACATGCTCCTCTGATAGTTGTTGAGGTGCGATATCTCGTCCACGGCCACGTCGATCTCCACTCCGCCCAGGGCATCCACTGCCTCGCTCAGGCCCTCGAAGCCGATGGTCACGTAATCGGTGACGTCCAGGTCAAAATTGGCATTCAGCATGTTGATGGCCTGCTCGGGACCGCCCTTGGCGTAGGCCGCGTTGGCCTTGGAATACACGTCATTGCCGAGATTGAGATAGGTGTCCCTGTAGACGCTCATCAGTCGGATCTGATGGGTTTCCTGATCCACGGACGCCACGATCATCGTATCGCTCCTGGTGCGCTTATTTAAGTTGCCGTCCCTGGAATCCACGCCGAACAGGGCGATGTTCCTGACTCCGGTCCCCGAGCCCTTGCCGCCCGCGACGGCCACGGTGCCGCCTCCTTTTCCGGAGTCCGTCTGCGTTTCCGCGTCAGTGCCGACCGTATTGACCATGAGGTTTGCTTTGTCGATCTCGGTCTTTTTGACGGCATGCGTCGTCAGCGTCACCACGTAGAGAAAAGCGATCGACGCGACCAGCAATATTATTTCCATGATCAGCCATGGGACGTTCTTTTTGGCCCATGAGCTCTTGGTCTCTTCCAATTCAGTATTCCTTAAACAAACGGCAGGGCAGGACCGCTTCCCGCATGGGAGTGGTCAGTCCCGCAAAGCGGAAATCACGTCCTGCGCGGGAGATCACGTCCTACATGAGGGAGATCACTTCCTCCAGCGACGACACCCCCACGATCCTGATCTCATCCAGGCCCTTCAGCTTATCGGCATTGCTCTTTGGCACCATGCAGGTGGTAAAGCCCAGCCTGGCTGCTTCCTTCACCCGGCTTTCGGCCTGTGATACGCTCCTGACCTCACCCGAGAGTCCGACCTCGCCAAAAACCGCCATCCCGGGATCAACCGCCCTGTTGCGGAAGCTGGAAGCTATCGCCATGGCTATCCCCAGGTCAAGCGCCGGTTCCGACATGCGTATGCCTCCGGTCAGGTTGACGTACGCATCATAATCAGACATCTTCAGCCCGGTCCTGCGTTCGAGGACCGCCATCAAGAGGTTTACCCTGTTATAATCCGCGCCGGCCGCCTGACGTCTCGGCAATCCGAAGGACGTGCGGTTGACCAGTGCCTGTATTTCCAATAGTATCGGCCTCGTGCCCTCCATGGAGCAGGTGACCACGCTGCCGGATGCGCCCTCCGGCCTGCCGTCCAGCATGTACGCGGAGGCATTGCCTACCTCCGCGAGGCCTTCCTCGCGCATTTCAAAAACACCTATTTCGTTGGTGGATCCGAACCTGTTCTTGACGCTGCGGAGCACGCGGTATGACGCATGCCTGTCACCTTCAAAATACAGAACGGTGTCAACCATGTGTTCCAGGACCCTGGGACCGGCCACGGTACCCTCCTTGGTCACGTGTCCCACGATGAATATGGATATGTTCAGCGTCTTGGCTATTCTCAGCAGAATGTTGGTAGACTCCCTGACCTGGGATACTGAACCAGGTGAAGAATTCACGTCCGGACTGCTGATGGTCTGGATCGAATCTATGACCACGCAGGATGGACGCAACTGCGAGATGCAGGTCTCCATCCTGTCTAAGTCCGTCTCGCACAGAAACTTAAGGCTGTCGTTAAACGCCCCTATCCTCTCCGCGCGAAGCTTGATCTGAGTCAGGCTCTCCTCGCCCGATACGTACAATATGTCGCGGCCGGAATCTGCCAGGTTGCGGCACGTCTGCATGAGCAGGGTTGACTTGCCGATGCCGGGATCTCCGCCTATCAGTATGAGCGATCCGGGCACAATGCCTCCGCCGAGCACCCTGTCGAGCTCCCCTATGCCCGTACCCAGACGGTCTTCGCGTTCAAGCGATATGTCGGAAATGGACATGGGAACCGGTGCCTGCTTGGGTCCGCGTCCGGATCCGGACTTAGTACCTGCATGCGAAACCACCACGGGTTCTTCCGTAAAAGTGTTCCATTCATGGCAAGTCGGGCACTGGCCCATCCATTTGGCTGATTCATAACCGCATTGCCGGCAAAAAAAGACGCTCTTACTCTTAGCCATTTTTATGCCTTAGTTATGTCAACCTTCTTTTCCTCTCCCTCGGAGAGTTCCAGCGAAAGCACGAGCTTTCCGCCCATGTTGGTGGTCATCCTGCCGACGTCCGTGCCGTCAACGTTTACGTTGTAATCCGTTTCCTCGGTCAGTCCCACCGTGATCTGGGCGTCTCCGCCTCCGGAAACCACGAAGCTCATGCCGTCAGCCGACTCCCTCAGGGAAGACACGCTGGTGCCGGGAACCGATTCGTACAGAAACAGGCCGTTTTTTTCAAGCTTGGTCATGGTCGCGTAGGTCTTGACCTTGTAGATGTCTCCAGAGCTTTCAAAACCCTCTTTTTTAGCCTTTTCCTGCAAAGAATGATTGCCGAAACTGATGCTGCCGTCAGATTCAGTTCTTATCAATTCCTCAACTGCTGCCATTTCTTTACCTCCGTACTGTAAACTTTATCTTGTCATCCTTAACGGATGCGGTCACTTTCTCGCCCTGCTTAACTCTGCCCGAGAGTATCTCCTGAGCCAGCTCGTTCTCGACGAAGGACTGGATCGCACGCTTCAGCGGCCTGGCTCCCATCTTGGGATCGGAGAACTTGTCCACTACGTACCTGTTCAGCTTGTCCGTCATGTTGAGCTCTATTCCCATCTGCTTGCGGCACCTGGCCGTCAGGTTGGAGCTGAGCAGCTTGACGACTCTCATCAGGTCATCCTCCGAGAGCGGATGGAATACCATGATCTCGTCTATTCGGTTGATGAATTCGGGCTTAAATATCTTTTTGACTTCCTCCATTACCGAGGACTTCATTTTTTCATAGGATTTCTCGGCGGTGTCTCCTGCCCCGAAGCCGAGGTTCTTGGGTTCCATGATCCTCATCGCTCCGGCGTTGGAAGTCATCACCAGGATCGTGTTCTTGAAGCTGACCTTGCGTCCCTTGGAGTCGGTGACGTGTCCGTCGTCAAGCACCTGCAGGAGTATGTTGAAGACGTCCGGATGAGCCTTTTCGATCTCGTCAAAAAGGACCACCGAATAAGGGTTTCGCCTGACCTTTTCACTGAGCTGTCCGCCCTCGTCAAACCCGACGTATCCCGGAGGCGAGCCGATCATCTTGGATACGGCATGGCCCTCCATGTACTCGGACATGTCCACGCGGATCAGGGCGTTCTCGGAGCCAAACATGGCCTCCGCCAGGGCCTTGCACAGCTCGGTCTTGCCCACGCCCGTAGGGCCCAGGAACAAAAAGGAGCCTATCGGCCTGCCGGGATCCTGCAGTCCGACCCTGCCTCGCCTGATGGCGGCAGAAAGGGCGGTAACGGCCTCGTTCTGGCCGATCACCCTCTTATGCAGGGTGTCCTCGAGCCTGAGCAGGCGTTCGCTTTCCTTTTCCTCGAGCTTGTTAAGCGGGATCTTGGTCCAGACTGACACCACGGACGCGATGTCCTCTCCGGTCACCGTAAAGAGCTTCTGCTGTTCTCCGGTCTCGAACCCGTGCAGTGCCTTCTCGTATTTTTCCCTGAGCTCTATCTGATGGCGCCTGAGTTCGCCGGCCTGTCCGTAGGCTTCCATTTTCATGGAACGCACTATCTGGTCCTCGATCCTGGATATTTCCTCTGCCATCTGCACCAGCTCGGGAGGCTGGGAAGTGGTGTGGAGACGGACTGCGGCAGCCGCCTCATCTATCAGGTCTATGGCCTTGTCAGGCAAATTTCTGTCATTGATGTACCTGTCGGACAGCGTCACCGCAGAGACGATGGCCTCCTCCGTAATCGTGACCTTATGGTGTTCCTCGTACTTGGGCACCACGCCATGCAGGATGCGTATGGATTCCTCGGTGTCGGGCTCCTCTATCGTCACCGGCTGGAGCCTGCGTTCGAGGGCGGCGTCCTTCTCTACGTACTTGCGGTATTCGGATATGGTCGTCGCTCCGATGAGCTGTATCTCACCCCTGGCCAGGGAGGGCTTGAGTATGTTGGACGCATCTATCGCGCCCTCCGCTCCTCCTGCGCCGATCAGGGTATGTATCTCGTCCAAAAAAAGGATGACGTTGCCATCTTCGATGACCTCGCTCATCACCTTCTTGATCCTCTCCTCGAACTCGCCCCGGTACTTGGAACCGGCCACCATGCCCGAGAGATCCAGCGTCAGCACGCGCTTGTTCTGGACGGTAAAAGGAACCTCGCCATTAACTATGCGCGTGGCCAGGCCTTCCACTATCGCGGTCTTGCCGACTCCCGGTTCGCCGATCAGGCAGGGATTATTTTTGGTCCGGCGCGAAAGTATCTGAATGACCCTCTGTATCTCGTCATTGCGTCCTATCACAGGGTCCAGCTTATTCTCCGCGGCCAGCGCGGTCAGATCCCTTGAATACTTGTTCAGTATGCCCTCGCCGGTCTTCTTGAACCTGGATGCCTGCGAGATGGCGTCCTTGTACGTGGCCGGATCAACTCCCATGCTGACCAGCACGTCGGAATAGAGCTTTTGGATCGATACGCCCATGGTGACCAGAAGCCTCAGGGCTATGCTGTCTGATTCCCTGAGTATTGCCAGCAGCAGGTGTTCGGTACCCACCCTGTCGCTCTTGAACTTCTGAGCCTGCCCGGATGCCTCCTCCAGCACGTTCCTGGCCCTGGGAGAATAATCCCGCCTGTCTGCCAGCAGCGTGTTCGTCCTGTCGGGTGCCAGCAGGTCGCTGATCATCTCGGTCAGCTGATCGGCATTCACTCCGTTGTCCATCAGCACCTTGGCGGCCACGCCGGTGTTTTCCTTGACGAGGCCCAATAGAATATGTTCAGTGCCTATGTAGCTTTGGCCCAGGGCTGACGCCGACTTCGACGCCAGTTCCAGGGCCATCATTGCCTTGTCGGTAAATTGATCTCGCATCGTTTTATGTTTCCTCACTTGTCATCCATGTTCAGGAAGTCAAATTCGAAATCGTCATCATCCAGCATGAAATTCTTGGGCTTGGATTTCCCGGGCTGCTCCCTGGCGGGAGCTGCCTCTCGGTTACGGGGCGCTGACTTGCGAGCGGAAGCCGGAGCGGGTTTTTCGTCTCCGTCGTCATCATCATCGTCGTCATCGTCCTCGTCATCCTCTTCATAATGTCTGGCGACGCGGCGCTTGCGGTCATGACGGCTCTCGTATTCCTCTTCTTCTTCCTCCTCGTCATCCTCCTCGTACTCGTAGCCTCCGCTCACGAGCCTGACGATCATTATGATCAGCGCGATCACGCATATGCCGAGAAGAACTCCGAGAACTATGCACATGATCTTGAACTTCTGCATTCTGGCGTTGGCATCTGCCATCTTGTTGGCCTGCGCGTCAGCATAATCCAACAGCTCCTGGAGCTTCTCCCTGGTGTTGTCTATGTGATTGTAGAGGTACCATACGTTGTTGCCGGTGCCGTCATCCGTATAAACCAGTTCATAGTCATTGTTGACCTCGGGTTCCGCGGATGCTTCTTCGGCCGAACTCTCCTCCGCGATATTGTCGGCAGGTTCCTGAGTATTGGATACCACGATGACCTCGCCCATGTTTACCAGGTCGGAACGGACGTATCCGGTCTTCTGCGTGCCGCCGTCCAGGAATGCGACGTAATACCAGGTCTTGGAATCCCCGGTGCCAAGCTTGGAGCCTGCGACCACGAGATCCGTGTCCCTGGCCAGCTGCGCCACGATGTCATCGCTGGTGGAGGCGTCGCTCCTGACCTTGCCGGTGTCCACGTTGATGGTCGCGCTCTGATAATCCTGAGCGTCAACTCCCTCGGGAAGCGTGATGGCCGACACGTCTATTCCGTTTACGACGTTGCCGCCCGAGGGCGCCTCAGCGTCCGCATCAGCAGCCGCGTCAGTGGTCTCCGCTGACTGGTCCCCGTCGGTGCTGGCGGTGACTGTCATCAGGTCCGACCTGACGTATCCGACCGTTCCGTCGGAAAGCGTCACGTGATACCATACGTTGCCTGACGCGTCGGACTTTTCGTCCGTTACCGTCACTTCCGTTCCGCTGCTCACCTTGGTCAGGGTGGAAGCGTCGGTCGAAGCATCGCTCCTGACCTTGACGTCATTGACCGTGACGGTACCCTTTGAATCCGCATAGGCCGTCATGCCGAACGCTCCCGCAAAGAGCGCTGCTGACATGAACGCCCCTGCGATCATTCCGGTTACGCGGGCTATTCTGCTAGTTTTCATAATGATGATTCCTCCATTAACGTGTATTGATTATTGATCACATGTTTACGTATCCGCATTATCCTGGCGTCTGTAGGGCATGTGCTGGATGCGGTCGGAGTCTATCAGCCTCTTGATGACCTGCTTGCTGACTCCGGTATTCTGGCTGACCTCTATGGCAGTGGCGCCGGGATTCTTTTCGAGATAATTCCTCACGCGTCCATAGCTGTCATAGCACGTCTTTCCGCATTTGTCACAGGTATACTCTCCAAGGCCGGCGTAGGTGACCGAACTCCCGCAGTATGGGCACTCTTCGGGCGCGTCATCCACCGCATTGCCTTTCAGGTTAAAAACGTCGAATCCTGCCATATTAAGCCTCGTCTATCGCATGTCCA
>CALGGH010000043.1 GCA_937916415.1 uncultured Lachnospiraceae bacterium
CGTGTGCTCTTCCGATCTGTGTTGGTGATTCGCGAACGCCACTTATTTTTGTTGCGATTGCAAGTGTGGTAAACATTATTGGCGATTTAATTTTGGTTGCTGGTCTTAAAATGAATGTCGCGGGCGCAGCTATTGCAACGGTATTGGCACAGGCAGTGAGTGTCATTCTTTCCTTGTGGATTATAAAGCGCAAGAAAATGGCATTTACCTTTAAGCGAAAGCATTTTCGCTTCGGAAGTGAGGTGCCGCACTTTGTTATTCTCGGTCTGCCACTTACCGTGCAGAGCTTCATCACAAATTTTAGCTTCCTTGCACTCAATGCATTTGTAAACCGATTGGGATTGGATGCTTCAAGCGGATATGGCGTTGCACAGAAAATCCAAATGTTTATCATGCTTATTCCTGGCGCGCTTATGCAGAGTATGGCGCCGTTTGTGTCGCAGAACGTGGGTGCAGGCGACGAGAAGCGGGCGAGAAGCGGAATGTTGTGCGGACAGGGCATTGGCTGCAGGAGCATGTCGTCGCGCGGCCGGGGCATTGGCTGCAGGAGCATGTCGTTGCGCGGCCGCTTTGATCATCAGCGTCCTGATATTGGTTGCGGCAACTCCGGCAGCTCATTCATATGCTGCTGAAACTCCCATTGATCATCAGGCTTATCTCGTGGACAGCGCAGACCTGCTGACCGGGGATGAGGAGCAGGAGCTTATGGCCGTCATGGATACCGGCACGGAATACGGAGAGATGGTCTTCGTCACGATGAATGATGCCGAGGGCTACGATTCCTCTGACTACGTTGAGAGGTTGTATCAGACCAGCAGCGAGCTCTCCGGCAGGGATGCGGTCATATACGTGATAGACATGGATAACCGGATGCTCTGGATCACCGGATACGGATCACTAAAGAAAGTCATCTCGCCCGACTATGCCAACCTGATCACGGACAACGTGTACCGGTATGCCAAAAACGGCGAGTACGGCAGGTGCGCGATCGCCGGTTATAAGCAGATCGTGGACAAGCTGACCGGAGGACGCATATCCGGTCCTTTGAAGACCGTGGGCAACCTGTGCATGGCCCTGATCCTGGCCGAAGTTGTGTGCTTCCTGTATGCGTTCCTCGGTTCGGTGGCCCGGAGGACCGCTGACAGCGACATCCTGGAGCATGCGGTGACGCGAATCCGCATGACCAATCCTAACGTCAGGAAAACCCGCACCGAAAAGATATATGATCCGCCGAGCAGCAGCAGCGGCGGCGGAGGAGGAAGCCGCGGAGGCGGCGGTGGGGGTGGATTCCACGGAGGCGGCGGCGGACACGGCTTTTAACATGATTCATGTAGCGACGCCACAGCCTCGCCGTTTCACCTGGAGGCGGTTGCGGACACGGTTAACCCAAAAACTAAAATAACGTAAACGGAGGTATTCATGGGAATTCTGATCAAAAACGCACTTACGGTTCTGCCTGAGGGTGACAAGGACGTCATCCGCGAGGCAAACGTTTTCATCGAAGGGCAGAGGATCACGGGCATCGACTCGGAGCCTGCCGGCTTCAGTGCCGACAAGGTCATCGACGGCAGGGACCGTCTGGTGATCCCGGGACTGATCAACTGTCACACCCACAGCTACATGGCATTCATGAGAAACATCGCGGATGACCTGTCATTCATGGACTGGCTGTTCGGCAGGATCGATCCGATCGAGCAAAAGATGACCGACGAGGACGCTTACTGGGGCGCCATGCTGGCCATCAT
Organism: uncultured Lachnospiraceae bacterium; assembly: GCA_937916415.1. GTDB lineage: Bacteria > Bacillota > Clostridia > Lachnospirales > Lachnospiraceae > XBB2008. The sequence goes on from CALGGH010000043.1 coordinate 1,746, forward strand.
AGAGATGATGAAAAGCGGCACGACGTGCTTTAACGACATGCAGATGAACATACATCAGACGACCAGGGCCGTCAGGGAGACCGGCATGAGGGCAGTGATCTGCCGCGGACTCGTGGGCAATGGAGACGACGAAGGCGGCCGCATGCGCATCAATCAGACGCTGGAGGAAAAGGAAGCCTTTGCCGACTGCGACAGGCTGACCTTCCGTTTCGGACCGCATGCGCCGTATACCTGTGATTCCGCCTATATGAGGATAGTCGCCGACGAGGCTGACAAATACGGTATGGGCATACACGTGCACTTGTCAGAGAGTGTTTCGGAGGTGCAGCAGATCCGCTCTAAATACTCCTGCAGTCCCATCGAGATGGCTGACAAGAACGGCCTTTTCGACAGGCCTTGCATAGCCGCCCACTGCGTGCAGGTTGATGACAATGACATAGAGATCATGGCCCGCAAGGGAGTGAGCGTGGTAACCAATCCCGCGAGCAACATGAAACTGGGCAACGGCTTTGCCCCGATTCAAAAGATGCTCGATGCCGGCATAAACGTATGCCTTGGCACCGACGGAGCCGCTTCCAACAATTCACTCAACATGTTCCATGAGCTGAGCCTGCTTACGCTGATCCATAAGGGCACCGGCAGGACGCCCCAGTGCGTGAGCGCCGAAGAGGGCTTCAGGATCGCCACGATCAATGGTGCGAAGGCCCTGGGACTCGAGTCGGAGACAGGTTCGATAGAGGTGGGCAAAAAGGCCGACCTCGCGATACTTGACCTCAACAACCCGTCGCTGCAGCCCAGGAACAACCTGCTGGCCGGCCTTTGCTATTCGGCCAACGGTTCGGAGGTCGACACGGTCATCATCGACGGCAAGGTCACGATGGAGGGACGCAGGCTTTTGACTATTGACGAGAGTCTTGTATATAATAAGGTGAATGCGATCGTTGAAAAAATGAAATAAAATGATACGCATCCCAAGGCCCAGGAAAAGGAGAAAACGCATGGCTAGTGAGATCAGAGACGTTAACCTTGCAGAGTCAGGAGAACGCAAGATAGAGTGGGTGCGCCGCAATTGCGACCTGCTTCGCACCCTTGAGAAGGAATTTGGCGAGACCAAGCCTTTTGCAGGCCAAAAGATATGCCTGTCGGTGCATTTGGAAGCCAAGACGGCTTACCTTTGTCTCGTGCTAAAGGCCGGAGGCGCCGACATGTACGTGACCGGTTCCAACCCGCTGTCCACGCAGGACGACGTGGCGGCAGCGCTGGTCAAGGCGGGACTTGAAGTGCACGCCTGGTACGACGCCACGAATGAGGAGTATGAATCCCACATCCGCAATACTTTGAAGGCGGGTCCCAACGTCATCATCGACGACGGCGGCGACCTGGTCAACATGGTACACAACGAGATGCCTGAGCTGATCCCCGCGATCATCGGAGGCTGCGAGGAGACGACCACCGGCATCATCAGGCTGGAGGCCATGAACAAGGCTGGCGCACTGAAGTTCCCCATGGTCAGGGTCAACAACGCGGCGTGCAAGCATTTTTTTGACAACCGCTACGGCACGGGTCAGTCCGTATGGGATGGCATCAACCGCACGACCAACCTGATCGTGGCCGGCAAGATCGTGGTAGTGGCCGGATATGGCTGGTGCGGCAAGGGTACCGCCATGCGCGCCAAGGGGCTGGGAGCCAGGGTCATAGTTACCGAGATCGATCCGATCAAGGCCATCGAGGCCGTCATGGACGGATTTGACGTAATGCCGATGAACGAAGCAGCCAGGGTCGGAGACTTCTTCGTCACCGTGACCGGTTGTGAAAAAGTAATAGATGCCGAGGATTTCGCAGTCATGAAGGATGGTGCGATCATGTGCAATGCCGGCCACTTTGACACCGAGGTGGACATGGCGGGGCTGCGCGCGATGGCCGTTGAAACAGCGCAGATGCGCAACAACATAATGGGCTACAAGCTGCCAACCGGTCAGTGGGTATATGCCCTTGGCGAAGGAAGGCTCGTGAACCTGGCCTGCGGCGACGGGCATCCCGCCGAGATCATGGACATGAGCTTCGCGATCCAGGCACTGTCAGCCAAGTACCTGGTTGAGCACGGTTCTGAGCTGACCGAGATGCTGATCGACGTTCCGCTCGAGGTGGATCGCGACGTTGCCACGAGGAAGCTTAAGTTCCTGGGCAAGGAGATCGACGTGCTCACGCCCGAACAGGAGAAGTACCTGAACAGTTACAATCTTTGATCAAGGGGACGGTTCTTTTGATCAAATTTGATCAAGGGGACGGTTCTTTTGATCAACTGAATGGATGAAGAGGAGGAGAATATGTTTGTAGTTTTGGGAGGAGGACTGCTGGTCATCATCATAGCGGTGGTGATATCCGTGGTAAGCTCAGTGGTCTCATCCATAGCCGCGGCAGTGGATGACTCGGAGGACTGAAACGGCTGTGGATGACTCGGAGGACTGAAACGTCGGTGGATGACTCGGAGGACTGAAACGGCAGTGGATGAATCAGAGGACTGAAACGGCGGTTGGCGTTGCGACAAAATGACACCGTGACTCCGTCCCCGAGTGTCATTTTAGAGGAGGCCAAGACGTTTTGCGATAAAGTAGAGCAACGTCAGGTGCACGGGATAGCAGGCATAGAAGAAATATTTGAGCCCCGGGCCGCGCCTGCCGTTGTACAGGGATATGAGGGGAGCGTCCAGGACCGCGAATATTTCTGTCGCGCCTGACAGTGCCGTCAGCACGGCACACGATCCGAGCATGCCGCGAATGGAATCAGGCCGGCAGTAATATGCCATGGCGATGGCGGCGACGCCCGAGTAGCGGTAGTCAACCTTTAGCAGGACGCCTGCGGCCATGCCAACGGCCAGGAGGCACAGGTCGGCGCCCAGGGTAACTCTTTTTCCGGGGTCATTACCTGCATATGAGTGCACGCATGCCAGAATCAAAAGCTCGGCAATTACGGCACAGGTCACGGCCAGGACCGGCTTGGGCACCTGATAGCTTAAGCGTGAAGGCAGAAACGACGTGACAAAACAGGTAAATCCCGCACAAGGCACGATCAGCGTGATTACCTGCATCAGCTTAGGATTGATGACGTCCCTGCCCTTTTTAGACATATATTCAAAGCCGCACAGCATGACCAGTCCGATCGTGAGGGTCAGGAATACGTTTTGATGATCACGCGTCAGCTTTCCGTAAAATGCCAGGTCGAAGGGAACCTCCGACATCAGGGCAAAAATGGCCATCCTGATCACGTACTTCAGGCGGCTGCGGGTATGGGCGAGACCTTCGACCAGCAGGAAAATATACAGCGGAAAAGCCAGCCTGCCGATCAGCCGCATGGATGCGTATGCCTTGTACGTAGCCGAAGCCGTGTCAGTCATGTCGGGCAGGCGCCTGACGATGGCAAAACCGACGTGATCCATGAGCATGGTTAACGCGGCTATTGTCTTTAGGCCCGTTCCCGTGATTCCGTGCATATTATTTGAAACGGCGTTAATTGAATTCTTTTCTTCCATGTATTTAACCTTATTGTGACGTCAAATGGCATCCTGTCAGCAAATGGCCCGTGCCCCGGTGGCACTGAACCGTATGAAGGACTCAGCATCGGATGGTACAACCTGATGCCCCGCGGATGCCTGTTCGCGCTCAGAAGTATACAACATATAACTAAAAAAGTATACAAACATATAATAAATCCAACACATGGATTTAATCACGTACGGAGGCAATCATGTCATTATTCAAAAAAAAGGATGAGCAGTCGGCCGCACAGACCGAAACAACGGCTGAAGCAGAGGTAAAAAAGGAATCCAGGGGAGGCGGATCGGCCAATCTGCTCGTGATCGTGATGTCGCTCGTATTCGCGGCCATCTCAGCAGTAATGCTTTTTGTAAAAGGCATTGAACCCGTTTTCATCGTATGCGTCGTTGCCGGCGTTTTGCTCATAGCAGGCGTGACCATGATAGTCAGGTATTTCGTCAAGGACGAATACCTCAACCTAAACGCGTACGGCTTTTCCATAGGCGTGCTGATGATCATGCTTTCGATAGTTGCCTTTTTGAGGGCGGATTCGATATTTGAGGCGATAGTCATCGTGCTGGGCATGGTCCTGCTCACCCTGGGCATCATCGTGATGCAGTATTCCCTTGATCTCAAAAGGATGTCTGACGCGATCTGGGGGCTGTACATAGTCCTGGCCACGTTGATCATTCTCTGTGGAATGCTGAGCCTTCTGCAGCCCGGCAGCCTGGATTATGAATCATACGTATGGTGGGCCGTCATGATCTCATCAGCCATCAGCGTGATCGTGAACGTTCACCTCATGATAAGGCTTGCGATATTTAACAAGCGCGAGAAAAAGAACGCCGAGGCGGTCGGGAATGCCGGTGATGCCGTGGCGGACGCCCCGGATGCTTCGATCCCGTCAACCGGCGCTGCCGATGAAACGGCATCATACGAATCGGCATCATACGAATCGGCATCATACGAATCGGCATCCCATGAACCTGCAGCCGGCGTGACCGCATCTTCGGATCCGCTTGATGATGTGCTCAATGGGGATGCAAGCCTAACCGGCCATGAGTCGGCCGATGCGTCTTCAGGTGGCGCATTTGGCGGGACTGCTTCGTATATTGATGATTCCCAAACCATAGATGAGACGAAATAAGATTTTTCGTATCGGTGAGGTCTGGGTTTTCCTGGCATTGATCGCCCTGACTTTGGCATGGTACGTAAACAGGGCCAGGACTGATGAAAGCGAAGACTTCTGTACCGTAAGGTCGGATGACAAGTGCATAACGGCATCGTGGGGAGGACTGGATCGTAAAAAATTTGCATCGGCTCACGTGTACGTATATGATGACGGTGCGCTCGTATATGACGGCGAGTTTCTTCCGGAGGGTCCACCTGCCGTGTTTTATGACGGCCAGCATGGCAAAAAATACTCCGTGATGGTCCTGGCAGACCGGAAGCCGGGACTTTTTGGACATGTCAGGACGGATACGGTACTCGATGCGGATTACATGTATCTTGACTATGACATGCTTCCCGACCTGCCGGTCCTCAGGATCGAGACTAAGGACAGCCGGCATCCCGGATATACGATAGTTTCTGCCCCTAAGAATGCATGGGGGACCAGCGTTACTGACAATGAGTACGTGGATGCGGAGTACTGCCTGACCAGGCCCGGAGGGGAACCAATGACGGGCATTACGGAGATTAAGGTCCGCGGAAATGCCTCTAACGTGACGTATAACGGTAAGCTGGGATACAGGCTTAGGCTCCGCAAAAAAGAAGCTTTGTCAGATTCAGATGAGCTCGCGACAAAACACTGGGCCCTTCTCAGCGTGGGACACTATATCAACACTTACGTTGGAGAAACGATTTCCGAGCTTGCCGGAGTGGAATTCAGTCATCACATGATGTTTGTAAACGTCATCGTGAACGGAGACTGGAAGGGAACTTATTGTCTGACTCCGTCGGTATCCAGGGCGAACGCAAAGGATCTGATCAGCGAACAGGGATACCTTTTTGAAAGTGACGCCTATTGGTGGAAAGAGGGCGAAATACACTTTAGGACCGGATCCGTCATCGATCAGATGAGCTACACGATCACGTATCCCGACGTGGAGTCCAAGGATGACGTCAGGCTGCTGGCGATCAGGGATTACCTGCAGGAATTCGAGGACCTGCTGTATGCCGGAGATGAAGGATACAGGGATTACATAGACGAGGAATCCTTTGCCAGATGGCTGATTGTTCGTGACGTGATGGGCGAAGGAGATGCCGCGGGTGCGAATACGTATTACTATAAATACGACTTTGACCCACAGGATCCCACGTCCACGCAGCTCAAGATGGGCCCTGTCTGGGACTTTGACAACATGGCCATGTCAGGAGACAGCTGGGAAGCGATGCGGTTCGAGGGCATTAATTATTTCAGCGAGCTTAGCAGGCAACCGTCATTTAACGAGATTTACGTCAAACTTTGGAAGGAACTTGGCACTACGATCCGTGACGGAGCAATACGGAGTCTGAACGACCTGGATAAGACGCTTGGAGCCGAATTGGATCAAAGCTGGGAACTGGACCGCGTCAGGTGGGGAATTGAAGTCGATTCTTTTGAGACTCAGAAATCAAATGCCATTGAATGGCTTGAACACAGAAAGGAATGGATGGACGAACAGTTATCCATGGAATAGAATATAGCAGGAGACAGGTTCATTCAGACCGCCCCTTCATATTTCACGAGTAAAGGAGAAAAAAATGTTTACAGATTTAACTTTGATAGAATATTTCCCCCCTCTTCAACCCAACAAGACATATATGACTTCGGAGTAAAAGGCATAATTGACAGCGTTTTAGATGGATATAATGGAACAGTATTAGCATATGGTCAAACAAGTTCTGGTAAGACATATACCATGCAAGGGGAAATGGAAGAGCAAAGTAGGCAGGGTATTATTCCCCGTATGATTACACATGTATTCAAACATATATACAAAAATGAGGGTACTGATTTCATGATAAAAGTTTCTATGATAGAAATATATCAGGAAAAAATAAGAGATTTGCTTGATGTATCAAGAGTTAATTTAAATATAAGAGAAGATACAATAAAGGGTATATATGTAGATGGAGTAAGTGAAAGATATGTTGGATGCCCTAATGATGTCTTAGCTTTACTAGAAATGGGTAGTGCTAATAGGGCCCAAGCAGCTACTAACATGAATGAGCACTCCTCAAGAAGCCATAGTATCTTTATTTTAACTATAAATCAAACTAATAAAATAGAAGGATATTCCAAGATTGGAAAATTATACCTAGTTGATTTAGCAGGTAGTGAAAAAATTTCAAAAACAGGAGCTACAGGGCATACTTTAGAAGAAGCCAAGATAATAAATAAATCATTGACTACATTAGGAAGAGTCATCAACAATTTGACTGATGGGAAAAGCACTCATATTCCTTATAGAGAAAGTAAATTAACAAGAGTATTACAAGAGTCCTTAGGAGGAAATTCAAAAACATGTCTTATCATAACATGCTCACCTAGTATTTATAATGAAAGTGAATCTTTATCCACATTAAGATTTGGAGAAAGAGCAAAAAAAATAAAGAATAAGCCAAAAATAAACAAAGAAATAACTGTAGCTGAACTACAAAAATTAGTAACTCAATTAAAAGAGAACTTAAAAAAAGCAGATGCAAGGATTACTCAGCTAGAAAATTTTATAAGACAAAGTGGTTTGAACGTTCCTATGAGTGATTATAAACAAGGAGAAGATGAAGAAGAAAAAAGGAAGCAAAAAGAAGAAAAGGATAAAGCTAGAGATGAAGAAAGAGAAGTAAATGAGCAGAAGGAAAAAATAAAAAAAGAAAAATTATCTTTAGGTGACACAGTTAATAATGCTTTGAAATTATTAAATAATGATGAAGATTACTCATATGATAATAGAATTGAATTAATAGCTAATTTAAAATATATAAAAGAGATGATAGATTTAAAAGATTTTAATAATAATAAAAATAATTCAAAAAATAACCCAACAAAAAATGACAATGAGAGAGGTAATAGTAATAATAACAATGGAGTAATTCAAGGAAACTTCGATAAATATATAAACAAATTAAAAGAATTTAAAGAAGTTCAAGACAATCCTAATTTATTGAACATTGTATTAGGTTTACAAAAACAAATGAACAAGGCAGGAGGAAGTGAATTGGACCAGAGGAGGGAGGGGGTAGAAAATTCTGATAGTTCCCTTCCAATATTGAAAAATTGTGAAGATAAAAATATCCAAACTGAAAAACTAGAAGAAGAATATGATAAAATAAATGAAAAATTCGAGAGAGAAAAAAGAATATTATACAAGCAAATCGAAGATAATACTTTAATAATAAATAACTTATCTAAAGATGTTGAAGAGTTAAAAGAAAAGAATAAAATGATGGAAGATAAAATTCCATTTAATGAAAAGAAAATATTTGATATGAATATGCTACTAGAGAGCAATTTAAGGGATTTGAGAAAGAAGCTAGAGGAATCCCAAGTTGAAAGATTGATGTTGGAGGACCAGCATGATATATATATTAAAAGTATGAAAGATAAAAATACTCTTATTGCAAGCTTAGAAAAAGAACTTAATGAAATCAAGAATAATACTGATATTAGAATGAATCAACCTACAGCTGGAAATATAATTAGAAAAATAGTTGGTGGAAAAAAGAATTGAGAAATATTCATACATGAAAATAATAATTAATATCAGAACTATAATTGCTATTTTTTTTCCAGCACTTTCATATCCTTCTTTTTTCAGATTGAATGAAATAATATGATACAAGGGTCAAAAGTTGGGGTCAAAAGGTATTTTGCCCCCAACTTATGATACGCAGCACGCACACGTTGTGTGCAATGTGCTGCTCAAACACTCATATCTCCCGTGATTTTTTGGCAAAAATCACTACGATATTCGTGTTTGGGCGGGTCACAAAGTCTCAAATTATTGCGCCCTAAAGGACTAGCTTCGCGTCGCAAGCGCATAATTTGGACCTTTTGACCCTTGTATCATATAAAAAGCGTAGAGAAATTACATATATGGGGAGGTTTTC
>CALGGH010000044.1 GCA_937916415.1 uncultured Lachnospiraceae bacterium
ACCACGGCTCCGGTCCGTAGTGGTGCCCGCCCGCAAAGATGTGGTGAAGGCCGAGCGGCATCATGTAGCTCACCACTGCCTCATGTGACTGGAGGAGCAGTTGTGTGACGGGTTCGACGAACCGCGAGTCGTCGGTGTAGTTTTCTTTGAGGAAGTCTTCAGCAATACTTTCCGGGTCGTCGTGTGTGTTATTGGCAAGACGCGCGAAAGCATACCAGTTGGCCTTAGCCAGTTCGTTGGCGGTCCAGTTGGGTGCGTCGCCGATATTTGCCACGCCAGCCACTCCCACCAGCTTGACTCCGAACTGGTTGATCTGGTTGCACTGATCCTGCGTGATCTTGCCCCGGTCGAGGAGGAACTGCCCGATCTGCGCAGGGTTCTGCCTCAGCTGCTGATACGTGTTGATGACCTGCATCATCTGTCCGAGCGGACCGCCGAATAATGGATTACTCATCTTCGCTCACCTTCGTTCTCTTAGTGGACTTGGGCGCAAAGGATATCTCCGACAGCCTTCTGTCGACCTCTGCCCGTACCCTTTCCTCAACTATTGCCTCTATGGTTTCCTTTCTCACGAATTCCTCGGGATTGATGCCCGCGGCCGTCGTGGCCGCCTGCTCCACGTGAGGCGTCAGGTCATATACCTGGAACTCCAGCTTGTTGTCCAGGCCCCTCGTCTTCCTGTAGACGCAGGGGTTGTCGATGTCGATCAGGATCACCTCCTGGCCCATGGCCACGTCGTACACGTCCGCGGCGGTCCTGCCCGCGACGGTGTCCAGCTTGATGATCGGGGCCACAGCCGGGGCTGCTGTCGGTGCCGCCGCCGTGCCGGGCATGGCGGGCTGGTTCATGCCGGACTGTCCCACGTTACCCGGCATCCCGGGCTGTGCCACGCCCGCCTGTCTCATGGAAGCCGGCGCTCCCGCCTGCGGTACCGCGGGTGACGGAGCCATCTGCTGCGGATAATAAGCGTATGGATTGTAATAGGGTGCTGGCTGATAAGCAGGAAACATTTCTCAAGTCCTCTCTTTCTGAGAGTAATAGGTGACTATTTCGTTGCCTGAGTCTGAAGTGTCATAGAAGAGACCGTCGGACGCAAAGATCACGTGGCTGCTCTTGGCGACGACGTAGTCGCCGTAAGGCTGACGGAACCGGAACTCATTATGACTCGGGCGAGGAAGCCACCATATACGTCACCAAGAATAAGCAGTCAATTATGCTCTGTGCAGAGTGGAAGACGGCAGAAGAATAAATGGATTTTCAGCAGGCTCTTTTGACCGACGTCGGTCAGGGAGCCTGCAATGATATAGGCATGGCGAATGCCACAAAACACCGCTCCAAATCTTGTCAATATTGCTCAGTGACTAAAAAGGAAAGGGAAGGAGGAATTGCAGTAATGGCAAGACGTTACCAAGAGATCAAAGGTCTGGCGGAGTTTACGGGAATGGTTTACGGGAACGTGGTTTCGTAAAGTTTTTATAAAATTAGCACTCACCATTGACGAGTGCTAACAAAATGGAGTATGATGGTGCCATGAAGAAATATGCATCTCCTTTGCTGCGGCCCGTTAGTCCTCGCTGCAGGAGAGCATATTCTTCATGGCGCGTCATGGGGTGAGCGTTTTTTTGAGGCATGACGTATTTTGCTGAAGGAGAACGTGTTTCTTCATGGCACGTCATGGGGTGAGCACATGCGGAGAATGAGGGAATGGTGCGCTGCCCAACGAAGGAATACGAGGAGGTGAGGTTATGAATATACAGAAGTTTACGCAGAAGTCGATAGAGGCGATCAACAATTGCGAGAAGCTTGCATATGAATATGGCAATCAGGAGATCGATCAGGAACATCTGTTGTATTCCCTTTTGACCATAGATGATTCACTGATACTGAAGCTCATAGAGAAGATGGGTATCAGCCCTGAGTATTTTACCAACAGGGCGGAGGATGCCGTGGCCAAGAGGGTCAAGGTGTCGGGCGGCAACGTCTACATGAGCCAGGACTTAAACCGCGTGCTGCTCAGCGCCGAGGACGAGGCCAAGGCCATGGGCGATGAGTATGTCTCGGTTGAGCACGTCTTTTTGTCATTGCTTAGAAGCCCGAATAAAGAGGTCGCTGCCATTTTCAAGGAATCCGACATTACCAGGGAGAGGTTCCTGGGAGCGCTGTCGACGGTCAGGGGCAATCAGAAGGTCGTTTCCGATAATCCCGAGGCGACCTATGACACGCTGGCCAAGTATGCGCAGGATCTGGTGGCGCAGGCTTCAAACCAGAAGCTGGATCCGGTGATAGGCAGGGATACCGAGATACGCAACGTGATCCGAATCCTTTCCCGCAAGACCAAGAACAATCCGGTGCTGATCGGTGAGCCCGGAGTCGGCAAGACTGCCGTGGTCGAGGGCCTGGCGCAGCGAATCGTCAGGGGTGACGTGCCTGAGGGACTCAAGGACAAGAAGCTTTTTGCACTGGACATGGGAGCCCTGGTGGCAGGAGCCAAGTACAGGGGCGAGTTCGAGGAGAGGCTGAAGGCCGTGCTGGACGAGGTCAAGTCCTCCGACGGACAGATCATTCTTTTCATAGATGAGCTGCACACGATAGTCGGGGCGGGCAAGACCGACGGAGCGCTGGATGCGGGCAACATGCTCAAGCCCATGCTGGCGAGGGGCGAACTGCACTGCATAGGCGCCACGACTTTGAATGAATACAGGCAGTACATAGAGAAGGATTCCGCGCTGGAGCGCCGTTTCCAGCCGGTGATGGTAGATGAGCCGACGGTCGAGGACACGATCTCGATACTGCGCGGACTTAAGGACAGGTACGAGGTTTATCATGGCGTCAAGATACAGGACTCTGCCCTGGTGTCGGCGGCCGTGCTTTCCGACAGGTACATTTCCGACAGGTTCCTGCCCGACAAGGCAATCGACCTGGTGGATGAAGCCTGCGCGATGATCAAGACGGAGCTGGATTCCATGCCTACGGAGATGGATGAGCTGAACCGCCGCATCATGCAGCTGGAGATCGAGGAGACCGCACTTAAGAAGGAAGACGACAATCTGAGCAGGGAAAGGTTGTCCGACCTGCAGAAGGAACTGGCCGAACTCAAGGACAGGTTCAGCGCGATGAAGGCGCAGTGGGACAATGAAAAGGCATCGGTCGACAGGCTGAGTGTCCTGCGTGAACAGATCGATTCGCTGAATTCACAGATACAGATCGCGCAGCGTGACGGAGATTATGAGACTGCCGCCAAGCTGACGTACGGCGAGCTGCCGGAGCTTAAGAAACAGCTCGAAGCAGAGGAAACAAGCATACAGAACAGGGACATGAGCCTGGTTCACGAGGCCGTCACCGATGAGGAGATCGCCAGGATCATTTCCAGGTGGACGGGCATACCCGTGGCGAAGCTGACCGAGAGCGAGAGATCAAAGACGCTGCATCTCGATGAGGAACTGCACAAGAGAGTCGTGGGACAGGACGAGGGCGTGACGCTCGTGTCAGAGGCCATCATGAGATCCAAGGCGGGCATCAAGGATCCGACCAAGCCGATAGGCTCGTTCCTTTTCCTCGGGCCTACCGGAGTCGGCAAGACCGAGCTGGCCAAGAGCCTGGCCGCAGCGCTTTTTGATGATGAGAACAACATGATCCGCATCGACATGAGCGAATACATGGAGAAATTCTCCGTGTCCAGGCTGATCGGAGCGCCTCCCGGATACGTGGGATATGAAGAAGGCGGACAGTTGACCGAAGCGGTCAGAAGGAAGCCTTACTCCGTGGTGCTCTTCGATGAGATCGAAAAGGCGCATCCCGACGTGTTCAACGTGTTGCTGCAGGTTCTTGACGACGGACGCATCACGGACTCGCAGGGACGTACCGTTGACTTCAAGAACACGATACTGATCATGACCAGCAACATAGGCGCGCAGTACCTGTTGGATGGCATCAGGGATGACGGGACCATTGACGAGGAATCGACCAACATGGTCAATGAGGAACTGAGGACGCACTTCAGGCCGGAATTCCTGAACCGTCTGGACGAGACCATCATGTTCAAGCCGCTGACCAAGGACAACATCACGGCCATTGTAGACCTGATCATGGCTGACCTGAACAACAGGCTGAGCGACAGGTCGGTGCACGTACGTTTGACGGATGAAGCCGAATCCTATATAGTTGAGGAAGCATATGACCCGGTATACGGAGCCAGGCCGCTTCGCAGGTACATTCAGAAGACCGTAGAGACGCTTTCGGCGAAGCTGATCCTTAGCGGAGAGGTGGACGAAGGCGACACGATCGAGATTGACCGCGGCACCGATGGACTGACCTGCAGGGCTTGTAAGGCACTGTAAATAAATAACTTCATAAAGATGCGCAGACTGGATTTTCATGT
>CALGGH010000045.1 GCA_937916415.1 uncultured Lachnospiraceae bacterium
CCGTGGCCTTGTTTGCCCTGAATCCGGACTCCTTCGAGTATGCGGTGATTGAGGTCAACCCCCGCGTCAGCCGCTCCTCGGCCCTGGCCAGCAAGGCCACGGGCTACCCCATCGCCAAGATGACGGCCCGCATCGCCCTGGGCTATACCCTGGATGAGATGCGCAACGACATCACCTGGAAGACCAGCGCTTTTTTTGAGCCTGCCCTGGACTATGTGGTGGTGAAGGTGCCCAAATGGCCCTTTGACAAGTTTCAGGGGACATCCCACCGCCTGGGCACCCAGATGAAGGCCACCGGGGAGGTCATGGCCATCGGCCAGCGCTTCGAGGAAGCCCTCATGAAGGCGATCCGCGGAGCCGAAATCTCCCTCGATACCCTGAACGCCCCGCCCCTGACGGAGGAACCCGTCCGCGCGCGGCTGACCCGGCAGGATGACCGGCGGCTGTTTACCGTCTTTGAAGCGTTCAAGCAGGGCCTGACCGTGGATGAAATTTTTGACATCACAAAAATTGACCGTTTCTTCCTCTTCCGCCTCCGGGCGATGGCGGAGCTGGAGATGAGGTCGGAACAAAACGGCCTGCAGCCGAGGGACTACGCCCTGTTCAAGCGCATGGGCTATCCGGATGCCGCCATCATGCGCATCTCCGGGGCTAAAGAAGTGCCCGGCTGGCCCATGAGCTATAAAATGGTAGATACCTGCGGCGCGGAGTTCGCCGCGGAAACGCCGTATTTCTATTCCTGCACCGATGCCGCCTGTGAATCGCGCAGCCTGAAACGTACCGGCCGCCCGGTGGTCATCGTGCTGGGCTCCGGTCCCATTCGCATCGGTCAGGGAATCGAATTTGACTATTCCTCCGTCCACTGTGTCTGGACCCTGCGGCGCATCGGCTATGACGTCGTTATCATCAACAATAATCCGGAAACCGTTTCCACGGACTATGACACCGCGGACCGGCTGTATTTTGAACCGCTGACGGTCGAGGACGTCATGAACGTGGTCAATCTCGAGAAGCCCATCGGCGTGATAGCGACGCTGGGAGGACAGACGGCCGTGAACCTGGCAGGGCCCCTGACGGAGAGAGGCGTGCGGATCATAGGCACTGACCGGGATGCGATCTACAAGGCTGAGGACAGGGATGCCTTTGAAAAAGTGATAATGGAGCTGGACGTTCCTCACCCTGCCGGCGTGGCCGTGACCAACGTGGCGGACGGAATGGATGCCGCGGATGCCATCGGATATCCCGTATTGGTACGTCCCAGCTTCGTGCTCGGAGGACGGGCGATGGAGATAGTCGCCAATGGGGAAATGCTCGGAACCTATCTCAAGACCGCCGTGGAAGTTGACGTTGACAAGCCGGTTCTCGTGGATAAATATATAGTAGGGAAGGAAGTCGAAGTGGATGCCATATGCGACGGACATGACGTATTCCTCCCCGGGATAATGGAACTCGTTGAGCGTACCGGAGTGCATTCGGGAGATTCCACCAGCGTGTATCCGCCATTTTCAATATCGGACAGGGTCAGGCAGCTGATCACCGAATATACCGGGCGGCTTGGGCTCGGCATAGGCATCAGGGGTCTTTTTAACATCCAGTTCATAGTCGATGAGGACGAGAGCGTATACGTCATCGAGGTCAATCCCAGGGCCTCCAGGAGCGTGCCTTTTTTGTCCAAGTCCACCGGACTGTCGCTCGTGGGCATCGCGACCAGGGTTATGCTTGGCATCAGCCTGCGCGAACAGGGCATTACCGACATGACTCCCGTGGAAAAGAAATACTGGTTCGTGAAGGCTCCGGCCTTTTCGTTCGCGAAGCTGAACGGCATGGACGCATATCTCTCTCCGGAGATGAAGTCAACGGGCGAGGCGATAGGCTATGACGGCAAGCTCAACAGGGCATTTTATAAGGCACTGCAGGCTGCGGGCATCAAAATGAAGGACTATGGCACCGTCGTGGTCACGCTGGCGGATGAGGACAAGGAGGAGGCGCTGCCCCTGGTCAGGAGGTTCTACGAGCTGGGCTTTAACATAGAAGCCACCGTGGGAACTGCCAATTTTCTCAAGAGCCATGGCATACGCACGCGCATGAGGGGCAAGCTGTCTGAGGGAAGCGAGGAGATCCTTGAATCCATCAGGGCCGGATACGTCAGCTACATCATCAATACCAGGGCGATACTTTCCGGCATACATTATGAGGACGGGGTTGCGATCAGGCAGTGCGCGGTCATGAACGGAGTGACGATGTTTACGTCCCTCGACACGGTCCGCATCCTGCTGGACGTGCTGGAGGAGGTTACGCCGTCGATCGCGGCGATCAACGTCATATAGGTCGTACGTGTTTCAATTAGGAGAAAGCAATGAACTATTCACTTGAGGAGATCCTGCAATACGTGGAGGAAGAAGACGCCAAGTTCATCAGGCTGGCATTCCGTGACGTCTTCGGAGTGCAAAAAAACGTTTCGGTCATGCCGGATGAGCTTACCAAGGCCTTTGAGGACGGCATTGCCATCAATGCGTCTGCCATAGCCGGTTTCACCAGTTCGGGATACGCCAACCTGCACCTCAAGCCGGACGCGTCCACGCTGAGCGTGCTGCCCTGGCGGCCTGACAGGGGCAGGGTGCTGAGGATGATATGTGACGTGCACGCGCCGGACGGAGAACCCTTTGAATGCGATACCAGGGCAATCCTTAAAAAGGCCGTGGACGAGGCAGGCAAAGACGGCATATCCTTCATGATCGGATCCGAATCCGAATTCTACCTGTTTAAAAAGGACGGGGACGGCAATCCCACCAGGATGCCCTATGACGAAGCCGGATATCTGGACATAGCCCCGCTGGACAGGGGTGAAAACATCAGGCGTGAGATAGTCCTGACCATAGAGGAAATGGGGCTTAAGCCTGAACGCTCGCATCATGAAAGGGGTCCCGGACAGAACGAGATCGACTTTCATTACGGAGAGCCTCTCGTGGCAGCGGATAATGCCATCACGTACAAAATGGTCGTGGATACCATTGCCGACAGGAACGGCCTGGTGGCAGACTTCTCTCCGATGCCGCTGAAGGACAGGCCCGGCAACGGCTGTCACGTCAACATTTATGCACGGGATGAAGCGGGCAATGACGTGTGCAGGCACGCGGCAGCAGGCATCATCAGACGGATCCGTGACATCACGCTGTTCCTCAATCCTTCGGAGGATTCGTATTCCCGTTTTGGAACCTGTACGGCGCCGAATCGCATCAGCTGGTCGTCTGACATGGATTCGGAACTCATATCGGTCACGACCTACCGTGGCATGGTCCGCACGGAACTCAGGTCTCCGGATGCACTCAGCAATCCCTATCTGGCATATGCTCTCATCATCCATGCCGGACTGGAAGGCATCAGACAGCAGATGGAGCTGCCTGACGAAAAGGATCCCAGGGGCGAGCTGCTGCCCCAGAGCAGGGCGGAGGCATGCCTGATCGCGTCAGAAAGCGATTTTGTAAAACGGATACTTCCGGCCGGCGTCCTGGAAGCTTACGTAAGGTGAAACGTCACGCATGATGATCAAGGATGACAGACAATACAATATTTTGATCGTATCATCATCCGACAAGTTCAACGCGTTCATCACCAAGGCACTCATGAACAAAAGATATGCGGTGCCGGACGTCATCGAGAGCGCCTCGAGGGCACGCAGGCAGATGAATGAGAGGGATTATGACTGCGTCATCATAAACACTCCGCTGGCAGACGAGTACGGAGTGGATTTCTGCATGGACGTGGGAGCCGCGCATAACGTAGGCATCATCCTGCTGACTACGGCTGACACCTATGCGGGCGTGGCGGAAAAGAATGCCGACTTAGGCGTAATGACCATGGCCCGGCCTTTTACCAACAGGGCCGTCGACCAGGCCATAAGGCTGATCTGCGCGATACGTGACAAATACAGGCAGACTGAGGAAAAGGTCAAAAGCCTCGAGGACAAGATGGAGGAGATCCGGCAGACCAACAAGGCAGTGAACAGGGCCAAATGGCTCCTCATCGAAAAAGAGGGAATGAGCGAGGAAGAAGCTCACAGGCACATAGAAAAGCTGGCCATGGACTTAGGCTTTACCCGCAGGGAAGTTGCCGATGAGATAGTGGAGAAGCTTGGATGAAAAGACACCGAGAGGAATGTAAATGAACGGATTTGAGTTTGAAATAGTTAACGTCATCATAGGGATCGTCAGCCTGGGCATCCTGATCTTCACGTGGATCCAAAACAGGCAGTCCAACATGCTGAGGGATTATGAGGGCAGGCTGTTTAATGCGCTCTGTCTGCTGGCTGCGTGCGAGTCCGTGGCCACGATGTTTCTGACCTATTTGGAGGACGTTGACAACAAGGTTCTGCTGGCCATCGACGCATTCTTCCAGATGACGGACGGCGTGCTGTGCACGGTTCTGGTCCTGCAGTGGCTCATTTTCCTTGATTACGTGCTTTATCACAGCAGGGATCACATCCGCAGGACGTACCGCCGGGCGTACGTACCCATCGTCATCTGCGTCGTCATAGAGTTCCTGTGGTCACTCTTTAACGTAGTTGCTCCTAAGGGCATGAGCGGGAATGACGCCGTTTGGACGATGCCCTTTTCTCTGATCGGACTCTTTATAGAGCTGTATTATCTGACGGCTTCTTTCAGACTTGTTCGAATTTACCACAAAAACAACGTACAGCCGGCCTTTTTGAAGGTCAATCTTTTCGTATGGCCATTTGTGGCCGGATACCTGCTTTTGTTTTTTACGGGATATGAATTCCGCATTCTCGGGGTGACGGTGGGCATATTGATCACCTGGTTCAGGCTGAAAAAGCGGGGGAGATTCCTGGATGAAGCCACGGGCTTCTACAAGCCCGGGTACCTGCCGTATGCGGAGGCCGGGCAGAAGGGCAGGGGCATGGAGGAATGGAGCGTCATGGTGTTCGAGACTGACGGTGATGCGGGCGTACTGGCGGAAGTGCTGAAGGCATTCCGGCCTGAGAACAGCGCACTCATGAGGTCAGGATCGGGGCAGTTCCTGCTGGCGGGGAGCGTCAGGGAACCGTCGGAGCTCCGGTTTATCATGGACAGCGTCAGGGACGCCGTCGCTGAGGAGGAACCCGGCATAGAAGTCAGAACCTCCTGGACGGAAAGAAACGCAGGCGAATCTGCCGAAAATTATCTCCGCAGGATCGGCGTCGCTTTGGACTGATCACGATTTGACCCAAAAGGAATGAACAGATGGGAATAACGCTATTATCAAGTGAAAACATTGAAGGCTATGCGGAATTGCTGACGCCGGACGTGGCTGAGAACCTGACACGCGAGCATTATCGCGGGATCGTTCTTAATACGGGGAATGGAATGGGAGCCATGGTCTGGGAATTGCTGAATGCGGAGTCCGATAAGCCGACCGAATCCATCATCCGGTACGTTACGGCGTCAGATGAGGAGGCAATGGAGGACCTGCTGGACAGCTATTCGGATCATATAGAGACTGATCAGGTAACCCGCAGCAGCTTTGAACTGGATAACGCATCCGACGTGGTTCGTAACGGACTGGCTGAAGCCGGATTCAAATGCTCCGATGCCGAGGGCAGCGTGCTGTACGTAACCCTGAATGACCTCATTAAGATCAGGGCATTCGGTAAGCGATCACCATCGTACGTTTCGGCGATAGGCGGCCTGAGAATGGTTCAGATGCGTCAGGGCATAGCCAACAGCATTTATTATGGCAAAAAAGGCCTGCTGCAGGATATGGCACAGCTGTCACGGGATTGGTATGAACCCGACCTGTCCAGCTGCGTGATCACTGACGGCAAGGTTAACGGGCTGCTGCTCATTCATCGCAAGCCTTCCGGGATACTCGTTCCCTCGCTGCTTTATGCGGCGGAACCTGATGCCCGCAAGCATCTGCTGTTCATGCTCTGCTTTTCGGTATCTGCCGCGGGCCATGATTATTCCCCGGGAACGACGGTCGAGATTCACAGGCACAATGCGGAAACCCGGGCGATCGCGGCAAACCTTTTTCCGGGGGCAAAGGGAGAAAAAGTGATCGTTGGAGAACGAAAGGAATGACGTGAAAGTCGGGTAGGGTAAAATTCCCTACTCGATTTCTTTTTCGTATGATAGAATAAAAGGAGCGCGTAACACCCTTTTTGGGCGGTAAATCTTAGGAGGTATCATATGGCAACGACTTTGAAGGACATTCAGAAACTCATCAGGGATCAGGGCATCTGCATGGTGGATTTTAAGCTGACGGACATCGACGGACGCTGGAGACACTTAAGCATTCCTGCGGAGAGGCTCACAGAGAGCACGATGGAACATGGCATAGGCTTCGACGGGAGCAACTACGGATATGCCCCGGTTGAAAACAGTGACATGGTTTTCATTCCCGTGCTTGAGTCAGCCGTGATCGATCGTTATTCTGAGGTTCCCACTCTCTCCATGATAGGAGACGTGCGGGTGATCGACCTGCCCAACAACAGGCCGTTTGACCAGTATCCGAGAAACGTGGCCATTCGTGCCCTTGAATACATGAAGGAGCAGAAGGTTGCCGATCAGATGGTCATCGGACCTGAGTATGAGTTCTATCTTTTCGACGAAGTCAGATATAATACCGATTATCATAACATGTTCACGACCATCAGCACGTCGCAGGCCGCATTTGCCTCAGGACTGCCGGACAATAACAACGGCTATCAGGTTCTGCCGGGCGCAGGATATCACAATTCCCTGCCCACCGACATCCGCAATGACGTCCGCAGCCGCATGTGCATGGTCATGAAGGAGTGGGGAGTTGACGTCAAGTATCATCATCCCGAGGTTGGCGGCAGCGGACAGATGGAGATCGAGGTTGAGCTTGGTGACATGCTGAAGCTTGCCGACGATACCATGTCCGCCAAATACGTGATCAAGAATGAGGCAGCCGCAGAGGGCATCACTGCCACGTTCATGCCCAAACCCCTGGCATCGGAGGCGGGCAGCGGCATGCACGTGCACATGCTGCTGTTTAAGAATGGCAAGCCCGTCTTTTATGATGAAAAGGGATACGCCCAGCTGAGCAAGGAGGCGCACTGGTTCATGGGGGGCCTGCTCAGCCATGCGAGGTCGTTGTGTGCCATTACCAATCCTTCCACCAATTCATACAAGAGACTGGTGCCCGGCTTCGAGGCTCCCGTTACGATAGGATATGCCATGAGCAACCGCAGCGCCGTGATCCGCATCCCGGCTTATGCCAAGACTCCCGAGACCAAGCGCTTTGAGCTGCGCAATCCCGATGCCACCTGCAATCCGTATTACGCATATGCAGCCATCCTGATGGCGGGACTTGACGGCATCAGGAACAAGATCGATCCTCACGAAAAGGGCTGGGGACCTTATGATTTCAACCTGTATACGCTCTCTGAGGAGGAAAAGGCCAGGCTGACCGGACTCCCCGCATCGCTTGATGAGGCCATAGCCGAGCTGGAGGCAGATCATGATTACCTGACCGCCGGCGGAGTGTTCCCCGAGAGGCTCCTGGAACAGCTGATCGCACGCTACAAAAAGGCATCCACGCAGATTTCCAAGCTGCCTCATCCGATGGAGTTTGCATTATATTACGATCTGTGATGCTTCGGGCATGCGTGACGGGGGTTCTGCCCCGGGGAGAGCTTCATTGTGAAAGGGATCAGACTTGAGAGCGGTAGTAACGAGAGTAAAAAATGCATCAGTCACCATTGACGGCAAAATAAAGGGCGAGATCGGGCAGGGCTTTTTGGTCCTGCTCGGAGTCCATAAGGATGATACGGAGGAACAGGCCGGATGGGTGGCCGACCGCATCTGCGGACTGCGCGTCTTTGAAGACGCGGACGGTAAGATGAACGTGAGTCCCGCTGATGCCGGGGCGGAGCTGCTGATAGTCAGCCAGTTTACGCTCTATGCCGACGTTTCCTCACGCAGGCCGGGATTTACCGACGCAGCCAGGCCTGACGTGGCGATCCCGCTGTATGAACTGGTCATCAGCGAGTGCAGGAACAGGGGATTTAACGTGGAGACGGGGGAGTTTGGTGCAGACATGCAGGTTGAGTCCGTCAATGACGGCCCTGTGACCATTGTGATCGACAGGTAAGTTGATCCTGGGGATTAACGGTGATCATGGGGACGGTTCTTTTGATCAAGGCTGATCATGGGGACGGTTCTTTTGATCAAAGCTGATCACGGGGACGGTTCTTTTGATCAACTTTGGGTCAGCCAACCTTCGTCTAAAATTTTATTAGTTGATCAAAAGAACCGTCCCCGT
>CALGGH010000046.1 GCA_937916415.1 uncultured Lachnospiraceae bacterium
TTCCGCCGCCTTGCCTGGACTGATTCATCCTGCGCAAGTTGCAACATTAATTTATACGTGGCTCCTAAGGATCTGTCAATAATTAATCTGATCATCCTGCTTGACATAATTAATCTGATCATCCTGCTTGTCTGCTTTCCCGACAGCTGCCTCAATGACCCTCTGACTCCGTCCCCATGGGTCATCCGTTCGTCAGTTTTTCAATCCTGCAGCCGTACCTGCCCGTCTTTTTGGTATAGTTAATGCCGACAAGCAGGATTTCTCCCCTGTAATCCGACAGGGCTCCGGCGTATTCCCTGTCCCTGATCTGCTTGATGGCCGCCTTCGCCGAACGGTTCCACTTAAGCTCCACGATCATCGCGGGATGCCCTCCTTCGTTCCTGGGAATGAATGCGATGTCCGCAAAACCCCTTCCGGCGGGCAGTTCGCGCTTGACGTAGTAGTGCTTTCTGGCCGTGTAATAGCTCATCATGACGGCGCAGGCCAGCGCATTCTCGTCATTGAAATTGATGATCGACGCATAGTCCTGCCGTGACCTGCCGATGACTTCGGCGACCTTCTTTTCGTCTCCGGCCCAGGTTGCCTTAAGGAGTGCATCCGAAGACCTGAGCGCATCCTGCACGTCAGTCCAGTCTCCGACCTTTACGGCACTCTCAAACACCTCCCTGACCTCTTCGTTAGGGACGAATGCCTCACCGGTCTCCGAATCATATCCAAGGTATCCCATGTGGATCAGCGCCGTCAGCACGTCGTCCTTGGTCTTGTAGTGAGTCAGGTCATTCTTAAACGTGGAAACTTCCACCGGCCGCCGTTCTCCCGCCATCATGGCTATGACGTCATCCTTCAATCCGGCCTCGTTTAGCTCAATATAGTCATTTACGGTTTCAAATGCACCGGTGTTTTTCCAATAGCTCTCCGTGGTGCCGTCCAACATGGCATGAACAAGAGAATTTGGATTGTAGACATGTATCTTTTTCAGGTCATGTTCCCTGCCCTCACGCCACTGCATGCGGTATCCGTCATACCAGTGTCTCACTTCATCCGCATCCATGCAATGATCCTTGCACAGACATTCAACCTCCTGCTCCGTAAAGCCAAAAAACGGCGCAAGCTGTTTGGGAGATATCATGGTATATTCAGTAAAGTTGTTGAGTGCGGATTCTCCCTTGACTTTTTTGATCGGCAGTATGCCGGTGATGTACCCAAGTGCAAGGAACTTCTTGGCTTCCTCGGTCTTAAAGAAACCTCGCAGGTATTTGAGGTAATCCGTGATCAGCTTCTCATCGTCCTTGGCGTCACGGATGATGCACTCCCATTCGTCGATGATCACTATGAACTGCGTGCCATCACGTTTATAGACCATGTTCATCGCCGCGGGAGTATTTTGGGGATTCAATTCCATAATAAACGGAAATTCCTCCTCCATCTCCTGAAGCAGTGCTTCATCCATCATCAGGATCACGTCCTCAGGAGTCTTAGCCGCATTAAGAAAAGTAGCCGTGTCAAAATGCAGCACGTTGTACTTGTTCAGGTGCGTCTTAAAATCCGAAGCCCTCGAAATCTCATACTTTGAGAACAGTGCTTCAGAATCACAGCCCCTGCTGTAATAAGCGTCTATCATCCCGGCTGCCATGGACTTGCCGAAGCGTCTGGGACGGCTGACGGCGAAGAAATGATTTGGACCCGAAATAGACTTATTCAGTATCTCAAGCAGTCCGGTCTTGTCGACATATATTTCCCCGCCAGTATCAGTTGTAAAGCTTTCGTTTCCGGGATTTACGTAAGTTCCCATATTGCATCTCCGATCAATTCACATCTTTTCCGTCTCACGGGTCACCATCAGCCTGCGGCCGGAATCCGGATCCACGTACCAATATCAGGAGGTATCGCGGGGAATGAGGGCGACAGGCTTGCCATTTTCCGTGTACGTATTCAGCATGGCTCCGGAAGCGTCAAGATGCCAGCCCTCCGTCAGCTTAACGTTTCTGGTCATGATACCGGCAGGTCGTATGGAATGCTCGAGCACCTCCCCGGTGGTACCGGCCGCCTCAGGAAGCCTTCCCGGGGAGACGTGATAATACCTCAGTATCCTCGTGATCTCGTCCGTGGCAAGTTCACGTTCATTCATGAACTCAGCAACGTATCTCCTGCCAAGAACGGATCCCACGACCTTAAGGTACATGTCCGTCAGGGTCTCTGAGTCATTTTGTTTTCTCTTTCTAACCTGATCGTCAAATAAGCCCACGTCATTCTCCGAATTAGGGAAATGCTGATCAAAGCACTTCCTCAGAAGATTCCTAATTGCTGGTCACGAGAGATGCTGTGTCAGCACCCGGGCTATCTCCATGCGCTGTCTCTCGCCTCCCGCAACGCCTTCCATTTCGTCGATGGAGAGCTTGGATTCCTCCTTGATCTTTTCCATTTCCTCATGGGACAGTTCTTGTTTTTTTCATGTTTTCTTCCTCCTATATTCTGACTATTGCTTTTTTAGGACATTTCTCGGCACAGGTACCGCAATGGGTACACTTCGTCTGGTCGATGACGGCCAGGGGACCATCCATGGTGATGGCCTCTGACGGACAGTTGCGCATGCACAGACTGCACCCGATACATCCGATCCCACAGGCTTTCATGACCACGGGGCCCTTGTCCCTTGACATGCAGGACACGATATATTGGGCGTCATAGGGTTCAAGCGAGATCAGGTGTTTCGGACATATCTCCACACACATGCCGCAAGCCTTGCAGGCTTCCCTGTCCACTGCCGCCACCCCGTTCACCACGTGTATGGCGTCAAACAGGCATACGTCCACGCAGGATCCATAGCCCAGGCAGCCATGATTGCATGACTTGGCTCCGCCGTTTGGCACGAAGCTCAGCATACGGCAGTCATGAACGCCCGAATAGTCATAATCCACCTTGGTCTTGTCGCAGTCGCCCTGACAATGAACGTAGGCAACCTTTCTCTCACTGGTCCTGGCCTCCACGCCCATTATGCCCGCGATCACCTTGCCGACGGCCTCGCCGCCAACGGGACACTGATTTACCGCTGCCTCGCCCTTGACAATGGCTGACGCCAGACCGGAACATCCCGGGTATCCGCAGCCTCCGCAGTTGTTGCCGGGCAGGGCTTCCAGGACCGCCTCTTCGCGCGGATCCGTCTCCACCTTAAACTTGATGGATGCAACCCCCAGCAGCAGGCCTATGATAAGGCCGGTGAGTCCGACTAACAGGGTTGCGGTTATTATTCCGTTTATCATTTGATTCCCCTCATTATAGGTTTACATAAAATCAATACATGAAGTGTTGGAGTACATCCCGTACTCCGGGACGCCTTTAATCCCATCCCGGAATCAGGGAAACGCTGATCAAAGCTTTTCCCGCGTCAAAGCAATCCGGAGAAACCGCAAAAAGCTATGGCCATGAGCCCGGCGGTCAGCAATACGATGGGCATGCCCTTGAAAGGTTTCGGCACGTCGTTGTATTCCATCTTCTCACGGAGGCCGGCCAGGATGACGATGGAGATCGTGAATCCCACCGCAGTGGCAAATCCGTTGACGATGCCCTGAATAATGCCGTATGACTTCTGTACGTTGGTCAGCGCCACGCCGAGCACGGCACAGTTGGTCGTGATCAGCGGCAGGTACACGCCCAGTGCCTTATACAGGGACTGCACGTATTTCTTCAGCACCATCTCAACGAACTGCACCAATGCAGCTATCACCAGTATGAAAACTATGGTCTGCAGGTACGTGGCATTCAGCGGAGTCAGTACGTAATAATAAATGGCTCCGGCCACCGCTGACGCCAGGGTAATGACGAATATTACCGCCACTCCCATGCCTGCGGCAGTCTTGACGTTCTTGGACACGCCCAGGAAGGGGCACAGTCCCAGGAACTGACTCAGGACCACGTTGCTGACGAGTGATGAACCTATCAGGAGGATCAGTAATTCCTTAACCATTTATTTGTCCTCCTTTCCTTCAGCATTATCTTCAGCATTATCTTCAGCATTATCTTCAGCATTATCTTCAGCCTTTTCATCAGCCTTCACCGCAGCCTCTTCAATTGATTGTGCCTCAGACTCACGCCTCCTGGCGCCCTCCTCGAGAGATTCGCCGGGCACGGCGTCGGTGTCGATGAACTTACGTGCGCAGCCATCGCTCTGTGCGCAGCTGCTGCAGTCCATGTCAACGCACCCCGAACCGATCCTGGATGCGTCCTTGCCCTTAGCCTCCATGGAAGTCTTGACCTTGTTCATGATCGCCGTCAGAACCGCCAGCACGAAGAACGCGCCGGGTGCCATGATGAATATCCGTATCGGCTCATATGAGGCGGGCATGATCCTCGTGCCGAATATCTCGCCCGCGCCAAGCAGTTCCCTGACGGCTCCTATGATCGTAAGCGCGCAGGTGAATCCGAGTCCCATGCCGATGCCGTCAAACAATGACGTCATGACGCCGTTTTTGGACGCATAGCTCTCGGCACGGCCCAGGATGATGCAGTTTACCACGATCAGCGGTATGTAGATGCCCAGGGCGTCATACAGCGAAGGAATGAAACCCTGCAGCAAGAACTGCGTGATCGTCACGAAGCTGGCGATGATGACTATGAAGGCAGGAATCCTGACCCTGTCGGGAATGATCCTGCGGAGTGCCGAAATCAGGGCGTTGCTAAGCGCCAGCACCACCATCGTGGTCAGTCCCATGCCCATGCCGTTGATGGCGGACGTGGTGACGGCCAGCGTTGGGCACATGCCCAGCATCAGTACGAAAGTGGGATTTTCTTTGAGAAGGCCGCCCACGAGCCTGTTTTTTATCTCGCTCATTGCTTACCTCCCTATCCCGTTATAGAAATAATACATGCCCGCGTTCACGGCATTCACGACCGCATTGGTCGTTATCGTGGCGCCGCTGATGGCATCTATCTCGTTGTCCTCGGTCGCTCCGTTTTTGGTGTAAACGAAGCTGCTGACCTTTTTGTCCCTAAACTGAGGCACCAGCACGTCTCCGGCCTGCATGCCCAGTCCCGCGGTCTCTGAGATCGACAGGATCGAGATGCCGTTCAGATTGCCGTCAAGCGTGACTCCCAACATCAGGGTGACGTCTCCGCCGTATCCCTCATGCGTCGTCACGGTGATCACGTATCCGAGCAGTTCCTCGCCTTCGGACAGCGCTTCCATACAGTCGTCGATCGTTTCGCCGGGATACATGGGCAGGACCACCGAAGTAGGCCCGTCGTCTGCAAATTCATCCATCTCCTGATAGATCTCGGCCTCATCGAATACCTCCGAGCATGCCCTGACTATGGCCAGATCCTCCTGGTATGCTATGGGTTCCTTGGTTATCTCATATACGACCCCGAGCAGTATGCCCGCGATCAGCGTGATCGCAAAGAGGATCAGCGCATCCTTGATTCCGTCTTTCATATGCGCTCCCCTCCTCTTCCGAATGCCTTAGGATAAGTGATTTTCTCAATGAGAGGCACCAGCAGGTTGCCCAGGATGATGGCGTAGCTCACGCCCTCGGCCGAAGGACCGAATATCCTGAATATGCCGGTCATGATCCCAAGGAATATTCCAAACACGTACTGTCCGAGCTTGGTGATCGGCCGCGTCGTGTAGTCAGTGGCCATGAAAAAGGCACCCAGCATCAGTCCGCCGCCGGCCAGGTGTGCGGATACGTACGCGGGATCCCATCCGTGTCCCGAAAAGATGATCAAAAACAGCACGAAGGACACTATGTAAGAACCGGGCACCCTGAGGTCTATGATGCCCATGATGATCAGGAAGCATGCGCCGATCACTATGGCGATCATGCTGGTCTCTCCTATGGTTCCGGATGTCTTGCCGATGACCATGTCCAGTATGTTGACCGGCTTGCCTGCCTTGAGGGCCGCCAGCGGCGTCGCACCGGACACGCTGTCTCCCATGTCAGGGAAATTCGTCATGATCCTGGTGAAGCTCAGCAGCAGAAAACATCTGGCTCCGAGCGCAGGATTCATGAAGTTCTGTCCCAGTCCGCCAAAAAGCATCTTAACCACCAGTATCGCGAAAACGCCTCCAAGCAGGGCTATCCACCATGGCGCGGTGCCGGGCAGGTTCAGTCCCAGAAGCAAACCCGTAACGACCGCCGACATGTCGCCGACGGTTACCTTTTTCCTGAGCAAAAGTTCAAAAATCAGCTCGGTAAGCACCGCAGAAGCCACGCTCACCAATATGAGAACCAGGGCATTCAGCCCGAAATTGTACACTCCGAAACCGGCCGCAGGCAAAAGCGCGATCACGACGCACGACATGATCCTGCTCGTGGTCGTCCTGGACCTGACGTGAGGATTCGAAGACACTTTCAACAATCCATCCATTCTCCGTCTCCTCCTACTTTTTCTTTCTCTTGCCCAGGATTATCTTGCGCATTGACTTGATCGACTGCGTCAGTGGCCTCTTGGCGGGACAGGTGAACGAGCAGCATCCGCACTCGCAGCACTCCATTCCTCCGAGGCTGACGAACCTGTCCTCGTCATAATGTTCAGCGCATTCCGCCAGTATCTTGGGCATCACGCGGCCCGGGCAAACCTCGACGCACCTGCCGCAGTTGATGCACGCTGACGGCTCCATGGCCGACACGTCGTCATACGTCAGCGCGAGCAGCGCTGATGCCGTCTTGGTCGTCGGCAGGTCCAGGTCAAATATGCCGAAGCCCATCATGGGACCGCCCGAAACGATCTTGACCGGGTCTTCCCTGAATCCTCCGGCCTCATCGATGAGCTCGTGGTAATTGGTGCCTATGTGAACCCTGAAATTGCAGGGATCGGCGATGGCGTCTCCGGTAACCGTGACGATGCGCTCCATCAGCGGGCGTCGTTCCATCACTCCGTGATATATGGCCACGACCGTGTCTACGTTGTCCACGATGCAGCCCGCGTCGGCAGGCAGCATGTCCGAGTTGATCGCCCTGCCCGTGGTGGCGTAGATCATCTGCCTCTCCGCACCCTGGGGATACTTGGTCTTCATTTCCTTCACGCTGATCTTGTGATCGTCCGCCACCAGCGACTTTATCAGGCTGATGCAGTCCTTTTTGTTGTCCTCAATGGCGATGATCCCTATCGCGTTATCGAAGAGTTTCAGCATGCACCTGAGGCCTCCTACGATCTTTTCGGGTTCCTCAAGCATGCGGCGATAATCACTGGTCAGGTAGGGTTCGCACTCCGCTCCGTTCACGATCACGTAATCGATCCTGTCAGGTTCCCCGGGGCTCAGCTTGACGTGAGTCGGGAAACCGGCTCCGCCCATGCCGACCACTCCGGCGTCACGAACGCAGGCGATGATCTCCTCCCTGGACATCTCATCCAGAGGCCTGGCCTCGGGGTACTCAACCTCGGTATATTCATTGTCATTCTCGATGATGATGCTCTGGATCAGATCGCCCGTGACAACCCTTCTGGGTTCGATGGATTTGACGGTGCCCGATACGCTGCTGTATATGGGCGCAGAAACAAAACCGCCGGACTCCGCGATCATCTGTCCCCTGAGCACATGGTCACCCTTGGCCACGACCGGCTTGGCCGGCGCGCCTATGTGCTGACTCACCGGATATACCAGCTCGCCTTTGGGGAGATAGTCACGGATCGGCTTATCCTTGGTCAGATCCTTTCCGTCATACGGATGGATCCCGCCCGTAAAAGTATGCTTAGCCATCTCGTTCCTTTCTTTATGTTTTTTCTGTTGAAAATATTTACTTTATATTTTACGATATATGAAAGAAGGTTACAAGCTATGAATATTATCACAAAACAGTTAAATATTTCCGCCGACAGCATCAACTTAGACAGGTTCGGCAACGCGGAGGACATTCTTTTTATCGACATCGAAACCACGGGATTTACGGCGACTTCATCGTCCCTGTATCTCATCGGATGCGCGTACAAGGATGGCCTCATGTTCACGTGCAAGCAGTTTTTTGCGGAAAAGACATCCGAGGAATCCAGGATATTGGAGGAATTCCTCTCCTTTGCTTCCAGGTTCAAGATCCTGGTTCACTTTAACGGCAATAATTTTGACGTGCCCTACATCCAGGACAAGTGTGAAAAGTACGGTTTGGAATGCCACGTTTCAGACATGGTCGGAATAGACCTCTACAAGAGGATATCTCCGCTCAAAACCTTCCTGAAGCTGCCCAACGTCAAGCAGAAGACCCTGGAGCAGTACCTGCACGTCACCCGCAGGGACACCTGTTCAGGCAAGGACCTGATCAACGTATATCACGATTATCTCAACCTGTTCAGCGTGGATGCACTTTCCAGGCTGATCACGCACAACGAGGAAGACCTGCAGGGCATGATCCGCATATGTCCCATGCTCTCTTACTCCGATCTCTTTACCGGGAAGATCGTGGTCAGCAAGGTTGACATGGACCGCTACGTCGACAACGAGGGGACCCAGAGATGCGAGCTGGTCATGAAACTGAAGCTCCCCAATCCCCTTCCGCAGGAAACCACCAGCGTGGATTACGGCTACTATTTCAAGGGTGAGGGAGACGTCGGCATACTCAAGGTGCCCGTGTTCGACTGTGAGCTCAAGTATTTCTATGCCAATTACAGGGATTACTACTATCTGCCCGTCGAGGATGAGGCCCTGCACAAGTCAGTTGCCAGCTTCGTTGACCGCGATCACCGCGTACAGGCTACGGCTGCCACGTGCTATACCAAGGTTCACTCGCTTTTCCTGCAGCAGTGGGAACCCCTCTTCCTGCCTCTGTACAAGATCGACTATCATTCGCAGAACTTATTTCTGGAGATCACCGACGAGCGCAAGAAGGACCGGGAATTCTTCTCCGAGTACGCTTCATACGTGCTGAATCACATTTCGAGGTAAAGCATCCATACTCAGTTAAGGAGCCATTCAGAAATAAAGTTATAGTAAACGACAAAACGAATTTCGTTTTGCTCGTTTACTGCGCCGGATTTTGG
>CALGGH010000047.1 GCA_937916415.1 uncultured Lachnospiraceae bacterium
GCTGTGAACGTCGCAAGACCGTTCCGCAACCGGAGGATCGCGTAAATGATAATAATCAGGCTGATGGGCGGACTGGGCAATCAGATGCAGCAGTACGCCTTATATAAAAAATACGTGTCACTGGGAAAAGACGTCAGGCTTGACCTGTCGTGGTTTGGCGATGACGTGCAGGGCACGATGAAGGCACCGAGGAGCCTTGAACTAAAGACTTTTGAAAAAGTGTCCTATTTGGAAGCCACGCCCGACGAGGTGAGACGGCTGACCGGCGGAGAGAGCATCATTGGCAGGATGCGGCGCAAAATCAGAAATACTTATGTCGTCGAGAACCGCATGTACGATCCTAAGCTCCTTGAACGTGACGACGTCTATCTGGAGGGTTACTGGGCGGCGGATGCTTACTATGCGGACGTCATGCCCGTAATCAGGGGGGATTTCACGTTTGACGAGGGCGGCGCCGGTCCCGCGGCCGGGGAAATGGCCGCCAGGATCAGGGAATCTAAGCCGTCAGTTGCGGTGCACGTGCGCCGGGGGGATTATCTTGATCCGGAAAATGAGGCCATTTTTGGCAACATTGCCACGGAAGAGTACTATTCATCTGCTATTTCATGCATTAGGGAAAAACTCCCGGGAGCGAGGTTCTACGTGTTTTCCGATGATCCGGGATATGCGGCACAAAAATATGGATCAGAACCCGACGTGACGATCGTGGACGTAAACAGGGGCGCAGACAGCCGCTATGACATGTGGCTGATGAGCCTGTGTGATGCGCACGCGTGTGCCAATTCAACCTTTAGCTTCTGGGGGGCCAGGCTTTCTGCCGGATATCTGCAGGGTGCCCTGCGGATACGTCCAACCATACAAAAAAACACCCAGACCTTCGATCACGAACTGATGCGTGAACTTTGGAAGGGCTGGACGTTCATTGATCCCCATGGAAAGATATATGACGGATCATCTTTTTAGGGATGATTCGTGCGCAGCCGGCAGGAGGATACGTTAGTGTAGCATTTTAACTCAAAGAGTCATTGAAACGCTACACTAGTCAGGGCCTCATTTACTTGCGTTTTTTGGAGCTGTCCTGATAAAGGGCGATGTGTCGCATGATGGCGAGTTCCTGGTTGTCTATGTGCACTCCGCTGGCTTCTGCCGCGGCATTTTCGTCCCTTGCGCCTATCGCGTCGCAGATGGCCTTGTGTTCCTGTATCAGGGCGGGATACTTGGCTGCATCCTTCAGATACTCAAAACGGTAGCGATACATTTCCTCGCTGAGGTTACGCATCATTTCAATGAGCCTCTTGTTCCTGGTGGCCTTTATGATCAGGTCATGGAAGGCCACGTCGTAAGAGGCTATGGTGGTTATGTCACTGCCGGTCATGGCCGCCTTTTCAAAGGCATCACAGGCCTTTTCCAGTTCTGAGAGCTCATCCGATGACATGCGCAGGCAGGCAAGCCTGGCACAGAAGATGTCAAGCGTGCGCCTGATCTCCAGCACGTCCTGCATGCCGTCGGTTGAGATCCCGGCCACTGCGGCGCCTTTTGCCGGGCGTATCACCACGAGGCCGTCCTGGGCCAGCATGTGTATGGCTTCCCTGACGGGCGTGCGGCTTACTCCGAAATGTTCGGCAAGATGGATCTCCATCAGCCTGTCTCCGGGGGCGAGGTCGCCGGTCAGGATCGCCCTGCGCAGCGTGGCGTATACCGATTCGTGCAGGGGCAGGTTTGGATTGTACTCCAGGTCAAACTTATATCTCATATTACAAACTCCGCATATTCTGCATACATTTCAGGATAAAGCCCGCGTATGTGCGACAGTGCCGACAGGCATTCATCCTTTGATTCAAAAAGGCCGAAAACCGAAGGTCCGGATCCGCTCATCATGGCGCCGGATGCGCCGAGATCGGGCAGCATGCGCTCCAGGGCGGGTATTATCTGATAGTCCATGGCGGTGACGATGCGCAGGTCGTTGTACAGGGCCTGTCCCATTTCCGTCAGGTCTCCGGCGTCCAGGGCGCGCATCATCCTGGATTCCGGAGCTTCATAAGGCAGGCTGCTGCCGGCCGCCCGCCGGTCATACAGGCCATAGACATTGGCAGTCGGAACGTTCACCTGCGGCTTCAGGATCAGCAGATGGGCAGCAGGCGGAGGAGCAATGGGCGTCAGTTTTTCGCCGATGCCTTCAGCCAGGCAGCTGCCGCCCCGTATGCAGTAGGGCACGTCCGCGCCTATCCTGACGCCTATGGAGCACAGCTCATCCGTGCTCAGCTTAAGCTCCAGCAGTTCGTTGATGCCCCGCAGAGCGGCTGCGGCATCCGTGCTTCCGCCGGCCAGTCCGGCAGCCATGGGTATGCGCTTGGTCAGCAGCAGGTTGAGGCCTGCCCGGCCCGACATGACGGCCATGGCCGTGTCGGACAGATGATTTAGACCGGGACGAGTCCGGCCGGAATCGGGCATGGCGGGATCCTTTACGTGATCGAAGATCGCATTGGCTGCCCGTATGACCAGATTGTCATCACCGGTGCTGAGCATGCCGCCGCTGGATAAGTGATCTCCTTCGGTCCTGCAGAAAAGCCGCAGGCCGGGTTCATCCGTGACGTATGTTTCCAGGTCGTCATGGATGCTTACCGACTCCATGATCATGGCCAGTTCGTGGTAGCCGTCCGGTCGTTTGGAGCATACCCTGAGTACCGGATTAATCTTTGCATAAGCAGTTTGTTTATTTTTCATCTATTTCTCCGGGTTTAGAAATACATGGATGTATTTCTATGCCACGTACCATGGATGGGACGTAGCATGTTTAGAAATACATGGATGTATTTCTATGCTTAATTGTATAATATTGTACTAAATTGTACAAGATTGTATTTACGCGGACGCTCCGGGGGTTCTTGTGTGAAATAATCGTAAATGATAGAATTAACCTTGGCACGGCATCCATGCATTTTGAAAGGAAGCATTTATGACCAACGACGTCCTGCTAGCGATGAAGGGACTGCAGTTCGCTTTTGCCGAGGATGGTACCGGCATTCCGATCGAACTCATTACCAACGCGAAGTATTACGAAAAGAATGACAGCAAATACCTGATGTATGACGAGATGGTTGAGGGAGAGGGCCAGTCAATCTCCAATCTGGTCAAGTTCGCAGGGGATACCATAGAAGTCACCAAAAAGGGCATGATCAACGTTCACATGGTTTTTGAAGAGGGCAAGCAGAACCTGTCCAGCTATCAAACGCCATATGGCACGCTGATGATAGGCATTAATACCCGCAAGGTAGAGATCACGGAGACGGATGAACTGATCCACCTGCAGGCGGAGTATGGACTTGACGTCAATTACGAGTACGTGTCGGATTGTTCCCTGACGATGGACATATCTCCGCGTGACAGGATCAGGCTTTCCTGATCCGAACCTAAAGGCTGATAAAATAAAAAAGCATCCCGAAGCTGTCTTCGGAATGCTTTTTATGTTTATTTGATGGGCTTTGCTCCGGCTTTTTCCTGGAGCTTGTCGATCTTGTCCTGGAATTTGGCCCTCCAGCTCTTTTTAACAGGCTCGGCATTCTTATTTACGTTGCCATGCAGGCCCTTCACCGAGGTGATGTAGAGGCCGCTGATCGTGGCCTTGACTTCCCTTTTGACGGGAATCTCGTCGAATATTTTTTCATCGGCTATGAAACTCATGATCTGCGGACCGACCTTGGCCTTGACTATCGGCAGCTTGGAGCCGCGCAGGTATTTGGGGGTCTGGTCGAGCACCATTTGCGGTAGTCCCGCATCACGCAGCTTCATACGTTTTTTGTCGATGACGAGCATGCTCACGGTCTGTTTCATCGCATCGAGCTGTTCCTGCTGTTCCTCCTGCTTCTTTTGAGCCTTTTTGCCAAGGAAATACAGTACTATGATGCCTATGATAAGCACCGCCAGGATTATGAGGCTAACTATTGCAAAAGTGTTCATATGAGATCCTCCGAACTTGTTATTGTCTGCACACAGTATTTCAATTATATCCTAATTATGCTAAAATTAACAGATAAGTTTTGTTTTTGTTGACGCGTATTTGACGCCCAGTTCGGTAGACCGGCATGATCAAAAACCCCTTTGGAAACAATCGCATAGCTTATGGTTTCGGTGCGGCTTGTGCGGTGCTCACGTCGTTCGTGCTGGCCGCGTCCACGCCGGTGAGCATATTTGCCACTCCTGCCCGGGACGTACAGGAAGACGCGGATGACGGTAATGATGACGCAGACAAGGCTTCGCTTGAGGAACTCCAAAAGGAGATTGACTCACTCAATTCGGAGATCAATGACCTGGAGGATCAGAAAAAGGACGCCAGGAGTGCCATGAACTCGGCGCAGAGCGGGCTTAATTCCACTAATTCGCAGATAAGCTCGATTTCCGGTGCGATGGGTGACCTGGGACAGGAGATAGAAGGCATCAACCAGGAACTGATCGGTCTGCTGACTGATATCGAGCTGATCGAGTCGGACATTGCGAATAAGGAGCAGCAGATCGTTGAGACTGAGTCTGAGTACGATGCGGCCGTGCAGCAGCGTGATGAGCAGTATGAGTCCATGAAGATCCGCATCAGATACATGTACGAGCAGGGAGATGCAACTTACATCTCGATCTTCATAGACGCCACGTCTTCCCTGGCGGACGCACTGAACAAGGCTGATTACGTAGAGCAGCTCTATGCATATGACAGGATGATGCTCGAGCAATACATGGCCACGGTCGAGTATACTCAGGAGGTCTGGGACCGCCTGGAGGAGGAAAAGTCCGAGCTCGAGACGTCCAAGGAGGAGCTTGAGAGCGAACAGGCATATCTGGAGGAAGTAGAGGCACAGCTTGAGACGGAGTACGATAACTACTCGGTGATGCTGGCCCAGGCTAAGCAGCAGGCTGCCATATATACCGCCAAGATCAACCAGCAGACCAATGAGATCAGGCAGCTGGAACGTGAGGAAGCTCAGAAAAAGAAGGAAGCCGAAGAGAAGAAAAAGGAAAAGAAGGCTGAGGAAGACCGCCTGAAGGCTGAGGCAGAGGCCGCGGCGGCCGCAGCAGCGGCTACGGAGCCTGATGATGCAGCAGACGTCTCCAATGATGGAGATGACGAGTCGGAATCGGTCACCACGACTAACAATAATGCGTCCTCGTCGGGAAGCAGCTCGGGAGGCGGAGTGAGCGCGTCCGGCAGCGGCACGGGCTCACAGATAGCCAATTATGCGCTTAAGTTCGTGGGCAACCCCTACGTGGCGGGAGGTACGTCCCTGACGGATGGCTGTGACTGTTCGGGATTTGTTTATTCCGTATACAAGGCATTTGGCATCAGTCTGCCCAGGACTTCGTATTCGCAGTCCGGCGTGGGCCGTTCGGTATCTTATTCTGAAGCCCAGCCCGGCGACATACTGTACTATGGAGGTCACGTGGGAATATACATCGGCAACGGACAGATCGTCCATGCTTCCACTGAACGCACGGGCATCAAGGTTGCGCCTGCAACGTATCGAAGCATTGTTACCATTCGCAGGGTCGTTTGATCCGGTACGCGCAGGGAACCGTCATCGGTGCATGCAGGGAACTGTCACCGGTGCATGCAGGGAACCGTCACCGGTGCATGCAGGAACCGTCACCGGTGCATGCAGGAGCCGTCACCGGTGCATGCAGGAACCGTCACCGGTGCATGCAGGGAACCATCACCGGGTCATGATGCGGGGAAACCGTCCCCGCATTATTTTTTTCTGAGATACGTTGGCCTTGAAGTCGGATGAAGGAATTCCTTCCAGACGTTTGGCGTAAAGAGCATCAGCATCGGGAACAGTTCCAGCCTGCCGGCAAGCATGTCGAACATCAGCACGTACTTGCTGGAGATGCTGAAACATGCAAAATTCTGGGTAGGTCCCACCGCCGAAAGGCCGGGACCGATGTTATTAATGGTGGCGGTCACCGCGGTAAAGATGGTGACCGGATCATGATCGTCTATGCTGATCAGCAGCGTTGAAAGCCCAAACAAAAAGATATACGTGATGAAGAAAACGTTGACGCTCCTGAGCACTTCATGTTCAACCGGCTTGCCGTCCATCGTGAGCTTCTTGATGCTCTTGGAGTGTATGTATCCGCCTATCTCCTTGAACACGGTTTTGGCAGCGATCACGAAACGGCTGACCTTGATGCCGCCTCCGGTGGAACCGGCGCATGCGCCGATGAACATCAGCATGACCAGGACAATCCTGCTGGTCACGTCCCATAGGTCGAAATCCGCCGAGGCGAATCCGGTGGTGGTTATGATGGAAGCCACCTGGAATGAAGCGTGCGTCAGTGCCGTGAAGAAACTGCCGTAGATATGTATCGTGTCAAACATGATGATGGCGATGGCCGCCAAGATCACGCAGAAATAAGTCCTGACCTCTTCCATCCTGAATGCACGGCCAACCTGCCCGAAGAGGATCAGGTAATAGGCATTGAAGTTGACGCCAAAAAGGATCATGAAGATGGTCACGATCCATTGCTCTGCGGCACTATAGCTCGCAAAGGAATCCGACCTGACTCCGAATCCTCCCGTACCGGCCGTACCCATGGCGGTGCAGATCGCTTCAAAGGCATCCATGCGGGCGATGAGCAGGGCAACGAACTCGATGAGCGTCATGGCCATGTAGATCATGTAGAGAATGCGCGCCGTGGACTTGATCTTGGGCACGAGCTTGCCGACCGATGGGCCGGGGCTTTCCGCGCGCATCAGATTGATGTTGGAGCCACCGCTCATGGGTATGATCGCAAGCAAAAAGACAAGCACTCCCATGCCGCCGATCCAGTGCGTGAAGCTGCGCCAAAAGAGCATGCACTTGGAAAGCACTTCCACGTCCGCCAGTATGGACGCTCCGGTGGTCGTAAAGCCAGATATTGTTTCAAAAAGTGCGTCAGTATAGGATGGGATCTCTCCAGTGAGATAAAAGGGCAGCGCTCCCACCAGTGATAGTGTGATCCAGCTCATGGCGCACGTCACGCAGCCCTCCTTGAGATAAAACACCGTGGATTCCGGCTTGTGAATGGTAAGTATCATCCCCAACAAAAAAGAACCAAGGGCTACTGCAACAAACATTAGTCCCAAGGTTTCATGGTAAATGAATGATATGAAAAGCGGAAGCAGTAAAAGTATCGCTTCTATGCGGAGTACACGTCCCAGCAGGTAGCGTATCATTGATCTGTTCATGGCAATTTTCCGGTGCTTACCTTACGATGTCGGAGATGTCCGTTACGCCTTTCTCGGTCGTAATTATGACCACCGAATCTCCTTTTTTTATATAATCTGAACCTCCGGGAATGATGGTCCGCCCGTCCCGCACGATGCAGGCCACCAGGAAGTTCTTTTTGAGCTCCAGGTCCTTCAGCGGCACGTCGGTCGCCTTGTTGCTTTCGTCTATCCTGAATTCGATGGCTTCGGCCGCGTCATCCGGCAGATGGTACATCGTCTCGATGTTGCTGTAACCGCGGGAATTGCGCATGGCGCGTACGTATCCTATGATGGCTTCTGCCGTGATTTTTTTGGGATAGAGCACGCTGCCCAGATCCAGGTTGGCGATGATCTCGGGAAAACCGATCTTGGTGATCTTGGTTATGATCTTTCCCTTGCATATCTTTTTGGCATAAAGGGTCAGTATGATGTTCTGCTCGTCGATGCCGGTCAGCGGAATGAAGGCCTCCGCATTGACCAGGCCTTCCTCACGGAGAACTTCCTCATCGGTTCCGTCGGCGTTGATGATGACGGCCTTGGGCAGCAGCACGGACAGCTCCTCGCACCTGGCCCTGTCACGCTCTATGATCTTGACTGCTATGTTCATGTTTAGCAGCAGGGTGGCCAGATAGATGCCTGACTGTCCGCCGCCTATTATTATGGCGTTTCTCACGGCCTGATTGTGCATGCCGGTGTATTCCATGAACTTGACCACGCTCTTGCGCGTGCCGATGACGGAGACTATGTCCTCGGAACGGATCTTGAACATGCCGTTAGGGATGTACACCTCGCCATCACGCTCAACTGAACCTATCAGTATTGATTCGGTGTTCTTGCGCCCCAGATCTATCAGGGCCCGGCCGTTTAGCACGTTGCCTTCGTCGACCTTGAACCTGACGAGCTGTGCCTGCCCTTTGGCAAAGGGATTGACCTCCAGGGCGGAGGGCATGCCCAGGATGTTGGCGGCCTCCGATGCCGCTTCAAGCTCGGGATTGACGATCATGGCCAGCCCGAGCTTATCCCGCAGGTATCCGATCTCGCGGCTGTAATCAGACGTACGCACCCTGGCTATGGTGGAGCATTTGCCGGACTGTTCCGCGATGGTGCAGCAGAGCATGTTGAGTTCGTCTGAACCGGTTACGGAGATCAGCAGGTCGGCATCTTTGATGCCGGCTTCCATCTGCACGGTGTAGCTGGCACCATTGCCGGTAACGCCCATGACGTCATACAGATTAGTGATCTCGTTGATCCTGGATGAGTCCTTGTCTATGACCGTGATGTCATGGCCTTCGCGGATCAGCTGCGTGACCAGGTTGGCTCCAACCTTGCCGCATCCTACAATTATTATGTTTAATCCCGTTTTTTCCTTGTTGAATAATGCCATGTAGATTTACCTTATAATTTTTTTCCTGGATGCATTTCCATGCCCAGGTCTCACGGATGAGACAGGGCATGTTCGGAAATGCATGGATGCATTTCCATGCCCAATTATACCACCATCCAAGTCATTCATAAATCATTCCATTCTTAATGCATCTATCGGATTCAGCACTGCCGCCTTGCGTGCAGGATATATTCCAAAGAATACTCCAACTCCTACCGATATGGCAACTACCAGCATCACGTCTGAGGGAAGTATGACGGCTTTCAGCTCTGCTAAACGGCCCACGACGCTGCTTAAGACGAATCCGAGGATCATCCCGATGAATCCTCCGATCATGCAGATCATGGACGATTCAATCAAAAACTGCAGCATTATCGATGAAGTCCTTGCACCGAGGGACTTGCGGATTCCTATCTCCCTGGTGCGCTCTGTCACGGTCACGGTCATGATGTTCATGACGCCTATGCCTCCCACCAGCAGAGATATGGCGGCTACGAGGGCGATGACCATTGTGACCGAATCCATGATGTTGGTGTACATATCCAGCATGGATGCCAGGGACTGCATTGTTACGGCTTTTTGGCCCCGAAGGTCCAGGATGTTTTCCGTCACCTTGATCGCCTTGGCGGTAGCGGCCTCGGACTGTCCGCTTATGGGGAAGATTTCGAACGTGGAGAGCTTTTCGTCCATCAGGTTATATCTTGACGTAAAAAGCGTATAGGGAACAAACACGTCCGCGTAGATATATCCGAGCTGATCATTGGCAATGAGCGTTCTGACGTTTTCGATGTCATTATCATCGCTGCGCAATACACCAATGACCGTCAGCTCACGGATTCTGTCATCCAGCGTAACCGGCAGCGTCATGCCCAGCACGTCATAGTTATTATATATGGCCACAGCACTTGCCTGCGTCAGCACGCAGACTTCAGACGCGGATTCCACGTCATATTCGGAGTAATACCGTCCGCTGTAGAAGCCTTCCTTGAATTCGACGACCGACTGCTCGTTTCCGCCCGTGAGACGTGTTTCGACTTTGTGCCTGACGTCACTGGTAGCATACATGTTGACGTGCGGGGTTGCGCCGGAGATAAGGGGTAC
Source organism: uncultured Lachnospiraceae bacterium (assembly GCA_937916415.1). Lineage (GTDB taxonomy): Bacteria > Bacillota > Clostridia > Lachnospirales > Lachnospiraceae > XBB2008. The sequence continues at coordinate 9,717 of CALGGH010000047.1, forward strand.
GGCACTGCCGATAGCCTTGATCTGGTCATTGTTAATGGTCTTCGTGGTCTTCTTGGGATCCAGTGCGATCGTTATCGAACCGCCCGTGATGTCATCCAGAGATGAAGTTACGTCTTTCTTCAGTCCGTTGCCCATTGACAGTATCGTTATCACGGAGGAGATGCCGATGATGATTCCGAGCATGGTCAGAATGGTGCGCCCCTTATTCATTTTGATGTTTTTCCATGCACTTTTGACGTATTCCATCAGTTTCTCCTGTTAAGAGCATCCACGGGCTTCAGCTTCGCAGCTTTTCTGGCCGGATATATTCCGAAAAATACTCCGATCGCGGAAGAAAACAATGCGGAAAACAATACGGATGAAAATGAGACAATAAACCTGAAATTGATCAGGTGGCATACGATGGCCGCAATGACCAGCCCCGTGATCACCCCTATGATTCCGCCCAAAAACGATATTATCGAGGATTCCGCGAGAAACTGGATCAGGATCGATCCCGTGCGGGCCCCTATGGATTTACGTATGCCTATCTCACGAGTTCTTTCCGTCACGGACACCAGCATGATGTTCATGACGCCGATGCCCCCGACCAGCAGGGATATGGCTGCCACAAACGACATGAAGGTCGTGATTATTCCCATGACCTGATTGATATCATCGCTGTCACCGGCTGAATCATAATAGAATAAGGCATTTGCGCCCCGCAATCCCTTATATGTCTCGAGAAATTTGATAACCTTTCCCGTGGAAACGGCCCTGCTTCCCCGTTCAACGTATATGTCCATGGAGGTTTCTTTGTTGATCCCCAATGAAAAGGCGCTTTCAGCGGTTGTGTACGGCATTTTGACCGATGGAGGGATTCCGAGCATCTCATACATTTTGCTTATTATTTCGCCGAGGTCTTCAAATACGCCTACGATCTCGTAGTCCGCGATTTGATTGTCAACGTTGATCTGCAGAGTCATTCCGACGGGATTTTCGGTTCCGCACAGTTTTTTTGCATCGGAAGCCTTGAGCGTGCATACTCTGGCGTTTGATTCCATCTCCTCTGCTGTAAAGTTTCTGCCATGCAGAAGCTTTGTCCCATCGGAAAGATACTGGTAGTTGCTCACAAATTGGGCTTCGATGTCAAAGTTGCCCTTGCGGCTCGTGGCCGTGGCCTCGTAATACAGGCAGTATGAGGTTCCGATGATTCCGGGAAATTGTTCGACGACGGCATTGGCGTCATCCGTGGTCAGAAATTGATCCGTTTTGGTGGAGTCCAGATATACGGAGATCGTGGATGCGCCCGTGGAGCTGAACTGCTTGCCGACATACTCCGTCATGCCGTTTCCGAGGGTTATTATTGCCACCACTGCCGCGATGCCTATGATAATGCCAAGCATCGTAAGCAGAGTGCGCATTCGATTGGAGCGAATGTTTTTTATTGCGCTTTCTATGTATTCGCGTAGAGTGTCCATTGTTTTATACGTATGTCGGAAGCCGGACCGTGCGGGTTCATCCGTTAAGCTGTCTGCGGATTAAGCGTGGTTGATTCATCATTCCACGTCCGGAATTACCGCCATTCCTTCATAGAGTGAGTCGGGGTCCGTGGTCACGATCACGTCTCCTGCATTCAGGCCATCGGTTATCTGCGCATCCGTGCTGGTTGAGAGTCCAATGGTCACGTCCTGACGATACAGCAGCCCCGAGTCGTCTATCATGTATACGAAGTCGCCATCGGCGTCAGCGCCTATGTATTCGTATGGAACTACCAGCGTGTCATCCGCCTTGTCGGTGTGTATCCTGGTGTTTGCCTCCGTGCCCAGTATTATCGAATCGGAGGGGCTGTCTATGGAAATCTGCGTGTTGACAACGGCCACTCCGCTGGAGTTTTTGGAGGCCGTGCCGGAAATCTGGGCAACCTTGCCCGTGTAGCTTTCGTTCCCGATGGTAATGTCTGCCAGCTGTCCTTCCTTAACCCTTCCGATGTCGGATTTGGAGATCTGTATGTCGATGCGCACGTCATCGGTGCTGGTAATGGTTATGACCTTCACTCCCTTTTGGGCAATTGCACCTTCCTCCACTGATACCTCGGTGACTACGCCGTCAAATTCCGCCTTCACGCCGTTTTCAACGTTTTCTATGCTGGCGATCGTGGTGCTGTTCTCGAGGGACGAGAGGTCCTTCTGTGCTTCAAGAGCGGTCTTGTCGCCTGAGGTCATGCGGCTGCTCTCGGCAGAGGAGGCCTCAGCCAGCTTGTTCTTTTCCTCATTCAGCTCGTTGATCTGTTTTTTCCAGGCCAGCAGCTCCGGATCATACTGAAGGGCGTACTGAACGTCATTGATGGATTCCTGGAGTGCGAGGGACATTTGCTTGTTTTTGTCTTTTTCGTCTTTTTCGGTCATCCGGTCAACGGGGGCGGTATTGCCTTCTGCTGCATCGGTAGTGTCGGATATGCCGTTTTGATCCACGTCCATGGTGGTTTTCTGGAGGTCCGTCAGGGTTTGCTGCATGCGTGCAGTCTTTTCGCTGATCTTGTCGTTGAGCGAGTCTACCTCAGCGGTTATCTCATCCATTCTGGAATTGATGGCAGACAGGCTCATGCCATTGGCATTAATGGTAGCAATGGCGTTTTTCTGCAGGGATCCCGTATAGCTGCCTTCTGACTGGGCCATCGTGAGGCTTGCCTGCTCCTTTAGCAGGGCCAGGTCATCCTCTGCATATCTGTACAGGAGGTCGCCCTTTTTGACCCTGTCTCCGACATGCAGCTTCATCTCGGATATCGGGGCCGATACCTGAGAGTAGTAGCTCTTGACCTGATTGCTCGCGATGGTTCCGCTGTAGCTGGATATTACCTCTATGCTGCCGTTTGACACCGTGGTCACGGTTACGGGCGTTATCACGCTTTTTCCTTTGTTTATCACGTACATAACAAGTGCGATGACGGCAATCAGGACGACCGCGAGAATGATCAGCATTTTTTTGCCCTTTCTTTTTTTGGGAAGGGCAGGAGAGGATGATGAATGGGAAGAAGCAGAAACTTCCTTTTTTGACATGCTCCCGGATGTATCCGACAATTCTTCCTTTTTGGCGGAGCCGGCTGCCTGCACGCCGTTCGTGCCGGTCACAGTCTCAGCCTCCTTCGCGGCGGTCTTTGCGTCAGGCTTATCCGTGCTGACGGCGCTGTTCATGGTTTCCGTTGTTTTCTTTTCTGACATGTTTTTTTCCTCTTGGTAATCGTTCATTCGCTTATTGAAACCCTGTTCTGTTCCCGCAGGCGCATGAAGGTCTCCGTGTTGTCTTCGTCCTTTATTATGTGTCCGTCGCTGATCGTTATGATCCTCTTGGCCTGTGCGGCGATCCCGGGATCGTGAGTTATGATGATGACCGTCCTGCCCTCGGCGTAGAGTCCGTGAATGACCTCTATGATGTCTCGGCTTGACGCGCTGTCCAGGTTGCCGGTAGGTTCATCCGCGAGCAGTATCGGCGGTGCCTGCGCGATCGCTCGTGCTATGGCGACACGCTGCTGCTGTCCTCCCGATAGTTCGCTTGGCTTATGGTCCATTCGTTTTGCAAGTCCCACCCGCTCAAGTGCGCGCATGGACAGCTCCCGCCTCTCCCTGCGGGGAACCTTCCTGTAGATCAGCGGCAGCTCGACGTTTTCAAAGGCGGTCAATGACTGTATCAGGTTAAATCCCTGGAAAATAAAACCGATCTCGCGATTGCGCACGTCGGACTGCTCGTCATCCGTCATGTGTGAGACGTCGATGCCATGCAGCATGTAAGTGCCGCTGGTAGGAGTGTCCAGGCATCCCAGCATGTTCATCAGCGTCGACTTGCCTGATCCGGACTGGCCTATGATGGCGACGAATTCACCCTCGTCGATGGTCAGGCTCACGTGATCGAGGGCACGCACTTCGTTTTCGCCGGGATTGTATATCTTGCTTATGTCATTTACTTCAACCAAAACGGCCATGTGTTCTCCAAAAGCATTACATGAGGAACTTAGGAGCTGTTCATAAATAAAACATTAAAATTTGCGTAGGATTTTTCTTTGAG
>CALGGH010000048.1 GCA_937916415.1 uncultured Lachnospiraceae bacterium
GGTAAAATCATTGACCTAAAAGCATAGTTTCGACTTTTTGTAATTGCTTAATTGTTTGCTATTTTACAACTCTGGCAATTTCTGTAGTGATATCATTGCCGCCAAATAACACGATTGATTTAGATAGAACTAAAGTATATCCTCTTTTTTGCGCTTCTGTTGCAATTGTTTGAGAGATGCTCTTATCTATTGCTTGAAGCTTAGTTTGATATTCTTTAGAGATAGCTTCTTTTTTCTTGGCAAAATCTGCATCATATTTCTTGATTAGCTTTTCTTTGCCTTCTTTGGTTTGTTGTTTTTGAACGTCAGCCTTTACAACCTTAAGCCATTTTGATAAGTCGTTCATCTTTGCTGCTTGTTCTTTCTTTAAGGCTTGAACTTGAGCTGATTTATTAACTACAGCGCTGACATTTACAACAGCAACATTAGCAGGGGCATTAGCCGAAGTAGCAATGCCGTTTAAGCCAAAGCCTATAGCAAACATTACAATTCCTGTAATTATTAAATTTTTTTTTAATTTTCCTGTGCTGACATCTAATAAACTTATTATATCTTTGTTTTCATTGAAATTCTCAGTTATTGCGATTAAAAATTGATTATTCCATAAGCAAATATTATTTATGTTAGCATTAAAACTTACATTATTTAGCATCTCTCCAGTGTGAAAATTCCAAATAATTATATAATTTCCATAGTTCCCAAATAAACGTGTTGGTTCCCATAATCTATCTTTATTTACTACTATTAAATTATATATATAACTTTTTAGTATATTTAAATAGCTATGATATATTTTGCCTTCATTATAATTATATGATTTTATCATATTGGGTAAAGATATTAAAATATAGCTTTTTGATAATTCATTGTCATTATATGTGGTAATATAAGTTATATTTGGGTCAAATTTTATTTCTTTGCATAACTTACCAGATAAATCAAATAATTTACATGTCGGATCAGAAAAGGAAGTACTACTTAAAATAATATAAATATAATCCTTATAATTCATAAAGCATACTTTAGAAACACTTACATATTTTAATTCCATTTCTTTTAATTCTAATATACATTTATTATTATTAATATCCCATATTTTTATATTATTATAGCAAGATTGTGATAAAATTAAATCTCTTTTATTTTTATTATCTAAACAATGTTGTAAATTACAAATATCTTTTTGAGGAGTTTTAATTATATTTAATTGTTTATTTTTAGCAATATCATAAGAAATAATTGAATAATCATCTGTAATATAAAGTAATGTTAATATATTATTTATTGATTTAAATGTAATAAATGACTGCATAATCCTAATTTTTCTTGAATCAAATCTTTGTAAAAATAAAATTCATAAGGAAATGATGTCACTTTTTCTAATTTAACTTCTTTATCTTTTCATCTATGAAAAGGACAGGGTGAAGCGCCTTGTCCTGTGCTGGCTGTCGCTGGCGCTCCTGCTGACGTATTTGTGCCCACTGTATTACAGGCTCTACGTGCTGCACCTGGATTCGCACGGCACCTATTACAGGATGCTATGGCTGCTTCCGGTCACCGTTACCATAGGGTATGCGGCGTGCAGGGCCATTTACGTTCACAGGCGCGTCGGTGCCGTGATTGCATGCGCGGTGCTGATCCTGTGCGGAAGCTTTACCTATGCGTCCGCGGACAGCTCCAGGGCGGAAAATGCGTATCACGTGCCGCAGTACGTCATTGACCTGGCCGATGAGATGGTCCGGGACGTGCCGGGCGTCAACGTGTACGCCTGCGTGCCGCTTGAGATGCTATTTTATCTCAGGCAGTATGATGCGGACGTATGCCTGGTTTACGGACGTGAGGCAGTAGAACCGGCATGGGGATACTATAATGAGACGTATGAGGCCTACGAACTGGCAGAGGAGCTTGACTGGGATCAGGTGCTGGAACTGACCAGGGATGAGTCTAGGGGCGTAGGCGTCGCCACGTATTTCGTGGTGCCCGACGGACGGCAGATGGACTCGGATCCGGAGGACCATGGGTTGGAACTCGTGTTCGAGAGCGGCGGTTACGTGCTCTATGCTGACAGAGTGGCACAGGCTTTCGTAAGGGAGATTTTGGCAGGCACTCCCTACATGGAATAACATATGCTATTTAATTCGTATCTGTTCATTTTCATATTCTTTCCGTTGTGCATAACTGGATTTTATGCACTCAAGGCTTGGGGCACGCCCGCACTTACCAAAGCTTGGCTCATTGGTTTTTCGCTTTGGTTTTACGGGTATTTCAGCCCGTCATATCTTATTATCATGCTTTTATCCATAGCGCTAAATCGTATTTTAATGGATCTGATATGGATCAAACAGGATCGGATTCCGACCTTCGCCTACAGGAAGGGCGCAAGAAAAAAAATCAGGCTTGCGATCCCGGATGAGAAGGCATTATTGATAACGGGCGTAACTCTAAACCTACTCCTCCTGGGATATTTCAAGTACTTCGATTTCTTAATTCTAAACTTGAATTTTGTGACTCACCTTGACGTTCCTCTTAAGGAGATACTGCTTCCGCTTGGGATCAGCTTTTTTACGTTCCAGCAGATCGGGTATCTGGTTGATACCTACAGAGGAGAGGCCCCGCCATCGGGCTTCCTTAATTACGTCCTGTTTGTCAGCTTTTTTCCGCAGCTTGTGGCAGGTCCCATAGTCACTCATGAAGAAATGATGCCCCAGTTCGAACGCATTAGCGACATAGGCTTTGATTCGGAACGGTTTGCGAGGGCATTGAGCCTGTTTATCCTGGGCCTGGCCAAAAAGGTTCTGATAGCCGACGTCCTGGGAGCTGCGGTGGATGCGGGATATGCCGGCGTAGGCACTCTTGGGGGCTTGGATGCGTTTCTGCTTATGATCTGGTATTCGCTCCAGCTGTATTATGACTTCAGCGGATACAGCGACATGGCGATGGGACTGGCGGGAATGCTGATGATCGAATTGCCCGTCAACTTCGATTCCCCGTATAAGTCCTACAACATACTGGAATTCTGGAAACGCTGGCACGTGTCGCTCACCAGGTTTTTGACGAAATACGTGTACGTTCCGCTGGGCGGAAACCGGCGCGGCAAGGTCCGTACGGGGATCAACGTCGTGCTGGTGTTCTTCATCAGCGGTCTCTGGCATGGCGCCGGATGGAATTTCGTGCTGTGGGGATTGCTGCATGGCATTGCGTTTGCCGCGGTCCGTCTTGCACATGAGGGGAGCCGGCATGAGCGGTTCTTGCCTCATGATGCGGGAGCGGTCATAAATTACCTGTACGTGAGCTTTTGCTTCATATTCTTTAAGGCTGATTCAATAAGTACGGGCATGGCGGTCGTCAGAAAGCTGTTCTCCGGTACCTGGAAGTCGGTTAGCCTGTACCTGTCGGAGGCAATAATTCCGGATGAATTGTGGTACGTGATCAAGCTGCTCAGGCTTGAAAAACTGGGATATGTGGCCGCAAGAAACATTGGAATGATCACGGTGACGCTCGCTGCCCTGACATTGACGTTTTTTGCTCCTAATGCCAGGCAGGTGTCTGAAAGGATCAAGATGCGGGCAGTTACCGCCGTGGCGCTGGGCGTGCTGGGAGCATGGTGCGTGATCACCCTGTCCAAGGTGAGCACCTTCCTGTATTTTAATTTTTAAAGTGAGCCGGAAATGAGGGAGAAAATTAAATTAGAATATAATAAATTCGTAATAACTGTCATGTCGGTCGGCCTCTGCGTCGTCCTGTCGGTTGCTGTGCTGACGTACGTGGTTGATCCTTTTTTTCATTATCATGCCCCGCTTGAGCACTTTCCCTATGAGATCGACAACCAGCTCTCGCAGAACCCGGGCATGGCCAGGCACTTTGATTACGATTCCGTGATACTTGGGTCATCGATGACCGTCAACTTCAACACGGACGTCTTCGCGGAGGAGATGGGATTAAAGACCATCAAGCTTAGTTATTCCGGAGCGTATCCAAAGGACGTTTCCAACATAGAGCAGGTGATCTTTGATGCGCATCCCGAGACGAGGGTGGTATTCCTGGGCGTGGACGTGATCAATTATTCAGCGGCAACGGATGAGGTCAAGTTTCCCTTGCCGGAGTATCTGTATGACTCGAATCTGGTCAATGACGTGAACTATCTGCTCAATAAGGACGTGCTGCTGGATTACGTGGTGAGGCCCGCACTGGATCCTGATCCTACTGACCTCGCTACGGTATATTCGAGCTGGTGGACCGATGAGTACTACAACGTCAATTACGTCATGCCCGAATATGTCAGGGATTTCCGCGCCAGGGAACGAGACCTGACTGAAACTGATAAGCCTCAGGACTATTTTGCGCAGGCGATTTGTGATAATATGGAAGAAAACATACTTCCGTACGTAAGGGAGCATCCCGACACCAGGTTCGTCATCTTTTATCCGCCTTACAGCATTTTGTTTTGGAATGACATGATCGACGAGCACAGGCTGGAAGCCACTCTGTATGAGTATGAGCTGATATCGGAGATGCTGTTTGACTACGCAAACGTGGAAATATACTTTTTTGCGGATGAAGAGGCCATCATCACTGACTTGAACAACTATGCCGACTATACGCATTATCATCCGCGGTACAACGACTACATGACGCGGTGCTTCGCCGACGGAACCGACAGATGTCACGACTATGCCGAGGTTCGGGGACACGTAAATAACCTGCGCCGCATCATATGGGAATACGATTTTGACGCACTCTTGGCGGAGTGGTGACATGGCACTGGACAGGATAGACGGATTAAGGCCCCCGGATGCGGGAGCCGCGGGCAATACCAGGATCAAGGAGGCTGACTCCCGGAGCGGAGCTCAGGGCTTTACCCTGCTCAAGGATGAGATGGAGGGCGTGATCTATGAGCCCGAGGGGAGCAGGCGCCCGGAAAGTCCCAAGACTCTAGCACAGGTCCAGGAGGAGATGGTCAGGGAAGAAGCGGCGGCAGCCAGGGCCAACCTGCATTCGCGATTTGACGGTCCCGGAGTCACGGTTGAACTCTCGCCGGAGGGAGTGGCGGCCGAAAGCAGGCCGGCCAATTCGTCAATAGGTGAGATACTGCGGGATGCCTGGCGATCCATAGTCAGTTTTTTTGCCGGGATATGGAACGGCGGCCAGGAAACGGTCAAAACCGCCGGGGAGGAGCCTGACGCCGGCGAGGAAGACGGCCCGGAGAATGAGGTTAAGGACCTGGAGAACGTGGACCTGCCGCCTCGGCCCGACAGGACGATGCAGGCTGATCCCTCCCCGCTCGAGCGAAGCAACTCACCGGAGGCGGTGGCGGCATTCATGGTTGATTACGGCGGCGGTCATCTGGCCAAGAATTCAGACCTGCTGACCAAATATGACAGGCGCGGCAACATCGTGACCATGGATCCGTCGGAAAAAAGAAAGATATTGCACAGCAATTCAGTAATAAGGCATTATTGATAAAATGAAGGAGACCAAGATGAATTACCAACAAGCTTATGACAAACTTAACGCAATAGGACAGACTCAGCTGCTCAGGTACTACGATGAACTGAGCGATGCCGAGCAGGAGGCTTTGCTTGCCCAGATCGATGAAACGGATTTTTCCGTGATCGGCTACGTCAGCCAGGGCGAGAGCGGCGCCGAGAAGGGCGTGATCACTCCGCTGGAATGCATGGAGCTGCCGGAGATCGAGGCTAACAAGGAACGTTTCACTGCCATTGGCCTGGATGCGATCGCACAGTCCAAGGTCGGTGCGGTGCTTTTGGCAGGAGGCATGGGCACCAGGCTCGGGTCTGACGACCCCAAGGGCATGTATAACATAGGACTGACCAAGGACGTGTTCATCTTCCAGAGGCTGATCGAGAATACGATGGACGTGGTGCGCGCCGCCAATGCCAAGGCAGGCAGGAACGACATATGGATTCCGTTCTACGTAATGACCAGCGAAAAGAACAACGACGCCACGATCAGGTTTTTTGAGGAAAAGAACTATTTCGGATATAATAAGGATTACGTGCATTTCTTCAAGCAGGACATGGCGCCGGCCACCGACAAGGACGGCAAGGTGTATCTGGAGGCCAAAGGCAGGATAGCCACTTCGCCCAACGGCAATGCGGGATGGTTTAAGTCCCTGGTCAATGCAGGCCTTCTGGACGGAGTGCATGAGCAGGGCATAGAGTATCTCAACATCTTCGCCGTGGACAACGTGCTGCAGAGAATCGCGGATCCGGCCTTTGTCGGCGCATGCATGGAACGCGACGTGGAGGTTGGAGCCAAGGTCGTGGCCAAGGCCGCTCCTGATGAAGCCATCGGCGTAATGTGCCTCGAGGACGGCAGGCCGTCCATAGTGGAATACTACGAGATGACGGACGAGATCATGCATGCCACGAATGACAAGGGCGAGCCGGCATACAGGTTTGGCGTGATCCTTAACTACCTGTTCAAGGTGACCGCTCTTGAGGACATCCTGAGCAAAACGCTGCCCATGCACGTGGTGTCCAAGAAGATTCCTTATTGCAACGAGGATGGCGAGACCGTTAAGCCCGAGTCGCCCAACGGCTATAAGTTCGAGCAGCTCGTGCTTGACATGATCCATCAGCTCGGCTCATGCCTGCCCTATGAGGTGGTGCGAGAGCATGAATTTGCACCGATCAAGAACAAGACGGGCATAGATTCTGTCGAAAGTGCCCGGGAGCTTTGCAAAAAAGACGGCATAGAACTGTGAACGACTGTCAGGCGTCATGACATGGGAGGATGAAAATGGCTATATTGGTTACCGGCGGTGCCGGATACATTGGATCTCATACGGTAGTTGAACTGCAGAATGCGGGACGCGACGTAGTGGTTTTGGACAATCTGTCCAACTCCAGCGAAAAGTCCCTGGAGAGGGTCGCCACGATCACCGGCAAGAAGGTTCCGTTTTATAAGGTGGACATCCTTGACCGCGAGGGCCTTGAGGAAGTCTTTTCCAAGGAAGACATATCGGCGGTGATCCATTTTGCGGGACTGAAGGCCGTGGGCGAGTCCGTGGCCAAGCCCTGGGAATATTATGAAAACAACGTCGCAGGGACGCTTACGCTGGTAGACGTGATGCGCAGGCATGGCGTGAAGAACATAATCTTCAGCTCTTCTGCCACGGTATATGGCAATCCGGCACAGATCCCGATCACCGAGGAGTGCCCCAAGGGACAGTGCACCAATCCCTATGGATGGACCAAGTCCATGCTTGAGCAGATACTGACCGACATACAAAAGGCAGATCCGGAGTGGAACGTTGTGCTGCTCAGGTACTTCAATCCCATCGGCGCTCACAAGAGCGGCCTGATCGGAGAGAACCCCAACGGCATACCGAACAATCTGATGCCCTACGTTACGCAGGTTGCGGTCGGCAAGCTAAAAGAGCTGGGAGTCTTTGGCAATGATTACGATACGCCTGACGGCACCGGAGTCAGGGATTACATCCATGTGGCAGACCTGGCCAGGGGACACGTGTGCGCACTCAAAAAGATCGAGGAAAAAGCAGGGCTTAAGCTGTATAACCTGGGCACCGGAGTGGGTTACTCGGTGCTGGACATAGTCAGGAACTTCGAGGAAGCCACCGGAGTAAAGGTTCCCTACGTGATCAAGCCGCGCAGGCCGGGCGACATAGCCACCTGCTATTCCGACGCGACAAGGGCCAGGGAAGAACTGGGATGGACCGCCGAATACGGTATCAGGGAGATGTGCGAGGATTCATGGAGATGGCAGAGCAACAACCCCAATGGATTTGAAGACTGATGTTCAGGTTGTGGGCCAGGGAATTTAAGGACGGACGCATGCTGCGCGATCTCGTGGTCGAGGATGATTCGGACGATACGCGTACGCACAAGGTTTTTGGGGCAATAGAGAAGGCTTGTCTGAAATTTGACTTATCCAGGCCGATATGGCTGGAAGCCAACGTCGATGAATTCAAGCGGACCGCGGTGACGAGGTTTCGCGGGGAAAGCTTCATCGATGAAGTTGATTTTGATTACCTCGAGGTCAGGATCATAGAGGAGGACTGATCCGGGGTACAGAGGGTTACGAAATGGAGAGCATTACTACTTTCAGGGATTGGGACGTGGATTCCTACGAGGCGATACAGCTGCGGTACAATGCGGCGCTAAAGCTGATCACCACGCGGATCGAGATACTTAACGAGGAGCTGCAGGAGGAGCACAGGTACAATCCGATAGAGCACGTCAAGGGCAGGATCAAGACGCCCGAGTCGATAGTCAAGAAACTGCGCAGGCACGGGGTGGAATCCACCCTGGACAACATGATCGAGTATTGCAACGACATAGCAGGCATCAGGATCATATGCAGCTTCACTTCGGACATATACAAGATCGCCGAGATGATCAGCGCGCAGAACGACATCACCGTTCTGTCAGTGAAGGATTACATCGTGAATCCCAAGCCCAGCGGATACAAGAGTTACCACATGATCGTGACGGTGCCGGTGTATCTGTCCAACAGATGCGATCAGGTCAAGGTTGAGATACAGATCAGGACCGTAGCCATGGACTTCTGGGCCAGCCTGGAGCACAAGATAAATTATAAGTTTGAGGGAAATGCTCCCGACAGGATCAGCCTGGAGCTGGTGGAGTGTTCTGAGATGGTCAGCCAGCTGGATGCTAAGATGCTGGACCTAAACAATGAGATCCAGGCCCTGTCAGAACAATCGGGGAACCCGTAAAAAGTCCCTATAAATGAGGAGTGCCCAGGCACCTCTCGGCACCCGGGCTATTATGAAAAAATCATCTGCTTGAAGTCTCTTTTGGTATGGTTTAAGTATAAGGACCGAATATGAACAAATTATGAATAAGATGTAACAATTCAGTAAAATTACCAAAGAGATAAAAATAACGGACAAAATATTGGGCAATATGCACAAAATATTGTCATATACAAATATATTTGCTATACTTTGACATGTATGGTCTTTGTGACGCTTTGATAAAAAAGGAGTACTGCAATGGACGGATTTAAGGACAGGTTTGCTCAACATTTAGCCACGCCCGAGGAGATCATCACTGCCAATCAGCAGGCCGAGGTCACTCAGGTGGAGCAGTTCCAGGAGGAAGTCAGGGGACTGATCACTTCGCTGGACGAAAAGATCGAGGCGATGAAACAGGCAGCTTCGACTCCCGAGGCTGAGACTGCTTCGGCTGCAGCTACCGCTGAGGCGGTACAGGAAAAGATCGCCGAGATTAAGGACGACCTGGAAAACCACATACATAAGGAAAACGTCAGGGTATACCGTAACGTGCAGGCTGCCCTCGGAGAGGAGCTGACCAAGCACAGCGACCGGATACATGGCGAACTCGAGGCTCAGTCAATGAGGCTGGATGAGGGCCTGGCAGGCATCAATCAGAATCTTCTGGGCGAGCTTTCACAGCGCATGGACATGCTTTCAGCCATGATGGAGACTCTCAATGAGCAGCAGAAGGGGCAGGGCATGACCCTGACCGAGATGGCGGTTCAGCTCAATGACACCCAGAAGGGACTTACCAAGACCATCAAGAGCCGTTCCCTTCTGGCCATTCAGATCGTAATGCTCATACTTGTTCTCGGAGACCTGGCTATCAACGTTCTGCTCACGCTGGGCTATCTGTAAGGAATGAGGCAATATAATCCCCAAAAACTGTTATCACGCATGAAGTATGGCTTTTTGGTCATACTTTTTTGTGCTGTCCTGATGCCCAGCTATACCAGGCTGGAGCAGACCGGAGTCAACACGATCGACGTCTACCTTAACGGAACCCTCGTCGGATCGCTTGAGGATGAGGAGACGGCCGCTGCATGCCTGAAGGAGGCCAGACGTGAACAGAACTCCAAGTCAGACGAACTGATACTTGTAGACACGGAGCTTACCTATAAGCCACGTGAGGAGATCCGTGGCAGGGTTTCTTCAGCCGGGGAAGTGATCGATGCGATGTGCTCCGTGCTGGAAAGGGATTCGATAGAAACCTATGAAAGGGCATATACCGTCAAGATCGGTGACATATCCGTGAACCTCGCCTCGACGGATGACGTGATGGAGCTTTTGCAGGCCGCCCTGGACAGATTTCAGGATGATGAAGGCTTTGCGCCCGTTTTGGAATATGACGTGAACAGGGAACTGTCGGTGCTGACGCCGACCGTGGTCCGGACTGAATCCGACGAAACGGATGAAGGAGACGGCTTTGATTACGAGAGAGACCTGGAGGCGGGCATTTTCGCATACATGGATGAGCGCTTCGAGGAATACGAGCCGGAGGTTGAACTCGATTTTGACGATTACGAGCAGGGCATCATGGACATGGACTTTGGAGATTACATAGAGGTCGTGGAGTGCTATCTGCCCGCCTCTGAGATCATGGACACGTCGGAGGCCATATCCGACATTACCGAGGACAAGGCGACTCCTACCATATATAAGGTTCAGTCCGGAGATACCCTCAGCGAGATATCCGAAAAGACCAACGTGCCGCTGGACGATCTCATCTCAATGAATGAATCTCTTCAGAATGAATTTTCCGTCATACTTGTCGGTCAGGAACTGACGGTCACCGTGCCCAGGCCTAAGCTGCAGGTCAAGAGCATCGTTCAGCAATATTATGAGGAAGATTATGAGGCAGAGGTCATATACATAGACAATGACGACTGGTACACGACCGAGACGAAGACGCTGCAGGAACCTTCGGCAGGACATCACAACGTGATGGCCCAGATCACCTACGTCAATGACGAGAAGGCTGACGTGTCGTACCTCAAGGAGGACGTGACCTATGAGGCCATCGCCAAGATCGTGGAGAGGGGAACCAAGATTCCTCCGACGTACGTAAAGCCCATCTCCGGAGGCAGGCTGTCATCCGGATTCGGCAGGCGCAAGGCACCCAAGAGGGGAGCAAGCACGTATCATAAGGGCGTTGACTGGGCTACGGCTACGGGAACGCCGGTCTACGCTTCGTCCGGCGGCGTTGTCGCCAGGGCAGGCTGGGGATCAGGCTACGGCTACTGCGTATACGTCAATCATCCTGATGGCAAGCAGACGAGGTACGGACACCTGAGCAAGGTTCTGGTCAGCGTCGGACAGGCCGTTTCACAGGGCCAGCGCATAGCGCTGTCAGGCAACACGGGAGTCAGCACCGGACCGCACCTTCATTTTGAGATACTGGTCGGAGGAAGTCAGGTTAATCCTTTAAACTATTTGAACTGAAGCCCGGACAGGCAGCCACAAAACGGCTTCGCAAAGCCCTTTTTTCGCCAAAAACCGGCTAATGACATTATGTCATCCGTTCATCCGTTCGGATTGACAGACGCTCCTGCAAAGTCTATATTAAATGAGGTATGGCAGGTAGGATTTTGATATGGATCAATATGTAATCAAAGGCGGTAATCCTCTCGTTGGAGAGGTAGACATATCCGGAGCGAAGAACGCTGCGCTTCCGATCATTGCAGCCGCCATCATGACGGATGAAACCGTATATATAGAAAACCTCCCCGACGTAACCGACATCCACGCACTGCTCATGGCTATAGAGAGCGTGGGCGCCATCGTTACCAGGATCGACAGGCACAGCGTCAGGATCAACGGGTCGCAGGTTAAGGATTATCTCATAGACGGAGAGCACATCAGAAGGATCAGGGCTTCGTATTATCTGCTGGGAGCCCTTTTGGGTAAGCTTCACAAGGCTGAAGTGGCCCTCCCCGGAGGCTGCAACATAGGCCTCCGCCCCATCGATCAGCATTTGAAGGGGTTCAGGGGACTGGGCGCCACCGCAGAGGTCAGCTACGGACACGTGGCAGCCAGTGCGGACAGGCTTGTGGGCGGTCACATCTATCTGGACGTGGTTAGCGTGGGCGCCACCATGAACATCATTCTGGCGGCAGTCATGGCTGAAGGCACGACCATCATTGAGAATGCAGCCAAGGAACCTCACATAGTTGACCTGGCCAACTTCCTCAACAGTTGCGGAGCCAGCATAAGGGGCGCGGGTACTGACGTGATCAGGATACGCGGAGTGCAGAAGCTGCACGGCACGGAGTATACCATCATCCCCGATCAGATCGAGGCGGGCACTTACATGTTTGCCGCCGCCATCACCAAGGGTGACATCGTGGTGAGGAACGTGATCCCCAAGCATCTGGAGTCCATTACGGCCAAGCTGGTGGAAATAGGATGCGAGGTGGAGGAATCGGATGACTGCGTGAGGGTGGTTTCTTCCAAGCCCCTTCGCCGTACCAACGCCAAGACGCTGCCATATCCGGGGTTTCCCACGGACATGCAGCCCCAGATGACCGTTGCGCTGGGACTCGCGCAGGGCACGAGCATAGTCACGGAATCATTATTTGAAAACAGGTTCAAATACGTGGATGAGCTGGTCAAGATGGGTGCCAACATCAAGGTTGAGGGCAATTCGGCCATCATTGACGGCATTGCCGGATACCAGGGAGCAGACCTCTCGTCTCCCGACCTGAGGGCAGGAGCCGCCCTCGTGCTGGCAGCCCTGGCGGCAGACGGTTTTTCCACCATCGACAACATTCAGTACATCGAGAGAGGGTACGAGGACTTTCACCTCAAGCTGAGGAGCCTTGGGGCGCACATCGACAAGGTTGACGCCGAGCGTGACGCCATCAGGTACAAGTTTGAAGTGGTGAGTTAAGTCAGATTATCGCTACGATATTGACGTCCCTGTTCGTGGACAGGTCGAAATAACCGCCGTCGATCTTGATGGTGGGACGTGCCAGATGATTCTTGTTGATGTAGATCACCTGACCTTCCTTGCCGTCGGAGAGCCTGACGGTTTCCAGGAGATAAGTATTCACGATGTTCTCCAGGATGGTCATGATGTAGCCCGGATCATATTTCTGCAGGCCGTCCTGCTCGAACATCCTGATGACTTCAAAAGGACACATGGGACCGCGGTAGACGCGGGGTGAGGTAGTGGCATCGTATACGTCGGCGATGGCCACTATTTTTGCGAAAGGATCTATCTGAGCCCCCTTGAGCCTCAGTGGATAGCCCCCGCCGTCACATCGCTCGTGATGCATGAGCGCTGCGTTGCAGATGTGGGGATCCATGTTGTTCTTGCGCAGGATCTCGTAGCCGGCGCGGGGATGATCCTTGATCCTGGCATATTCCGCCTCGGTCAGCCTGGCGGGCTTGCGCAGGATCGATTCGGGTATCGTGAGCTTGCCGATGTCATGGAGCAGGCCGCACAGCGTGGCCATGGTGATCTCGTCATCGCTCAGGTGCACCCATTTGGCAAAGAGATTGCATATCAGCGCCACGTTCATCGAGTGGGCGAAGGTTTCGTCATCATAGTTGTGCATGTTGGACAGCAGGGTGAGTATGCCGATGGAGTCGGGCGCGGCGCTCATCATTGAGCCGGTCCGCTCCAGCAGTTCGTCCACGTCCAGGGGCTCGTTCAGGTTGATCACCTCGTTCATGTGTTCCTTGAACGAAACCACTTCCTCTTCAAATTTATGCTTGAATGCGATGAACTGAGGGTCCGACTGGACCTTTTCGTGATAGGTGCGCTCCGTGTTCCGTGCACCGAGGGTGACTTCATCGTCTTCCACGAGAATGAAGGGTATGGAATAAAAGCCAAGCTTGGATATGGTCTTGCTGTTTAAGACGACCCCCTTGGGAATGACCAGCTGTCCGCTGAGTGCATATACGTCAGAAGCGATAGTCATACCGGTTCTGGCATTCTTGGCATCTACTCTTCTCATAAGTAACCCCACGACATATGTAAAAAATATCACATTATTTTATGATTGACAAGCGCAAGGTATGCTTGTACTCTATAAAAAGGATATGAAAATTCAATATTGTTTGATACTCTTATTCAGAGTGGTGGAGATACATAGGATCTGTGAAGCCACGGCAACCCCTCGGTTTTTTGACCGGGGAAGGTGCCAACCTGAGCAATTTAGTTGAACAATAAGAGGATTTGATTATCAAATCATTCGAATCCGCTTGTTGAGGCGGATTTTTTAGTTACCGTTTTTTTTGTTTGAACCGAAAGGAGAATTTGACCGATGGAAAAGAGACTTTTTACTTCTGAGTCAGTTACCGAAGGGCATCCCGACAAGGTCTGTGACGCGATATCCGATGCGATACTTGACGCGTGCATGGAACAGGATCCCATGAGCCGCGTGGCCTGTGAAACGGCATGCTGCACGGGCTTCGTGCTGATCACCGGTGAGATCACCACCAATGCTTACGTTGACATGCAGAAGATAGTCAGGGATACCGTCAGGGAGATCGGCTACACCAAGTCCGAGTATGGCTTTGACGGCAATACCTGCGCCGTGCTGGTAGCCATTGACGAGCAGTCGGCTGACATAGCAATGGGCGTTGACAAGGCGCTCGAGGCCAGGAAGGGAGACCTGAAGGACGCCCTTGACACGGGAGCCGGCGATCAGGGCATGATGTTCGGATATGCCACCAACGAGACCGAGGAGTACATGCCTTATCCCATTTCCCTTGCCCACAAGCTGGCACTTCAGCTGACCAAGGTACGCAAGGACGGCACTCTTGGATACCTGCGTCCTGACGGCAAGAGCCAGGTATCCGTAGAATATGATGAGAACGGCAAGCCCGTCAGGCTGGAGGCAGTGGTCCTATCCACGCAGCATGATGAGGACGTGACTCAGGAGCAGATCCATGAGGATATCAGGAAGTACGTGTTTGATCCCGTGCTGCCCAAGGAGCTGCTTGACGACAATACCAAGTATTACATCAATCCCACCGGACGTTTCGTTATCGGAGGACCTCATGGCGATGCCGGACTTACCGGACGCAAGATCATCGTTGACACATATGGCGGATATGCCCGTCACGGCGGCGGCGCTTTCTCCGGCAAGGACTGCACCAAGGTGGACAGGAGTGCAGCATATGCGGCCAGGTACGTGGCCAAGAACATCGTTGCCGCAGGACTGGCTGACAGGGCTGAGATCCAGCTTTCATATGCCATCGGGGTTGCCGAGCCCACTTCCATCAACATAGACACTCAGGGCACGGGTAAGCTCAGTGACGAGAAGCTCATTGAGATCATCCGTGAGAACTTCGACCTTCGTCCTGCGGGCATCATCAAGATGCTTGACCTGCGCAGGCCCATCTACAGGCAGACGGCAGCATACGGACACTTTGGACGCGGTGACCTCGATCTCCCCTGGGAGAAGCTTGACAAGGCCGACGCGCTGAAGAAGTATCTGTGACGTGAAAGTCACGAGACGAATCCATCGTGCGTGACGTAAGGAGCTTGACATATGTCATTCGTGCATTTGCATTCACATACCGAATACTCCCTGCTTGACGCCTCCAACAAGATCAAGGAGTACGTCAGGAGGGTAAAGGAGCTGGGCATGAACTCCGCGGCCATTACGGACCACGGAGTCATGTACGGCGTGATCGATTTCTACAAGGCATGTAAGGATGCTGGCATTAATCCGGTGATCGGGTGCGAAGTTTACGTCGCACCCGAATCCCGTTTTTCCAAGGAAAAAGGTGAGTCAGAGAACAGGTATTATCATCTGGTGCTTCTGGCCGAAAACAATGCCGGATACCACAACCTGGTAAAGATGGTCAGCCTGGCATACACGGAGGGGCTGTATTACAAGCCGAGGATCGACATGGAACTGCTCGAGCGGTACCATGAAGGCATCATCGGCCTGTCGGCCTGTCTTGCCGGTGAGATACCCAGGGCGATAGTCCGGGGAATGAAGGATGAAGCTGACGCGGCTGCCCTTAGGCTCAAAAGGATTTTGGGCGAGGGCAATTTCTTTCTGGAGATGCAGGACCATGGAATGAGCGATCAGACCACGGTCAACATGGCCCTGATGGAAATGAGCAAAAGGCTCGACATCCCCCTCGTCGTCACCAACGACGTGCATTATACGTATGCGGACGACATGGAGTCCCATGACATACTGCTGTGCATCCAGACCAACAAAAAGGTTTATGAAGAGGACCGCATGCGTTACGTGGGCGGTCAGTATTACGTCAAGAGCGAGGAAGAGATGCGCAGGCTGTTCGCCTATGCTCCGGAGGCGCTGGACAACACGCAGCGCATAGCGGACAGATGCCACGTGGAGATAGAGTTCGGCAAGTACAAGCTGCCGCATTTTGACGTGCCCGAAGGCCATGATTCCAAGAGTTATCTTCAGCATCTGTGTGACGAGGGCCTGATCAGGCGTTACGGCACCAAGACCGCCGAGCTGGCGGAGAGGCTTGAGTTTGAGCTGGGCGTCATAGAGCGCATGGGATTCGTCGATTATTTCCTTATAGTATGGGATTACATCAATTACTGCCGCAACAACGGCATACCGGTAGGGCCCGGCAGGGGATCCGCCGCGGGCAGCCTGGTTGCCTACAGCCTGAGGATCACGGACATCGATC
The DNA here is from genome assembly GCA_937916415.1 of uncultured Lachnospiraceae bacterium. Classification (GTDB taxonomy): domain Bacteria; phylum Bacillota; class Clostridia; order Lachnospirales; family Lachnospiraceae; genus XBB2008. Next base: position 16,415 of record CALGGH010000048.1, read on the forward strand.
CGATCAAGTATGACCTGCTGTTCGAGAGGTTCCTTAATCCCGGACGCGTGTCGATGCCCGATATAGACGTGGATTTTTCGGACGACAGGCGAGAGGACGTGATCAGGTACGTGTCGGCCAAGTATGGCAAGGATCACGTGGTACAGATAGGAACCTTCGGCACGATGCTGGCCAGGGGCGTGATCAGGGACGTGGCCAGGGCCATGGACGTGCCTTATTCAGAGGCGTCCAAGCTGGCCAAGATGGTTCCGGCCGAGCTGGGCATCACGCTGGATCGTGCGATCGAGGTCAATCCGGAGCTCAGGTCACTGTATAATTCCGACCAGGAGGTGCATCACCTGCTGGACATGTGCCGTAAGCTGGAGGGATTGCCGAGAAACGCATCCAAGCATGCTGCGGGCGTGGTGATCTGTCCGGATGACGCCAACAAATACCTGCCGCTATTTACCAGGGGTGACGGATACGTAAATACCCAGTTTGACAAGGACACCGTGGAGGAGCTGGGCCTGCTCAAGATGGACTTTTTGGGACTCAGGACCCTGAGCGTGATCCGTGATGCCGTGGAGATGGCGGAGGCTAATCATGGCATTCACTTAGACATCGAGTCGATAGACTATGACGACCGGGAGACGCTCGAACTGATAGGCAGCGGACGCACGGAGGGCGTGTTCCAGTTAGAGTCGGCCGGAATGAAGTCCTTCATGAAGGAACTCAAGCCGAACAGCCTGGAGGATGTCATAGCGGGCATATCCCTCTACCGTCCCGGCCCCATGGACTTCATACCCAAGTACATAGAGGGCAAGAACAATCCGGACAGCGTGACGTATGCCTGCCCGGAGCTTGAACCCATACTGTCCGCCACCTACGGCTGCATAGTCTACCAGGAACAGGTCATGCAGATCGTGAGGGCGCTGGCCGGATACTCCGTGGCCGAGAGCGACAACGTGCGCAAGGCCATGTCGAAGAAAAAACAGTACATGATCGATGAGTACAGGGAGTATTTCCTGCACGGGAGTGCCGATAAGAACATTGAGGGCTGCGTGAACAGGGGCATCAGCGAGTCCGTGGCCAATTCGATATATGATTCGATGGAGGCGTTTGGACGCTACGCCTTCAACAAGTCGCATGCGGCCTGCTACGCCATAGTGGCCATGCGTACCGCTTACCTCAAGAACTATTATCCCGTGGAATTCATGGCTGCGCTCATGACCTCGGTGTCCAACAATTCAGCCAAGGTGGCGCAGTACATCATGGACTGCCGCGAGATGGGCATAGGCATACTTCCTCCGGACGTAAATCAGGGCGGCACGGGATTCACCGCTGAGGGCGGAGACATCCGGTTCTCCCTGTCCGCGATCAAGTCCATCGGTCATCCTGTCATAGTCAGGATCATAGAGGAAAGACGGGCCAGGGGTCCGTACAGGGACCTGCGTGAATTCCTGCTCAGGGTCGGCGATTCCGGCGGCGAGGTCAACAAGCGCGTCGTGGAGAACCTGATCAAGGCCGGGGCAATGGATTCCTTCGGAGCCACCCGCAGGCAGCTGACGTACGTATACGAGGGCGTGATAAATGACGTTCACCGCGAACGAAAGAGCATGACCGCAGGACAGATGTCCCTTTTTGACATGCAGGGAAATGACGGACCGGTCATGGACGTGCCCGCGATCAAGCTGCCGCCGTGCGGCGAGTTTCCCAAGGATGAGCTCCTGAGATACGAAAAGGAAGTGCTGGGCGTCTACCTCAGCGGTCATCCGATCGAGGAATACCTGGATCTGTGGAAAAAGAAGATAACCAACGACACCTCGGATTTCAAGCCGTCCCTCCAGACGCTGGAGGATGACGGGGATGACGCGGCCATCCAGCCGGTGATGATGGAGACGGGACTGACCCTCCTGCGGGACGGCGATCAGGTGACCGTCGGCGGCATCATCACTGAGTGCAAGACCAAGTTTACCAAGAGGGATGAGATAATGGCGTTCGTCACCCTCGAGGACATGATGGGCAGCGTGGAGGTCATAGTCTTTCCAAAGAGCTATGCGAGATACAGGGCCGTGATGGAAGAAGGAGAGATGGTCTTCATTTCCGGCCGGGCGTCCGAGGATGACGACAGCAGCTTCAAGGTGATATGTGACACGGTGACCAGGTTTGAGGACATACCCGGACAGCTCTGGATTCAGTTTGACACGGAGGAGGCCATGGAAGCGGCCAGGTCGGGACTGACGGACAGGTTCGATGCCCATGACGGCAAGAGTCCGGTGATTTTCTACGTGAGGGAGAACAAAAGGATAGTCAAGCTGCCCCCGTCGGTCGGCGTGAAGCTGGACATGGAACTGCTGGGTGAGCTGGAGGCGGCATGCGGCGAGGATAACGTCAAGATGACGTACGTTTAGAAATTATGATATACTTGGGGATGGAGTTTTTTTGGTCCGGTAAACCCGTTTTGAGGTAGATGACATGGCAAAAGCAAAGGAAATAAAAACCATCGGAGTGCTCACGAGCGGAGGCGATGCGCCCGGCATGAACGCGGCCATCAGGGCGGTGGTCAGAAAGGCCCTGGCCAAGGGCGTGGCCGTAAAGGGCATCAAGAAGGGATATCAGGGACTCCTTTCCGAGGAGATCATAGACCTGGACAGGCATCACGTGTCGGACACGATACAGCGAGGCGGCACGATACTGGGCACCGCCAGGTGCATGGAGTTCAAGACCGAGGAAGGCCAGCAAAAAGGCGTCGAGGTCTGCAGGAAGTACGGCATTGACGGTCTCGTGGTCATAGGAGGTGACGGCTCGTACAGGGGAGCCCAGGCACTGTCCCGCCACGGCGTCAACACCATAGGCCTGCCGGGAACCATTGACCTGGACATCGCGTGCACGGATTACACGATAGGATTTGACACGGCCGTCAACACGGCCATGGAAGCCATAGACAAGGTCAGGGACACCTCCTCGTCACACGAGAGGTGCTCGATCATAGAGGTAATGGGACGCAATGCCGGATACATCGCGCTCTGGTGCGGAATCGCCAACGGCGCGGAGGACATCCTTTTGCCCGAAAAATACGATTACAACGAGCAGAACATAATCAACAACATCATTAACAACCGCAAGAGGGGCAAGACCCATCACATCATCATCAACGCCGAGGGCATCGGACACTCCACCTCGATGGCCAGGAG
>CALGGH010000049.1 GCA_937916415.1 uncultured Lachnospiraceae bacterium
TAGACGTAAAGGCACGCTTCGAGAAGATCGACTCTGCCGACAAGCATCACGTCGTATTCTACAACTATGACGACACCGTGGTCAGCGATCAGTACGTGGCCGACGGAGAAGCAGCCAACACGCCTACGGATCCCACGAGGAGCGGTTATAAGTTCACAGGATGGAAGCCTTCGGACTTTACCAACGTGACCAAGGACATGGACATATATGCGTTCTTTGAGAAATCCAGTAAAAGCTCGGGAAGCGGCGGATCGTCAAATAACGGATCGTCCAACAATGGTTCATCGAACAACGGTTCATCCAATGACGGCAGTTCATCCAACAGTTCTGCCGCCAAGAAGTATACCGTTACGGTAGTCAACGGCAGCGGAAGCGGTACTTATGAAGAGGGTTCAACGGTCATCATCACGGCCAATGATCCTGCATCAGGCAAGCAGTTTGACAAGTGGACCACCGGTGATGCGACTCTGGCGAGCACCACGCTGTCAGCTACCACGTTCAAGATGCCCGGCAAGAACGTGACCGTTACTGCCAACTACAAGGATGGTTCTAATGCGGTCAAATATGCGACGGGCAATGCTTCCAGGCCGACAGTGACCGGATCCACGGCCACCGGCAGCACCCAGGTGCAGGTTGCCAAGCCCGGAGTCAGCAACGTGGACATAGCTTCCGCCAAGGTGCGAGGCTCCAATGACAGCTTCATCGTCAAGGTCACTGAGTCCAACGAAGCCACCAATGCAGTGGAAAATGCATTAAACAACAGATATGGCGGACTTGATTCCCTGCAGTACTGGCCTTGTGACATCAGCCTGTATGATTCGACCGGCAATACCAAGATCGCCAACACTTCGGGCCTGCAGGTGGAGGTAACCCTGCCCATACCCGATCAGCTCCGCGCATACGGGGGCAACAATCACGTGGCAGCCGTGGCCAACAATCAGCTGGAAGAGCTTAACACCAGGTTTAACACCGTGAACGGCACGCCTACGGTTACGTTTACGGCAACGCACTTCTCGCCGTACGTGATATACGTGGATTCCAACAACCTGAATGCATCACAGATGCTGGATTCAAGCCCCAAGACCGGTGATCCGATCCATCCCAAGTGGTTCTTTGCGATGGGACTTTTCGCCACTTCGATAATCCTCTTCCTCAAAAAGGACAAGAAGGTCAGCGTGGCAGCTGCCTGACGTCATCCCGGCTATTGAGGACAGGTCAGGCCGCGAAACTGATCCGGCAACGCCTGATACGTTTGTAAAACCGGCAACGCCTGATTCGTTTGTAAAACCGGCAGTGCCTGATTCGTTTGTAAAACTTGAAAAATATAGCCTAAAAGAGTATTATCTTTTAGGTTATGTTTTTTTATTCACACAGGAGGAAAACGATATGTGGGATAGAAAGGTGATTAAGGCTAATGCAAGGGCTTCGTTTGCTGCCAATTACTGGAGGTGCGTGCTCATTCCCGTCATACTGATCGGCATCGGCATGGTGTTCGGATTAGTGATGGGATTGTCGTCCGCGATGAGCATGCTGGGCGACATGGATGGGCTGGAAAATGCGGTCAATTCCCTGAACGATGGTAACGTAGGTCAGTATTTATCTTACCTGATGCCAAAACTCCGCGGTATTTACGGAGTCACGGGACTCATTTCACTGTTTTTGATCAATCCCCTTAGTGTTGGAACGTCCAGGTTTTTCCTGGTCAACAGCTATACGCCGGCTGAAGTCAATGAGATCGTTTACGGGTTTAAGGGAGGCAGGTATTTAAAATCCGTGCTGACCATGTTCCTGGTGGGCATACTGACCACGCTGGCCAGTCTGCTTTTCTTGATCCCCGGCATCATATTGACCTATTCATTCAGGCTGGTTCCGTACATCCTGGCTGACGACCCCGACGTATCGGCGATCGACGCATTGACCAGGTCGCGTGAACTCATGAAGGGCAATAAGTGGAAGAGTTTCGTCCTGGACTTAAGCTTCATCGGCTGGATCATACTGTCAGCATTTACGATGCATATCCTGATGATATTCTGGGTGCTTCCGTACATGCTTGGCGCTCAGGCGGAGATGTACCGTGCGATCGTTGAGATCCACAATACCGGCAATTATTCCGGCGGCAAGGGAGGAAGCGGCGGATATGCACCTGATTTCGGTGCTCCCTATGGCCAGCAGGACGCATATGGCCGGCAGGATCCGTACGCGCAGCAGAATTACGGGCAGCCGGCGTATGCGCAGCCGGACGTTAATGCACAGCCGACGTATGCGCAGCCGGACGTTAATGCTCAGCAGTCATATGTTCAGCAGGATCCGTACGCGCAGCAGCCCAACCAGGCTGAAGCAGGCAGCGCTCAGGATCCGTACGCAGAACGGGATAACGCACGGCAGACGCATCAGCCTGACGCAGTCATTGACAATGCTGAGGACGGCAATATTTAAGGGACCCGCGGCTGCGGTTCCATAGGCAACGGCTTGATATCATGAAAGAGAACGACGTCAAAAAAGAAGTCACGGACAAATTTTCCCTTCGTGGAAGGGTATACAACAGGCTCCGTGAGGACATACTGAGCGGCAGGCTCAAGGAAAATGAGGAGCTTAAGGAGATCGCCATAGGCGAGGAACTCGGCGTAAGCCGGACTCCGGTACGCGAAGCCTTCAGGCAGCTTGAACTCGAGGGCCTGATCACGATCATTCCCAACAAGGGAGCCTTCGTGACCGGCATCACTGCCAAGGACGTAAAGGACATATACATGATCCGTTCCCATCTGGAAGGACTGTGTGCGCGGCTGGCCTGTGATTTCATCACGGATGAACAGCTGGAGGAGATGGAAGAGAACATCTACCTGGCGCATTTCCATGCGTCCAAGGGACACATGGATCAGCTGGCCGAACTGGACAACCGTTTTCATGAGATATTGTATGAAGCCTGTGATTCCAAGATGCTGGAGAGCCTGCTCAGGGATTATCACCAGTACGTGATGAGGATCAGGCGCAAGACCCTGTCAAGCTCCAGGGGCACGGTGTCCAACGAGGAACACCGGGCCATCATGCAGGCCATCAAGGACAGGGACAAGGTGGAGGCGGAACGCCTGGCCAACCTGCACATCACGAACGCATATGAAAACATGGTCAAAAATGGCCTGTATGACCTGTACGGCGAGCCGGATTGACATACGAAAAGGAGAATGGCATGGAAAAGATAATGATGACGACACCATTGGTTGAGATGGACGGGGATGAGATGACAAGGATCTTATGGAAGATGATAAAGGATGAGC
>CALGGH010000050.1 GCA_937916415.1 uncultured Lachnospiraceae bacterium
GTCAACAGATGAAATAATGTCTATGACTTAGGAACTGTCAAGATTGTTTCGTGACAGTTCCTAAGTCATAGACATTATTTCATCTGTTGACAATGCGTTATTGTCAATGTGATATGCTGAAAAATCAAACTTCGAGATAATGATATCACCATGAGGTTCTTTAGCGAAACCGCAACAATCAACAAAATTATCTCCTAACAGTGCTATCTTCCTTTTTTTATGCAATTTATCAACGACAAGATAATAGAAGAACTTGTCAAACATACATTCCCCAATAACTATATTGGTTATATATGAAGGATTGCATAAAAAGGATGCCCAGATGCTGATCTAAACTCTTTGGGGGCGATTTTCTTGTCAGAAATATACTGTTTTATTGCCTTTCTTTTAATATCTGACAAAGTTCCCGTGATTGTTTCTATCGAAACAACAGATTCGATTGCTCCTGTATCAAACTTGATTGCAAAAGAATTTGTTCTGCCAATTATCGGTATCGCAAAATAGCCTTGCTTCCGATATGCGATAATATTAGTCGATTGCATTTACTTCACCCTCAGAAATGCCCACAAGAATCATCGCGTCATTATCTCTTGCATATTTAACCATTTGAGGGGGCGCCGAATCGGCCTTTTTAACAGCATACAGAGTTGCTTTTTTGCCATCCGGGAGTCTTTTGGCAACAGCCACCATACCTATATTATTCATAATCCATTCGCCAATATCTATAGTTATCGGCGATGGTAACAAGGTTAACGTACTGTTTCTGCTCATTTTTCTTGTCTCCACAAACATCGCATTTCTCCTCTTTATCATTCCAAGTAGAGAAGATCCCGCAAAGGACTCCTGATGTTCTTCCAAAGTGAATCCTTCTTGGTGAGGATATTATAGCATAAATGCGGCATTTATGCTACTTTTCAAGCCTGCTGATGACTGCTCTATCGTACTTGCCGAGAAAATATACCCCATAGCTTCCTGACCCGCATGTTCAAAGGAATACGCGTCGTCGGATTCGTTCTCTTTTAAAAGAATCTGAACCTTTTTCAAACTCAGACTCAAAATACTGCCGTATTCCATCTCCTGATTTGCAGATCAAGTCAAAATTATGGCAAATATCGCCCGTATTTAGTGACAGAGCCATTGAAAAAATCCGGAGTTATGGATATATTAAAGTATATGGGCAAGAGAAAGGCAGCAATAGAAAAGTACATATCCGGCAGGATAAGGCTCTACGGCAGCAGGGTGCTGGATTCGCCGGAGTTTGGAAATACGGCGGATGAGGTGCATCACAGGCACAGCTCGCTCGAGGATCACACCCTCAACGTGACGATCGCCGGAGCCAAGCTGTGCAGAAGGCTCAACAAGATGCACATCGACGTGGATGAAAAGGACGTGATCCAGGCATCCCTGTGCCATGACCTGGGCATGATTGACCGGGATGAAAAGTATGATACCGACAAGGACGCATGGAAACGGCATCCGGCCGAATCCGTCAAGTCGGCGCGCAGGCTGCTGCCGGGCATGAGCAGGCGCGCGGAATCCATCATACTGACGCACATGTGGCCCATATGCGGGGAGCGTCCGCGCTCCAGGGAAGCCGTGGTGGTGTCCATAGCGGACAAATACGCCAGCGTGATAGACTGGGTGGGCTTTTTTATTGGTCACGATTATAAGAAGAACATCAAGAGTCTCATAAAAGCCAGGGCGTGACAATGAGGTTGACATAACACAATAATTTTTTTACCGATGTTCACGTGGTAAGGAACTGTTCATAAATAACTTGAACAGTTGGCAAAGGTCAGGCGTCCATATGCAATGAAGAAAACGTAGGCGTAGCGGGCTAAGCCGAGGCTTTCTGAAGAAGCAGATGGGCGTTTGACCGAGACAAATGATCAAGTTATTTTGTAACAGTTCCTAACTTCAGTTCAGACGATTCCGTTTGTTTTTCATGAATATTATCGAGAAAATCATTAAACATATTATCCGCCCGGATGGGCATGCGTGCAGGCGGGCTGCTTTGCTGCTTGTGCTGTGCCTGGTCGCAGGCACGACAGGCGGGTGTGGAGCAGCTGCTAATGGGGAACCCGCATCAGCGAACGCGGAGGTCCGGAACGATGACGGATGGGCGCCATCCGGGGACGGAGCATCCGTGCAGGACGCAGGGATGGCCTCAAACCCAGAAGACTCCGGCGAAGATGCTGCATCGTCGTCCCCTGCCGAGGCCAAGGTCGTGGATCCGGGCAGCCTGGATGCCGACCTGTCATGGACCGTCGATGACAGTTACCGCAATTATTATGAGATATTCGTCGGTTCGTTCAGTGATTCCGACGGTGACGGCACGGGCGACCTGAAGGGCATAGAGAGCAGGCTGGACTACGTCGCCGACCTGGGCTGTAACGGCATCTGGCTGACTCCGATCATGTCAGCTCCCTCATATCATAAATATGATACCGACGATTACTACCTGGTCGATCCCGCCTTTGGCACCAATGACGACTTTAGGTCCCTTTGCGAAGCGTGCCATGACAAGGGCATCCGTCTGATCATCGACCTGGTGATCAATCATTCTTCTTCCGATCATCCCTGGTTCATGGAGGCCACGGATTACCTCAGGACGCTTGAGGCCGGCGAGGAACCGGATCCTGAGGTCTGTCCGTACGTGGAATACTATAATTTCTCGCGAAACCAGCTAAACGGTTCATACAGGGAGGTCACTGGCTCCGACTGGTACTACGAGGCCGTTTTTGATCACAGCCAGCCTGACTTAAACCTGTACAATGATGACCTGAAGGCTGAACTGCATAAGGTGGCGGACCACTGGATCGGCCTGGGCGCTGACGGCTTCAGGATGGATGCGGTCATGCACTATGACGAGCAGGACACCGCGATGAACGTCCAATTTCTGCATGACTATTATGAGCACTGCCTGTCGGTTGATCCGGACTTTTACATGGTCAGCGAGGTCTGGGCGTCCGAGGCCGTAATACAGGATTATTACGCCAGCCTTACGCCGAGCTTTTTTAACTTCGATGCCGCCGATGCCGAGGGTAAGCTCATCCGTGCCGGACGCGGCAGGTTCTCGGCGGAAAAGTTCGTGAACGCGTGCGTGGAATACCAGGATGCCTTTTCATCGGCCAATCCGAACTACGTGGATGCGCCCTTCATCACCAATCATGACATGGGAAGGGTGTCAAACGCCCTGCAGGGCGACCCGGTTTCCCTCAGGATGACCGCGGGCCTGTTGCTGAGCATGAGCGGCAGATCGGAAGAGCGTCGTG
>CALGGH010000051.1 GCA_937916415.1 uncultured Lachnospiraceae bacterium
TGTGCTCTTCCGATCTCTTATCTGGATCGTATAATCGTCAGTCTCTTCTATGAGCCTTTCGGAACCCTTGAAGTCCTTGTTTCCGAAGATGTTCCTGAGAAGCTGCCTCTGTATGTAGTCCGTGTCGCTGACGGAGGAAACCACCACTCCCATGGATTCGCTCATCACTACTATGCTGACGTTGTAGTTGTCACTGAGCTTCTGCGCTTCCCTGGTGAGTTCAGCCGTATCGTCCTTGCCCAGCGATTCATTGATCACCGCATGCGCTTCCTTGAGCACGCTGACCTTGTTTCTCAGGTAATATCTGTCCAGAAAAAAGGTATTGACCAGTATGCATGCCGCGATCACCATCACGATCAGCGCAAGAAAGGTCAATGAAATCTGCGTGTATATGGACATTTTGATTTTTTTAGAGCTTGAGTGATTCATGAGGCATGCCTATACGGTGATTTTGGATTAGTCCGGCCTCCGAAAGGGCGTCCAGGGCTTCCTCCTGAGCCGGGGTAAGTGAATCCACGTATATCTGATTTTCGTAATCCACGATCACGCAGTGCAAGGATGAGGCAAGATAAAGCAGCGGGCTTACGTCCTTGGGAATGGAAGCAAGCACGTCCGGATCGCCGGACAATGAGACGAGCGTCTGTATGTGTCCGAGCGAGCTGTCAAAAATATTGCCGTCAGCGCAAATGATCACGGGGCAGTATTCGGACATCTCCGGCGAATAATACTTTATGAATTGCTGACGTAACATGCTTATATACCCAGCGACAGCTGAACTTCTTCTTCGGCCTGCTGTTTGAATTCTTCAATGGCGACGGCGTCGGGATGCGGGATGTCATCCACGCTCCTAACCCCAAAGGTCTTGAGGAACGTCTCGGTGGTGCCAAAAAGGATCGGCTTGCCGGGGGCGTCAAGACGTCCGAGTTCGGTGATCAGCTCCAGTTCCAACAGCCTGTTGACCGCATGGTCACAGTTCACTCCCCTGATCCTTTCTATTTCGGACCTGGTGACGGGCTGCTTGTAAGCGACTATCGACAGCGTTTCTATGCACGAATCCGTGAGCACGTGCTTCTTTGGCACGGTAGCTATCTTGACGAGGTCATCATAAAACTCCGGCTTGGTGCACAGCTGTACGGAATCATCATACCACGCCATCATGATCCCGCCATTGCCCTTTTTGTATTTTTCGGTCATTTCCTCCAGATACTCCCTGGTGACGCTCTCGTCAGCATCTATGACCATGGCCAGCTTGGATACCTCGACGGAATCCCCCATTGCAAACAATATGGCCTCGAGCGTGGCTATTGCCTTTTTCTTGTTCATGCTCTCCTCCGAAATGCGTCAGGCAAGCTGTGCCATGTCGACGCGTTCGTTATTGTCCTCGTTGTTGGTGATCATAATGTCCGCAAAGGCTTCTTCCTGTTCGATCGTAACCTTGCCGATGCGGATCATTTCCAGTACCACCAGGAATGTGACGATCAATTCGTATCTGGAACTCTGATTCTCCAGCAGAGACCTGAAGGCAAACCTCTTGTGCTCTCTGGTGTACGCCTCTATATAAGTGGCCTTTAGCGAAATGTCTATCTCTTCCTTTTCGATGTTTCCAAAGGAGCTTCTTACTGGGTCTATCTTGTCTTCCTGCCGCTGCAGCAGCGTCAGGAAAACGTCATTCAGCATCTTGAGGCTGAGGCCGTCTATCAGTTCCTCATAGTTCACCGGTTCCTCATATCCGGCCACTTCGGGAGGGATCGTCTTTTTTTTGTAGAGATTGTATCCGGCATCGAGCTGCCTGTCCCTGAGTTCCACCGACATGTACCTGACCATCTTGTACTCCAGCAGTTTCTGCACGAGTTCGTCGCGGGGATCCTCTTCCTCGCCCTCCTCGTTCACTTCCTTAGGCAGGAGCATGCGGCACTTGATGTCTATCAGCGTGGCCGCCATCACCATGAATTCACTGACCACGTTCATGTCATGCTGCTGCATCTGACGAATGTAGGCCAGATACTGGTCCGTGATCGTGACGATGGGAATGTCATATATATCCACTTTATTCTTGTCTATGAGGTAAAGCAGCAGGTCCAGGGGACCCTCAAAAACCTCCAGTCTGACAGGTATGGCCATGTTATCCTCGACGTACGTCTATTATCCCAAGTTCCCCAGGATTGAATATCCTGACATTGATTGTGTGCATTCCCAGGCCGCAGCTCACTATCATCCTGGACCCGTTCAGTGAATACTCGCCTCCCGAATACTTCGGAAACAGCCTGAGCTTGGGCGATATGACTCCGCCCAGCAGCGGAAGCCTCATCACTCCCCCGTGAACGTGTCCGGAGACAGTCAGGTCCGCTCCCCATTCGGAGTATGCCTTAAAGTGATCCGGATCGTGGGCTATGAGCAGCGTCATTCGCTCCCCGTCAGGCTCGCCGACGCAATCCTCCACGTCCGAAGCGCTCATCCTGCGGCCGACGAACTTTTTGTAAAACCGGGCTCCTATCGAAAGCCCCACTATCTCAATGCCCGCATCGGGGATCAGGACGCGCTCGTTATCCATGACGTGGACGCCGCACTTCGCCAGTTCCGCAGCGTAGTCATTCCACATGGTCTCAAACCGCTCCGAATAGATCTTCATCCTGTATTCGTGGTTGCCCATGCCATAGTACACCGGGCATCTCATTGACAGGTTCCTGATGAGCTCCGTCGCCACGGTAAAGTCACGTCCCGGCACGCCGGTCAGCACGTCTCCGGCGATCAGCACGGCATCGGGCCTTTCCCTGTCAAGGGCATCCAAAAGGGAAGCGTTTCCCTTGTCGTATTCCTTGTTGTGCAGGTCCGCTATGAGGGCAAACCTGTAATCGCGCTTAACCTTAGGTGACCTGACCTCATAATGCCTGACCACAAACCTGTTGACGTCGATGATCCATGAAGTCACCAGGATCAGGCATGCCGCGGCAAGAATTATCCACATATAATTCATATCCAAACTAACTTATAAAACGAAAAATGATTACAAAACCCTTCCGCATGAACGGAAGGGCCTTCATATTAGTTGTATTTCCGCTTTCTTGCAGCTTCAGACTTCTTTTTGCGTCTGACGCTGGGCTTCTCATAATGCTCGCGCTTACGGATTTCCTGCTGTATTCCAGCCTTCGCACAACTGCGCTTAAAACGCCTGAGCGCGCTGTCAAGGCTCTCATTCTCTTTAACTATAATGTTGCTCAATCTTCTCCCCTCCCTTCAGTCCCGATTCGACTTAAGCGGGTTATTGCGTCCTGCAGGCATGATCCCTGCAGTCCGTTAGCTATTATAACCATATAAACGGTCATCGTCAAGTAAAAAATCTGCCGTTCAGTTCTGAAAGGTAAACCTATTTGCAACCTGCCAATTTTTTGATATTCCGTTA
>CALGGH010000052.1 GCA_937916415.1 uncultured Lachnospiraceae bacterium
GGTGGAAATGCCCTGCTCGGCCCAATTAACGGCAACCTTTTCCACGTATTTGAAATCCTTTTTGTCGCGGTCCACGCAGTACTGGAGAAGATGATCAATGAGATCATCGGAAAAATGAAGTTCATCCATGATAAACAGGATGGTTTTCATTTCGGAAGGATTCAGCGTCCCGCCGAAATACTGCTGGGCAACAAACAATAATTCGGAAACGTTTTCCCTTTTCTTAAACTCACGGAGCTGTTCCGTTGAGTAGGAGGGCTTTATAAAGCCTGTATTCTCCGGAGCGTCCTGCGCAGCGTAAGAAGGTGTCGCGGGAGAGGCGCCGCGCTCGGAATGGAAGGAAACCATGCTCTCCGAAGTGAGCAAAATGGGCCTTGCAAGCTGAGGTCTGGCGTCTTCGTTATTTTCCATGGAGAGGTCATTGAGACGGATCCCTACCAGATTTTTGCCGGAATCAAACTCAAGGGAAAGCACGCCCTGCTTTTCCCAATAACGCAGGGAACGCATTACGTCCTTTTCCGTATAGTTGAAACGGTCCGCAATGTCAGACACGCCCGTGGACAGGCCCGAATTGAGCATGCGCAGTAAATACAGATAAATCTTAAGCTGAGCGTCGTTGGCATCAGCCATGTAGTTATCAATAAAAAGGTTGTTTACGACCGTAAAGTCGTTAACTCCCTCCTGACAGATTCTGAAATTTCCCATAGGTAACCACCAATTATTAGTTTAGCGATTCTGATTATAGCAAGGATGCCGCAAACCCTAAATGGTAAATCTCACGAATTATCATGGAACACTTATCCACCTAAAACGGGATGCCGGTGGATAACTTTTTTCCGAAAAAAAACAGTGCCAAAGTGACGCGCCTTTCCGGATAAAAAATATCCACATGCCTTTGGGGAAAAGATTCGCCAATGAGATGTGGATATGTGGATTAAGGATTATTCAGGAGCTTCTCGCCGATGTTTACTACGTCGCCCGCGCCCATCGTTATCAACAGGTCATTTTTTGTGCAATTTTGCGAGACGCATTTTCCAATGTCATCAAAATCTGATATGTGCAGACAGTCACGGCCGCGCTTGCGGATCTTGTCTGCCAGGGTATCGGAACTGATCCCGAGATTGTCCTTTTCACGGGCCGCATATATGTCGGTGAGTATGCAGTGGTCGGCCATGGCCAGGACTTCGGCGAAGTCATCCATCAGGGCCTTGGTCCTGGTGTAGGTGTGAGGCTGGAAGATAACCCACAGGTCATTGTGCTTAAGACCCAGGGCCGTGTTCATCGTGGCCCTGATCTCCGTGGGGTGATGCGCGTAATCATCATATATCTGGAACGTTCCGCTGCCATCGGACGCCTGCAGTTCTCCCTTGAACTGGAACCGTCGGTCAGATCCTCCAAACTCCGCCAGGGCCTGCCTGGTGACGTCGCCGTCTATCCCAAACTCATCGGCCAGTGCTATGGCGGCCAGCGAGTTGAATACGTTGTGCACTCCGGGGACGCCCAGGGTGAACCTGCGGTCCGGCACGCCGGGATCGGCACATACCGCCGTGAAGGTGGCGCGCATGTGTTCGTCCATCTCTATGTCGCGCTCGTAATAGTCGCATCTGTCGGTCTTTCCCACGGTGATGATGCGGCACCTCAGGTCGCGTATGAATTCGTCATATCGCGGAATGTCTTCATTAATAATAAGCAGTCCTTCCTCGGGTATCAGCCTGGCGAACTCATGGAAGGAATGCCTGATGTCGTCAAGGTCCTTAAAGAAATCCAGATGGTCGGCATCGACGTTGAGTATTATGCCGACGTATGGGAAAAAGCTAAGGAAGCTGTTGGTGTATTCGCAGGCTTCGGTGACGAAATATTTGCCGCCGCCTATCCTGAAGTTGCCGCCGATCGACGGGAGTATGCCTCCGATGGAAAGGGTGGGATCCACGCCGGCTTTCATCAGGATCTCGGAGATCATCGAGGTCGTGGTGGTCTTGCCGTGAGTGCCGCTGACCGCCACCGAATACCGGTATCCCTTCATGACCTGGCCCAGGAGTTCCGCCCTGGTGAGCAGCGGTATGCCGCGCACGGTGGCCTCGTCCAGATCGGGATTGCCGGGACGGATTGCGGCGGAATACACGACCACGTCCGTATCGTCGGGCACGTGACATTCGGTCTGGCCGTACCATATGGCTGCCCCCTTCTGCTCAAGCCTCTCCGTCAGGGCGGAGGAGCGGGAGTCTGAACCGGATACCCCGTGTCCGTTAAAAATAAGCAGTTCGGCAAGACCGCTCATGCTGATTCCACCGATGCCAATGAAATATACGTTTTGTTGTTTGTTCATATTAAAAGTATGCATATCTATACTTTAACACGTTTTGGAGATAATTTATACTAAGGAACTGTCAATAATTAATCTGATCATCTTGCTTGTCTGCTTTCCCGACAG
>CALGGH010000053.1 GCA_937916415.1 uncultured Lachnospiraceae bacterium
GGCAGATGACGGATCCTGGAGGCTTATCGATAACAGACTTCATTATTCAGAGGCGAACGGATCCGTGCTCACCGAAGAAGTGGACATTAACAACGCTGCCGGAGATAAGCCGTCTGATAGCAGCGAGGATCCGGATGTTCAGATAATAGAAGAAAGTGCTTATGACGGGATAAACAGCGATGCGTCTAAAGAAGAAATAGATAATAAAGATTCTAAAGCAGATTTACAAGACTTTGACGGCTTTTCGAATAATGATGCAGCATTTGATGTGAAGTTTGCGGAGGAAGCTACAACAGATCATATCTTCTCTTTCAAGGAAGGAAAAAACTCTATAGTCCTGGCCTATGTTCCGACAGTGGAAAGCAAGACACAAGGCAGCAGTACAAATGGAACTGACGGAAACAAAAAAACTGATGAAAATGTGAACCTGGCAGACAAAGCCGGTTCGGACATAGTCTCTCACGATGAGGCTGATCCGGATACTCAGAAGTCAGGTCATGAAGATACCGATATAGTTATAAATGACCTTGAAGCATCAGGTGAATGGTCAAGAAAGATAACGCTTCTTGATCCAAAGACCGGGGATGAGATCGATAAACAGGCTCTGATAAGCGTCGGTGATGACATACCGGCAGTCCCCGACAGCGTAGAGGCACTCTTATCTTCAGATGAAGCTGCTGATGAAACAGATTCTGATACCGAGGTATCTGATATTACAGCATCGGATGACGCCGTAGATTCTGAAGCAGATGCCGGGTCAGAAGATAAAGAGAGTGGGGAAGAGATATATTATCCCGAACTGCCCGTATCCCAGACTGTCCTGTATCAGGATATCGAGGACGGTGTAGATCTTAAGTATGAAGGAAATACCTGTCCATAGAAGGAGAAGGTCCGGGCAGGAAGGTTGCCTGTCATTTCGATGAGTGGGACAAAAGCATGGCGGGGAAGGGATATTTTTCGTTAGCCGTCTCGGATGGAATTACCCCCGATCAGGCAAACGGACTTTATAAAATGAGAGACACGTCTGAGACACAATTCTGTATAATGAAGTCCCGGGAAGGCGGAAGTGCTTCAAGGGTTCATAAAACAGAAGGGATATACAGCAAGTTTATGGAGCTGTTCGTGTCGAGCATAATCAGGTTCGAGATAGAGGATGCCTGCAAGCATCTTGGCATCGACACGAACCCGACCATTCAAGACCTTGAGCAGATTTCGCTTTTATACACCGCAGAGGACAAATATGAAGCTGTAAGAAATCTTACGGCAGATCAAAAAAGACTCTTCGGTCTGTACAATGTCGACCAGGATGACTTTGAAAAACTGGCCAGGGATTTTAACAAAAGGAACAAGACGGCATCGAAAAACCCGGAACGAAAACTGCCCGACAAGAATTCTCCTACCATAGTAGTGAATTCGCACAAAAGGGGAAGAAAGAAAAAGAGCGGAACGGAAGGAATGGGAGCGGCAACTGGTTCTATAGAACCGGGAGAAAAAGTTAAATCAAAGGGAGGCAGACCGAAGGGGAAAAAGGATTCAAAACCTAGAAAACCGCGGTCTGATAAAGGGAAAAAAAGAGGTCCGAGGAAATATAATTAAAACTATTAGTTCGGTTTTTTGGGAAATTAGCGGAAAGGCTTGAAAAAGAGAAGAATAATCCACCAACCGAAAAAAAAGGAAAGGGTCGTCCGAAGGGAAGCCTAAATAAGAAAACGATCGAGCGCATGAAGCAAGACGAGGTTGAACAAATTGCAGAAAATAGGAAACCCGGTCGTCCTAAAGGAAGTTTGAACAAAAAGACGATTGAGAAAATGGATAAGCTAAAAAAAATAAAGTGATGAAGGACAGGGTTTATTTGGCTCGAAAAATAATGGGCAAAATAATCGAAGTTACCGGAATTTAGGAAATTTACGTATAGATAATGAGGAGGAGAAAAGATCATGAGTGAAAAGTTGAGAGTTGGAATTTTAGGCGGAACCGGAATGGTGGGACAGAGGTTCATATCCCTCTTGGAGAACCATCCCTGGTTCGAGGTGCACGTGATCGCGGCCAGTCCGAGATCTGCGGGCAAGACCTATGAGGAGGCAGTGGGCGACAGGTGGAAGATTGATACGCCCATGCCCGAGGCGGTAAAGAAGATCATCGTCAAGAACGTAAATGAGGTGGCTGAGGTCGCATCCGAGGTTGACTTCTGCTTCTCGGCGGTTGACATGAGCAAGGATGAGATCAGGGCCATCGAGGAGGAGTATGCTAAGACCGAGACGCCCGTGGTTTCCAACAACTCGGCCCACAGGTGGACGCCTGACGTGCCCATGGTGGTGCCGGAGATCAATCCGGAGCACTTTGAGATAATAGCTTCACAGAAGAAGCGCCTCGGCACGACCCACGGATTCATAGCGGTCAAGCCAAACTGCTCGATCCAGAGCTACGCCCCCGCGCTTACCGCATGGATGCCCTTTGAACCCTACGAGGTGGTAGCCACCACGTATCAGGCCATATCCGGCGCCGGCAAGACCTTTAAGGACTGGCCCGAGATGGTCGGAAACATCATCCCGCTCATAAGCGGTGAGGAGGAGAAGAGCGAGAAGGAACCCCTGCGCATATGGGGTCACGTGGAGGGTGACGAGATAGTGCCTGCGACCTCTCCGGTGATAACCTCACAGTGCATCCGCGTGCCGGTATTAAACGGACATACGGCCGCCGCGTTTGTTAAGTTTAAGAAGAAACCGACCAAGGATGAACTCGTGGCCGCGCTTAACGAATTCAAGGGACTGCCCCAGGAGCTTAAGATTCCCAGTGCTCCCGCTCAGTTCATCAGGTACATGGAAGAACCCGACAGGCCGCAGGTTGCCCTGGACGTTGATTTTGAGCACGGCATGGGCATCAGCATAGGCCGCCTCAGGGAGGATGCGGTATATGACTGGAAGTTCGTGGGATTATCGCACAATACTCTGAGAGGAGCAGCCGGCGGAGCGCTGCTGTGCGCTGAGCTTCTGAAGGCACAGGGCTACATTGAGGCGAAATAAGCATACGTTTGCCGGTTCGCCCGAAGTTCGCAGGGTATTTCGCAGGTTAAGGGTGACAGTACGGGCAAACATTGCATGACTGAGGTCTGAGGGACACCTCGGATTCATGGAATGACGAAATAAAGGATGATCATATGAATGAAATGCAGTATCAGGTTGACCTGATGAACGCAATGAACGAAAAACTCAAGAGCGACCAGAAGATGATGGAGATGATCATAGAAACTTCCACCTCCGCCTTTCTGTACGTCAACATGGAGACGAACGAGGTCAGGACGCTCGGCAGATGGGATGAGTATTTTGACTTTGCCGTAAAGAAGTTCAATGATCTCCAGCAGATCGCTTATGCCATAGCGGATGACTATCGTGAGGAGTTCAGGAACTTCGCCAACATTGAGCGCAGCGGGGACGAGAGGGCCGTGATCACGGTCCGGTCCTCGGACAAGCGCAAATGGGTGGAGTGTGAGACCAACGTGATATATGACTCTCATGGCAGTCCGGTTGACAAGGTCATCCGATTCAAGGACGTGACGCTGCTGCGGGATCAGCACGAAGAGCTGAAGTACATGGCTTTTAACGATTCCATGACCGGACTCTACAACCGCAACTATTTCATCAGGTGCATGTCCGAATTCTTAGACCGTGCCGAAAGGGACGGCCGCGAGGTTGCCGTCATGTTCGTGGACATCGATGACTTCAAGAGCATCAATGACGGAATGGGCCTGGCCATAGGCGATGAGATCGTGATGAGCTTCGCTCATTTCCTGTCGGGGTTTTCGTCGGACAACTGCATAGTGTCCCATTTTAACGGGGACAAATATTGCATGGCGATCTATGATCCCTGCGGAACTTATGGCGTTGACAGGATATACAGGACGATCAGGGAGCGTACGAGGCAGCCTTTCGTCACCTCGGACGGACGGGAGATATACATACGCGTCACGGCCGGAGTGGCCATGTACCCGGACGCGTCTTCCGGGGTCCTGGAGCTGATCAATTATGCCGAGATAGTGTCCAACAGGGCCAAGGACGCCGGCAAGGATTCCATTCAGTACTTTGATTCCGAGGTTCTGCAGGAATTTCTGTATAACATCAACATAGAGAACAAGCTGCGCGTGGCCGTGCATGACATGGCATTCCAGATGTATTATCAGCCGCAGTTTGATGCCGCCACCGGCGCACTCAGGGGCATGGAGGCCCTGATCCGCTGGAAGGATCCGGATGAGGGAATGATCTCCCCGGCCCTGTTCATTCCGCTGGCGGAGAAGAACGGCACGATAGTCCCCATCGGCCAGTGGGTCATCGAGGATACGATCCGCACCTACTCGGAATGGAAAAAGAAATATGACAGGGACTTCATATTGTCGATAAACGTGTCGGCGATCCAGTACAAGAGGGAGGAGTTCGTAAACGGGATCATCTCCGTGCTGGAAAAATATGAAATGAATCCCAGGGACCTGGAACTCGAGATCACTGAAACGGCCCTGATTGACAACTACAGGGACATAGGTAACAAGCTTAGCACCCTCAGGGATTATGGCATCAGGATATCGATGGATGACTTTGGCACGGGCTATTCTTCACTGTCTTACCTGAAGAGCCTGCCGATAGATACCCTCAAGATCGACAAGTCCTTCGTGGACACGGTGCTGCAGGATGACAACACCAACATCATCATTGAGTCGATCATGGGAATGGTGCAGCGCCTCGGCCTGGAGATAGTAGCGGAGGGCGTGGAGACGGAGGAACAGCTGGAATACCTGCGTGGCATCAACTGCGACAACATACAGGGTTACCTGCTGGGAAGGCCGCAATCAAAGGAAGACGTGGAAGTACTGCTCAGACAGTGAGGGATCAGAAGTGTTATCCGGAAGAAACGTAGAAAGAAAGAACCTTAATCATTATTTTGACCGCGAGGGCTCGCAGATGATCGTGCTCTACGGTCAGCGATATATAGGCAAATCGTCACTCATCAAGGAATTCGTGGCTGACAAGGATCATTATTATTATTCGGCGCGCATATGTTCCGAGAGGGAACAGCAGTACCAGTGGGGCATGCAGCTGGGCAGGGAAGGCGTGAAGACGTCACTTTTCCCGAGTTTCACGGAGATATTCGAGGCCATCCCCAGCCAGGGCAGGGGCAAGCAGGTCATCGTCATAGATGAGTTTTCGAGGATAGTCAAAAACAGCGACACCTTCATGACCGAGCTGATCAGGTTCATACATTCGCAGTGGTCCAGGCGTCAGGTTCTGGTGCTGCTCGTGTCGTCGTCGGTCGGATGGGTCGAGAACCAGATGGTGGAGACCATCGGTGAGTCAGCCTACGAACTGTCGGGACTGATGAAGATCAGGGAGCTGCCCTTCAGGGAGCTGGTGGCATATTTCCCCGGATTTACGATGGAGCAGTGCATCGAGACTTATGCGGTGCTGGGCGGATATCCCGGGCTGTGGCAGATGTTTGACGACCGCATAAGCGTGCGCGAGAACATCTGCAGGACATTGCTCAATCCCGGCAGCATACTGTATAACGAGCCGCAGCGGCTGCTGGAGGATTCGCTGCGTGAGACCAGCGTATACGGCACGATCCTCTCATCGATCGCAGAGGGCAATCACAAGTTAAATGACCTCTTTGAGAAGACGGATTTCTCCAGGGCCAAGATCAGCGTTTACCTGAAGAACCTGATAGAACTGGAACTTGTGGAAAAGGTGTTCTCGTACGACACCGCGGGCAAGGCTAACACTCAGAAGGGCATATACCGCATTCAGAATCACATCCTGCACTTTTATTTTTGCTTCATTTACTCCAACCTGTCGGAGCGTGAGATCACCTCTCCGTCAGTGTTTTACAAGCAGTACGTGGGGCCCGCGTTCAAGTCCTACGTGGGCGGATACTTCAAGCAGATATGCGCGCAGCGTCTCGAAGAGCGCAACAAGATGGGACGCCTGCCGTTTAAGTTTACGCGCAGCGGAGAATGGGTCGGCAAGATGGGTAACATCGACCTGGTGGCCCAGAACAACGAGAATGAGACCCTGCTCGTGCTGTGCAACTGGGATCGTCCGATGATGACCTATGAGGATTACGAGAAGCTGCTCATCTGCGCCCGCAAGGCCAGGATCAGCACGGATTACATTTTCCTGTGCTCGGCCTCGCGCTTTGACGAAAAGCTGCACCTGGAGGCCAAGGTCAAGAACAACCTGCAACTGATCCCGGCATCTGAAATGTAGTGACGGGTCCCATGGCGAACGGCAATGGTTTTTGCCGCTGCCCATGCGGCATCCGTCCATAATGGTACGTTAATGTCTAAAAACTTATACATAGCAGAAAAGAAAAGCGTGGGCCTGCAGTTCGCTGACGCCTTGAAGTTTACCGACAGGGAGGACAGGAAGGGATACCTGGAGTCCGGGGACGACGTCATCACCTGGTGCAGGGGGCACCTGGTGGAAATGTGCTATCCCGAGGAGTACGACCCTAATCTCAGGAGATGGAGATATGATACGATTCCCTTCATCCCCGAGGAGTACAAGTACAAGGTAAAGGATGACGCCAAGCGGGAATTCGGCATAGTCAGCGGCCTGATGAAGAGGGCCGACGTCACGCGCATATACGTCTGCACGGACTCCGGACGCGAGGGAGAGTACATCTACCGCCTGGTGGAGCGCATGGCCGGCGTAAGCGGCAAGGAGCGCAAAAGGGTATGGATAGATTCCCAGACAGAGGAAGAGATCCTGAGGGGCATACGCGAGGCCAGGGACCTGTCTGCCTATGACAGCCTGTCGGATTCGGCATACCTGAGGGCCAAGGAAGACTACCTGATGGGCATCAACTTCTCCAGGGCCATGACGCTCAAGTTCCAGAATCCCATCAAGGAGTTCCTGCATGCGGACAGGGCCACCGTCAGCGTGGGCAGGGTCATGACCTGCGTGCTGGGCATCGTGGTGGACCGCGAGCGTGAGATCAGGTCCTTTGTCAAGACGCCGTTTTACAGGGTGCTGGCTGACTTAGAGCTCGAGGGCTTTGGGTTTGATGCGGAGTGGAGGTGCACCGGGCAGAGCAAGTATTTCGGGACGCCCCTTTTGTACAAGGAGAACGGCTTCAAGGCCAGGGAGACCGCGGAAGAACTGACTGAACAGGAAAATGAACAGAAAAAAAAGATAACACCGAACCCAAAGCGTATTCCCTTCTTCCTGCTGTTATCGGATCATTTCTTTTTTTTCTGTTCATTTTCCTGTTCAGCGCATA
>CALGGH010000054.1 GCA_937916415.1 uncultured Lachnospiraceae bacterium
CATCACCGGTGACAGCGAGCTTGCTGTCATGCAGGACGTTGCCAAACGTCTTTCATAAAAAGCGAACCCTCTGCCGGAGTACCAGTCTGGCAGAGGGTGAGGATGAAAGTAAAACCAACATCAATAAGGAAACAAATAAAAAGGTTAGAACAAAATGGACTTAAACAAATGTTCTTTTACTATTATATCACATTAAAAGGAAAATGTCAAGTGCGGATGAAAATATTTGTCCGCAAACAAATGAAAAGAGGTAAAGCTATGAAAAATGCAAAAGTGATAAGATTGCCGGAACATACAGCAAACTTTTCCATTTTTACGAATGAAGGGATGCAGTCTGAAATTACCGGAAATGCGTTTAAACTTTTGGTGCGTACTTTTAATCTTAGTGAAGCATGGGAATTTACTGTCCGCGGTATGTGTACTCTGATGAGCTGGGGCGAAAAGAAAATCAGAAATGCTCTCCGTAATCTGGTTAAATACGGTTTTGCATCCTGCCACAAGCAGGGCAGAGCCGGTCAGGGCGTGACTGAGGGTGGTGAATTTCTTCCGGATTATTATGTCTTCTATGAATCTCCCAGCCTGAACCCTTATTTTCAAAATTCTGAAACGCATGAAGAATGCGATATTTTTACCAGTGCCCCTTACGGCACGCCGTCACGGCCATGCCGTGAGGAAGTACAAGTAAATACAAAAGCAAGTACAAAAGAAACTGTTATTGAATCTGTCAGTCCTAACAGTGTGGAAAAGCCTGTTGAAAACAATCAGACGGATGGATTTCAATCAGAACCGGAAAAGAAAACAGAAAATAATAATACTCATAAGCCGATGCCGTTCCGCGAAATGCTCTGGTACATGCAAACTGAACAAACTACCCTGCTGAATAGGGATAACTACTGGGACAGCATCTTCGACAGTGAGGATTCTTTCAGAGAATACTTTGGAGAGTTTGACCCTGAAGAATGGGAAATTCAGAACTGGCAGATTCCTGATGCCTTCCGTCACAATCCTGCCACAATGGAAAATGCCCTGAAATTCCTGACAGGTTTCAATGACATGAAAAACGGTGAATTCAAGGCCTTTTTTCCGGAAAATGCGGTGGAGTATTTTGTGTCCTACTACGACTATTACCAGCCGGAGGCGTACGTGCCTTCGTCGGATACTTACATAGCCAAGGACTCGGCGATCAATGACGAGATAGATAAGCTGCGCCTGTCCGCCACTGCGGCACTGACCGAGAGGAGGGACGTGGTCGTCGTGGCTTCGGTTTCCTGCATATACGGGCTTGGATCACCTTCCGAATATCTGGACATGATCCTGTCCCTCAGGCCGGGCATGGAGATCACCCGCGAACAGGTGATCAGAAGCCTGGTCGACATGCAGTATATGCGCAATGATATGGATCTGGACAGGAGCTGCTTCAGGGTGCGCGGCGACGTGCTGGACGTCAATCCGCCCGTGGGAGGAGACGTGTTCATCCGCATAGAGTGGTTCGGAGACGAGATCGACCGCATCTGCGAACTTGACCCGGTGACCGGACGCATGAAGTCCACGCTTTCCCACGTATCCCTTTTTCCCGCGTCACATTACGTGGTCGCGCAGGAGCACGTCAACCGTGCATGTGACGCGATCGAGGAGGAGCTTAAGGAACGCGTGAGGTTCTTTAAGAGCGAGGACAAGCTGCTGGAGGCACAGCGCATTTCAGAGCGTACCGGTTTCGACGTGGAGATGCTGAGGGAGACCGGATTCTGCAGCGGCATTGAGAATTACTCGAGACATCTGAATGACCTGCAGCCGGGACAGCCGCCCTTTACGCTGCTGGATTTCTTTCCGGATGACTTCCTGATAATAGTGGATGAGTCTCACATGACGATACCGCAGATCAGGGGCATGTACGCAGGCGACCGCTCTCGCAAGACCACGCTGGTTGATTACGGCTTCAGGCTGCCCAGCGCACTGGATAACCGTCCGCTCAATTTTGAAGAATTCGAATCGCACGTAGATCAGATGCTGTTCGTGTCAGCCACGCCCTCCGATTATGAGGAAGCGCATGAACTGATGCGTACCGAACAGATAATCAGACCTACCGGACTGCTGGATCCGATCGTGGACGTGCGTCCGGTGGAGGGTCAGATCGATGACCTGATAGGCGAGATACGTAAGGTCACCGAAGCCCACAACAAAGTGCTGATCACGACCCTTACCAAGCGAATGGCAGAGGACCTGACGGATTACCTCAAGGAAGTCGGCATCAGGGTCAAGTACATGCATTCGGACGTTGAGACGCTCGAACGTGCGCAGATAATCCGTGACATGCGACTGGACGTGTTCGACGTGCTGGTCGGCATCAATCTGCTGAGGGAGGGACTGGACATTCCGGAGATCGCGCTCGTGGCCATATTGGATGCGGACAAGGAGGGATTCCTGCGTTCATCCACGTCACTGGTGCAGACCATAGGACGTGCAGCGCGTAATTCAGAGGGCCGCGTGATCATGTACGCCGACAACATGACCGACTCGATGAAGCATGCCATTGACGAGACCAACCGCCGCCGTGAGCTCCAGCAGAAATATAATGAAGAACACGGCATCACGCCGCAGACTATCCACAAGGCCGTCAGGGACCTGATCGCCGTGACGCGCGAAGTGGCGGAGGAGCAGATGAGGTTCTCCAAGGATCCCGAGTCCATGGATAAGGAAGAACTTAAGGCACTTATAGAAAAGGTCGAAAAGCAGATGCGCAAGGCGGCCGCGGAACTTGACTTCGAGAATGCCGCTGATCTGAGAGACAAGATGCTTGAACTGAAAAAACTATATGGAGAGTAATCAGGAGAAAACAATGCCAGAATCCATCAAGATGCGCCCGAAGGAATACATCAGGATCCGCGGTGCGAACGAACACAACCTCAAAAACATTAACCTGGACATACCCAGGGGCGAACTGGTGGTGCTGACCGGACTGTCCGGATCGGGCAAGTCGTCCCTTGCCTTTGACACCATATATGCTGAAGGCCAGCGTCGATACATGGAATCCCTGTCGTCCTACGCCCGCATGTTCTTAGGCAGGATGGAAAAGCCGGACGTGGAACGCATAGACGGCCTTTCGCCGGCCATTTCCATAGATCAGAAGTCCACGAGCCACAATCCCCGTTCGACGGTCGGAACCGTCACGGAGATATATGATTACTTCCGTCTGCTCTACGCCAGGGCAGGCATACCGCACTGCCCCAACTGCGGCAGGGTGATCGCCAGACAGACCGTCGATCAGATCACGGATCAGATCATGGCGCTTTCCGAGGGAACCAGGATACAGATCCTTGCTCCTGTCGTCAGGGGACGCAAGGGAGAGCACGTAAAGGTCCTGGAGAGCGCCGCGAGGAGCGGATACGTCAGGGTGCGCGTGGACGGCAGCCTCTACGAACTCAGCGAGGAGATCAAGCTCGAGAAGAACGTCAAGCACAACATCGAGATCGTCATAGACCGTCTGGTCGTCAAGCCCGGCATCGAGACCAGGCTTACCGATTCGGAGGAGAGCGCGATGAAGCTGTCCGGAGGCCTGCTGTACGTTGACACGGGAGAGGAGGACCTGCTCACCTTTTCACAGAACTTCGGATGCCCGGACTGCGGCATCTCCATAGGAGAGATAGAGCCACGCAGCTTTTCGTTCAACAATCCCTTTGGAGCCTGCCCCGAGTGTGCAGGCCTGGGGTACCGCATGGAATTCGACGCGGATCTCATGATCCCGGACAAAAGGCTGAGCCTCAATCAGGGAGCGATCCAGGTTCTGGGCTGGCAGAACAGCAAGGACAAAAAGAGCTTTTCGCATGCGCTCCTGGAGGCACTGGCCGGGGAGTACAAGTTCAGCCTGGACGTACCGTTTAAGGATCTGCCCGAGGAAGTACGGGACATGCTGATAAACGGCGGTGCCAGGGAAGTCAACGTACATTACAAGGGGCAGCGGGGAACCGGCGATTATCCAATAGCCTTTGAGGGCCTGCTGGAGAATATTAATCGCAGGTACCGTGAGGCGTATACCGAGTCCGCAAGGTCGGAATATGAGACATATATGAGGTTTTCACCCTGCAACGTATGTCACGGCATGAGATTGAAGCCCGAGTCGCTGGCGGTGACGGTGGGTGACCTGAACATATATGAGATCACGTCCCTTTCGGTCAGGGACTTGCAGAAATTCCTCCGGGACCTGCAGCTGACCAGACAGCAGGCACTGATCGGTGAACGGATCTTACGCGAGATAAAGGCCAGGGTCGGATTCCTGGTAAACGTCGGACTGGAATACCTGACGCTCGCACGTGCGACTTCGTCGCTTTCCGGCGGAGAATCCCAGCGCATCAGGCTGGCGACGCAGATCGGTTCGGGGCTGGTCGGAGTCTGCTATATCCTGGATGAGCCGAGCATCGGACTGCATCAGAGGGACAACGGCAAGCTGCTCCAGGCCCTCAAGGAACTCCGTGACCTGGGCAACAGCCTGATCGTGGTGGAGCATGATGAAGAGACCATGCGCGAGGCTGATTTCGTAGTGGACATAGGCCCCGGCGCAGGAGAGCATGGCGGCAAGGTCGTGGCAGCAGGCACGGTCGAGGACGTCTGCGCCGTTCCCGAATCCATTACAGGCCAGTACTTAAGCGGGGTAAAAAAGATAGAGATACCCGAGGTGCGCAGGACTCCCAACGGGTGGCTTAAGATACTGGGCGCCGGGGAAAACAATCTGAGAAACATTGACGTAGACATACCCCTCGGCGTATTTACCTGCGTGACGGGCGTGTCCGGATCCGGCAAATCATCTCTCGTGAATGAGATACTGAACAAGAGCCTGTCGCGCGACTTAAACCGTGCCCGCACGATACCCGGCAAGCATAAGGGCATAGTTGGCATGGAACAGCTTGACAAGGTCATTGACATAGACCAGTCGCCGATAGGACGCACTCCCCGGTCCAATCCCGCCACCTACACCGGGGTTTTTGATCAGATCAGGGATCTTTTCGCTGCCACGGCGGATGCCAAGTCGCGCGGATATACCAAGGGCCGTTTCAGCTTCAACGTCAAGGGCGGACGCTGCGAGGCATGCGCCGGTGACGGCATAGTCAAGATAGAGATGCATTTTTTGCCTGACGTGTACGTGCCCTGTGAAATATGTGAGGGACGCAGGTACAATCGCGAGACGCTGGAAGTGAAGTATCATGACAAGAGCATTTTTGACGTACTTGACATGACGGTTGAGGAGGCACTGACCTTCTTTGAACACGTGCCGTCGATCCGCACCAAGATACAGACATTGTATGACGTGGGACTTGGATACGTCAAGCTCGGACAGCCCTCAACGCAGCTTTCGGGCGGCGAGGCTCAGCGGGTCAAGCTGGCCACGGAACTGTCCAGGCGAGGCACCGGCAAGACCATTTACATCCTGGATGAGCCGACCACCGGCCTGCATTTTGCCGACGTGCACAAGCTCATTGAGATACTCATGAGGCTGGCGGAGGGCGGCAACACCGTGGTGGTGATAGAGCACAACCTCGACATGATCAAGTGCGCCGACTATATCATAGACATGGGACCCGACGGAGGTGACGGAGGCGGAACGGTGGTTGCCAGGGGTACGCCCGAGGAGGTTGCCGGGGTTGAATCGTCTTATACCGGACAGTACCTGAAGAAGATACTTGGTGACAGGAAGCCTGCCCCCGCAAGAAAAAGCAAGGTGCCGGCCCCAAAAAAGAAAACCGTTTCGAAGGGTTAAGATTTCCCGCAAACGGTCCGATATGATTAATAGCACGGACGCATTGACCGCCGAATGGATTCGGAGGATCAGTGCGTTTGCTTTTTTTGGTGAATTTGACGGAAATCTAAAAAATAAATTAAACCACTTTTACAAACGGGTTCCATATTATATAATATTATGATGTTAGAATTGCGAAGGTTGTGGAATGAAACCGGGAGCTTGATCAATCTTCAATAATATTAGAAAAAGGAATTCGTCATGCAATATACAGATATAGGAATTGATTTAGGAACAGCCAGCATTCTGGTTTACATCAGGGGCAGGGGAGTTGTGCTGAAGGAGCCATCGGTGGTAGCCTTCGACTCCAACACTCATAAGATCCAGGCGATCGGAGAGGATGCCAGGCTGATGCTGGGCAGGACGCCCGGCAACATCACCGCCGTCAAGCCGCTTAGGGAGGGAGTTATTTCCGACTATACGGTTACGGAGAAGATGATGAAGTATTTCATCCAAAAGGCACTTGGCAAGCGTAACTTCAGGAAACCCAGAATTGCCGTTTGCGTGCCCAGCGGAGTTACCGAAGTAGAACGCAAGGCCGTCGAGGATGCAACTATCCAGTGCGGCGCCCGTGAGGTTTTCATCATAGAGGAGCCCATAGCGGCAGCCATTGGCGCCGGAGTGGACATTTCCAAGCCCTGCGGGAACATGATAGTGGATATCGGCGGCGGAACCACTGACGTGGCGGTCATCTCCCTGGGAGGCACCGTGGTCAGCGATTCGATCAAGGTCGCAGGTGATGATTTCGATCAGGCACTGGTCAGATACATGCGCAAGAAACATAACCTGCTGATCGGTGACGCCACCGCTGAAGACATCAAGATAAACATAGGAACCTGCTTCAAACGCCCCGAAGTGGATTACATGGGCGTAAAGGGACGAAATCTTGTCGCCGGACTGCCGAAGGAGATTAAGATCAGTTCCGAGGAAACCGAAGAAGCACTCAAGGAGCCGACTGAACAGATAGTAGAGACCATAAAGGGAGTTTTGGAAAAAACTCCTCCGGAGCTGGCGGCGGACATCGTCGACAGGGGAATCGTCCTCACCGGAGGCGGAGCGCTCCTGAGGGGTCTCGAGGAACTGATCTACTCACGTACCGGGATCAACACCATGACGGCCGAAGATCCGATGACCGCGGTAGCGATAGGTACCGGCAAGTATGTCGAATTCCTGGGTGGGTACAGGGAAGAATAATATAAGGGGATCTCGCATATGGTCAAAGGCTTATACACTTCTTATACCGGAATGCTGAACGAACAGCACCGGCTGGATACTGTGGCTAACAGCATCGCGAATTTTGACACCAACGGTTTTAAGAAGGAGGGCGCCACGGCGCAGGCCTTTGACGACGTGCTTGCATACAAGATCAAGGACGTGAGCGAGGCCGGCAACCTGCCGCGCCGCATGGGCGTCATCAATCCCGGAGTCAAAATAGGCGAAAACTACGTTGACTGGTCCGAAGGTTCATTCAAGGAGACCGGCAACACTTTTGACCTGGCCATCGGAGGCACGGGATTCTTTAACATCGAATTTACCAACAAATCCGGAGAGACTTCAGTTAAATATACGAGAGACGGCAACTTTACCGTGGATGCTGCGGGCAATCTCAAGACACCGGAGGGCGATTTTGTCTTAAGCAGCAACGGCCGGCACATCACGATCAATCCCCTGGCCGATACCGTGATAAACCGTGCCGGACAGGTCTATCAGGGAGATACCCTGATTGCCACGATAGGAGTTACGGATTTTGCCAATTATGATTATCTGGCCAAGTACGGGGAGAACTATTACGAGCCCGTGGAGGGTGCCGCACAGCAGCCGGCCAATTATCAGATTTTTTCGGGATACCTGGAACAGAGCAACGTGTCGATCGTGACGGAGATGGTCAACATGATCACGATCCAGAGATCCTATGAAGCCAATCAGAAGCTTATCCAGACGTTTGATTCTTCACTGGATACGGCCATCCAGTTAGGACGGCTGTAATGGCCGCAGGTGATGGCCGCAGGTGATGGCCATGGCTGATGGCCGCAGGTGATGGTCCCGGGCGTGTGGTCATGGCTGATAGTTGCAGGTGATGGTCCCGGGTGTGTGGTTATGGCTGATAGTTGCAGGTGACCTGACGACCTCACCGCATGGGTGAAGGGATCCGGCAGCCATGATCCGGCGCAGCGGAACCGGAAAGGAGACTTAAATGGTACGTAGTTTATGGACCGGCGCAACCGGAATGAACGCACAGCAGACCAACGTGGACACGATAGCCAACAACCTGGCTAACGTCAATACGGTAGGATATAAGGCCCAGGTGGCAGAGTTTAAGTCGCTGCTCTATCAGACGCTGCAGACCAAGACCACGACCGCCAACGGAGCCACCAAACCGACCTCATCTCAGGTAGGCCTCGGTACCAGGGTATCATCGATCAATTCCCTGCATAGCCAGGGCTCTTTGCTCGCATCCGAATCAGATACCGCCTTTGCGATTGAGGGAGACGGATTCTTCGCGGTCAGCTGCGCGGACGGTACCGTCAGATATACCAGAAACGGTGATTTCAACTGGTCACTTGGAAACGGCAATACCATAGTTCTGTGTGATTCCGAAGGCAATCCCGTGATGGATACGCAGAACAGGGCCATCAGGCTGAACAATACC
Source organism: uncultured Lachnospiraceae bacterium (assembly GCA_937916415.1). Lineage (GTDB taxonomy): Bacteria > Bacillota > Clostridia > Lachnospirales > Lachnospiraceae > XBB2008. The sequence continues at coordinate 8,439 of CALGGH010000054.1, forward strand.
TACATGATCAACAGAATCACGGTTACCCAGCAGGGTGAGCTCATGTATCCCGATGCCAACAACAATCCCCAGTCGCTGAACATCACGATCGGCACGTATCAGTTCCAGAATCCGGCAGGACTTGAGAGATATGGCGACACGCTCTGGAGCGTGAGCCCCGTTAGTGGAGCTGCCATCAACGAGGCCACCAACAACAACGTGCAGCGCAGCCGCATCGTGCAGGGATACCTCGAGGGTTCAAACGTGTACGTTGCCGATGAGATGGTCAACCTGATCGTTGCACAGCGTGCATACGAGATGAATTCCAAGGTCATCACCACGACGGATTCCATGATGGATACCGCCAATAACCTCAAGAGATAATATAGATAATTAGGAGCGCATTATGTCCGATCTTGACGTATCAGCCCTTACCGGCTATGCAAGCAATCTCATAGACAATGCCAAGTCCACGAACGCGGCTAATCAGACGGGATCCGCCATCAGCAGCCTGACCAAGGATTCCACCGATGACGAGCTGCTCGGAGCCTGCAAGCAGTTCGAGGCTTTTCTTTGGGAGCAGGTCTATAAGGAGGTGGATAAGTCCGTCAACCTTTTCGGCACGTCTTCCGATGGCAGCTATGCAGGCAACATGGTCAACATGTTTTCCGACAACCTGATACAGGAGATTTCCGAGAAGAGCGTGTCAGGTGAGAATAATTCGCTCGCCATGCAGCTCTATGAGCAGCTGAAGCGCAATCTGGGCATAGGCGTGGTTACGCCTGAAGAGATCGAGACCGGCGTCACGCCCGTCTCTGATGAATCCGCCGCTGAGGGATCGGATGCCGTGAAACTTGTCACCGCCGGAACCGACGGTGCAGAACCTGTCGCCGGAGAAATAGCCGCTACCGGGGCATCTTACGATGACGGCGCAGAACCGGATGCCGGTGAATTGGCTGAAAACGCTGCGGCAAACGGAATCATTTCCGTCGATGAATGATAACGTGAACGAGGATATTTTTTGATTGGATGAATGGGGACGGTTCTTTTGATCAGAATTGATCAGAAGAACCGTCCCCTTGATCAAAGTTGATCAAAAGAACCGTCCCCTTGATCAAAATGGAACGATATAAAGGTTACGTCGAAAAAGTAATATTCCGCAAGGAAAGCAACGGATACACGGTGTTTGAATTCGTATGCAGTGACGGAGACATGCAGTGCGTTGGGGCGCTGCCCGGGATCGATCCCGGAGAGGGCGCCGTCATAGAGGGCGAATGGACCATGCACCCCAAGTATGGCGAACAGTTTAACGTATCGTCGTATGAAAGGCAGTCTGCCGGTGATGCGGAGAGCATGAGGAGATACCTGGGCTCCGGAGCGATCAAGGGCATAGGAGCGATCCTGGCGGACAGGATAATTGCTCATTTTGGAGAACTGATCGGTGACGTCCTGGACAGGGAACCCGAGCGCCTTTCGGAGGTCAAGGGCATAAGCGAGCGCAAGGCGCGCGAGATCGCCGTACAGTTCAGGGAAAAAAGCGAGACCAGGGCGGCCATCATGTTTCTGCAGAAATACGGGCTGTCCATAAACATGGCTGTAAAGGTATATGACGTCTTTGGTGAAGAGATATATGCGGTCATGAAGTCCAATCCCTATCGACTGGCAGAAGAGGTCAGGGGCATAGGCTTCAAGACTGCGGATGAGATAGCCAGGGCAGCCGGACTGGAGGCGGATTCGGAATACAGGATAGCCAGCGGAATCCTGTACGAGCTGGCGGTAGCGGCCGGTGAAGGCGACATGTACCTGACCGTGGATGACCTGAAGGAAAGGTGCTGCAGGCTGCTGGACCTTCCTGCCGACCTGATCGCCGAGGGGATCACCAACCTGGCCGTCGAGAGACGCATCATCATTAAGGACGAGACGGATGACGATGACCTGCATGCATATGCTCCCGAATTCTATTACGCGGAATTGACTTGCGCGAAGCTGATCTCGGACCTGAATCTGCATCTTGCCAAGGAAGCGCCGGACAGCGCATCGGTTCCTCAGTCACGTCGTGAAGACGCCGCAGATGATCTGGATTCCAGGATATCTAAACTGGAAAAGGAACTGGACATGTATTTTGACGGCATGCAGAGGGAAGCCGTGCGGGCTGCGGCCACAGAGGGGATAATGATCCTGACGGGCGGCCCGGGCACCGGCAAAACGACCACGATCAACGCGATGATCAGGTATTTCGTGGATGAAGGGCTGGACATAATGCTGGCTGCACCGACGGGACGGGCGGCGAAGCGAATGACCGAGGCCACGGGCTACGAAGCCAGGACCATCCATCGCATGCTTGAGCTAAACGGTGCGCCTGATGAAGACGGAAATGCAGCCAGGTTTGAACGCAATGAGGACAATCCGCTGGAGGCGGACGTCATCATTTTGGATGAAATGTCCATGGTGGACGTTTTTTTGTTTAAGGCATTGCTGTGCGCGATCGTTCCCGGCACGCGCCTCATCATGGTCGGGGACGTGGACCAGCTTCCCAGCGTAGGACCGGGACAGGTGCTTAGGGACCTGATAGCTTCGGGCGCCTTTAGGGTCGTGCAGCTGACCGAGGTGTTCAGGCAGGTGGCTGATTCGGACATCATCATGAACGCTCACGACGTCCGCAGGGGCAAGTATCCCAGGCTGGATAATGCCGGCAAGGATTTCTTTTTTCTGCCCAGGGAAGACGTGCGCGTGATATACAAGCACATGGTTGAACTCATCACCGGGCGCATGGGCAACTTCCCGGAGTACGTCGGAGCGACCCCGTTTGAAATGCAGGTGCTGACTCCGTCACGCAGGGGGCCGCTGGGGGTGGAGACTCTCAATGGGATTTTGCAGGAATACGTCAATCCTCCCTCCGGAGAAAAAAAGGAATTGGAATCGGGCAACGTCAGGTTTCGCGATGGCGACAAGGTGATGCAGATTCGGAACAACTATCAGATGGAATGGTCCGTGCCCGGAAAATACGGCATTGCCGTCCAATCGGGTACGGGAGTTTTTAACGGTGACCTGGGACGCGTGGTTCGCATAGATTCGGACGAAAGGACCATGATCGTCGAATACGAGGAGGGCAGACAGGTAACTTATGATTCCATGCACATGGATGAACTGGAGCTGGCTTATGCCGTGACGATACACAAGTCGCAGGGCAGCGAGTACCCCGCGGTCATCATTCCGCTGCTTCATACCGCTCCTCAGCTGATGAACCGCAACCTGCTCTATACGGCGATCACCAGGGCGCAAAAATGCGTGATGATCCTGGGCAGTGAGGACGTGGTGAGGAGAATGGTGGACAATGCCCACGAGACGCTGAGAAAAACCGGCCTGGAGCTCAGGATAAGGGAGTTTACGTGAATAGGACCAATAACATGAACAAAGCTCGCGACATGGTGCTGAGCCTGGTTTTCCCCAGAAGATGCCCGATATGTGACAGGCCCGTCAAGCCTTACGGAGCGCTGGCGTGTGAAGAATGCGAGACAGGGGTGAGGTACGTCAGGGGAGAGACCTGCTGCAGGTGCGGCAAGCCCCTGAACGGCAGCGAGGCGCTGAGGTCAAGCGAGTACTGTGAGGACTGCGCGAGAAGGCGTCATGACTTCGATCGCGGTTTTTCACTTTTTGAGTACAGATCGGTGTCTGATTCGATATACCGCTTCAAGTATAAGGGCAGGCGGGAATACGCTGCCTGGTATGGGGAAAAGATGGCCGGTGAACTGGGTGATGACCTGCTTAGGCTGAACCCCGATGCGCTCGTGCCGATACCGATACACCGCAGCAAAATGCGCGTCAGGGGATATAACCAGGCGGGGCTGCTCGCACGCGAGCTTGGCAGCCTCCTGAACGTGCCCGTGAGGGATGACCTGCTCGTGCGCGACAAAAAGACTTCCCCGCTCAAGGATGCAACTCCCGATGAGCGGAATAATATTTTGAGGGGGGCTTTCAAAATAGGCGTAAATGATGTAAAATTAAAAACGATTATAATCATTGATGACATCTATACCACCGGCGCCACGATGGATGAGGCGTCGCGGACGTTGCGGTCGCGTGGCGTTGAAAAAATATATTTTGCCACGTTGTCGATAGGCAAGGGCGTGTAGATGAATAAACTTAACGGGGGAATTACTTATGGACGTCAGAAACTGCAGAGGATGTGGAAAACTATTTAACCATATCAGCGGACCTTTTATCTGTCCCGCATGCCGTGAGAAGCTGGAGGAGAAGTTCCAGGAGGTCAAGAAATACATCCAGGATAATCCCGGCGTAGGCGTTAAGCAGGTTTCAGAGGCCTGCGACATAGACGGAGGACAGATCAGGCAGTGGATCCGTGAGGAGAGACTGGAGTTTTCCGAGGGGTCAATGGAACTTGGCTGCGAGAAGTGCGGAGCACCCATTACGAGCGGACGTTTCTGTGATGCATGCAAGGCCTCGATGGTCAATTCACTGAACCACGTATACGAGCAGCCCAAGGCTCCGGCCAAGGACAATCACGATTCGGCAGGCGGCCCCAAGATGAGATTCCTTAGCTGATCATTCAGGCCCGAGGTTAGACATGCTCGATCCCGAGAGAATAGTTCTGATGACAAGGCTCGCCTCTTTTGAAAAGAACGAAGAGAAGAGCAACGAAAACATATGGCATTTTTTCAGAGGCGATTATATCGGCTGGGAGGTGCTCAAAAGCATCGTGGCCGCTACGATCGTCTTTGGAATAGTTATGGGCGGATACGTCCTGTATGATTTTGAGAAGTTCATGATCGAGATATACAAGATGGACCTGCTGGAATATGCAAAGGACATATTGATCAAATACGTGATCTTTGTGGGCGTGTATTCGGCGATCACTTACATAGTGTTTGCCTATAAATATGCGGTCGCCCGCAAGAATCTGCGCATGTACGTGCATAATCTGAACAAGCTTTCCAAGAATTTTGGCGAAGACTTACATTAAGTGCGTTGCGCTGGAACCATAAACATTACGGAGGACATTATGACGTCGCTGGTCATGGCCAGGCAGGCGATCAAACGTTTTTACAGCCAATATGAAGCGTTTGTGCTGCCGGTCATTAAATTCCTTTTGAGCTTGACGTGCTTGCTCATCATCAATAAGAGACTTGGATATATGCCCAGGCTTAACAATGCCGCCATAGTATTGATGGCGGCCCTTATGTGTTCCTTCATGCCGCTGAATTTTACGGTCGTGATCGCGGCCGCATTTGTGCTTTTGCACGTGTACAAGCTGTCGCTGGAGTGCTTTCTGGTGGTTGCCGCCCTTTTTGTGATACTCTTCCTGCTTTACTTTAGGTTTTCTCCCAAGGACACCATCACGGTCCTGCTTACTCCGGTGTCATTTGTGATAGGCATTCCTTACGTGATGCCGGTCGCGGCGGGACTTCTCGGAGGACCCTTTTCGGCCGTATCGGTCGGCTGCGGCGTGATAGTGTATTACGTGCTGGAGGCACTGGTTAACGGGGCCGGGTCCATCAGTTCCCTTGCCGAGGAGGAGATGACGACCAAGCTGAAGTACGTCATCGACACGGTGATCAGCAACAAGCCCATGCTGGCGGTGGTGTGCGCATTTGCCATCACCATTCTGATCGTATATGCGATAAGCAGGCTCAGGGTATTTTACTCATGGTATGTCGCGATCGGCGTAGGCATTATCGCCGACATCGTCCTGATACTGGTCTTTGACATTATTTTTGACACGCACATATCGGGCGGAAGCCTGATCATGGGTTCGATATTTGCGGCGCTGGTAGGATTGGTGCTGCAGTTCCTTTTCTTCCATGTCGATTATTCGCGCACCGAAAAGCTGCAGTTTGAGGACGACGAGTATTATTATTACGTTAAGGCAGTTCCCAAGGTCACGGTGCCAAACACCCACAAGAAGGTTAAGAGGATCAATTCAAGCAAAAAGAGAGTCAGGGAAGAATAGAGTTGCAGCAGATAGTTCAATTACTGACAACTAACATAAAGGATCTGCATCTTCCGCGCATGCACGTCGCGGATTTCATAGAGATACTGATCATTTCTTTTTTGATCTACCACATCTTGAAATGGCTGCGGAAAACGAAAGCCTGGTCACTGTTTAAGGGAGCATTGGTGATACTGGCTTTTATTCTTATTGCCGAAATCACCGGCATGAACACCGTCATCTGGCTGGTTCGCAACGCCCTGAACGTTGTGGCCATTTCCATAGTCGTGATACTTCAGCCCGAGCTTCGCAAGGCCCTGGAGGACCTGGGGGAAAACAATTTCTTCAGCAGTTTTGTCTCCGACAACATCAAGGTGACGGCCAGGGATGAAGGCAGGTTCAGTGACAAGACCATCAACGAGATCACCCGCGCCTGCGTGGAAATGGGGAAGGTCAAGACGGGTGCCCTCATCGTCATAGAACAGAATCAGAGCCTGGAGGAATACGACCGCACCGGCATCGAGGTGGACGGCGCGGTGACCAGCCAGCTGCTGATCAACATCTTCGAAAAAAACACTCCGCTGCATGACGGAGCGGTGATCATAGGCGGCAACAGGGTCAGGTCCGCGACCTGCTATCTGCCGCTTTCGGATGACATGAACCTGCCCAAGCATCTGGGCACGAGGCACAGGGCAGCCGTGGGCATCTCCGAAGCCACGGACTCCATGACCGTGATAGTGTCAGAGGAGACCGGTACGATTTCCGTAGCGTATAAGGGAGTCCTTGAGACGATACGCGATCCTGAGAGGCTCAAGGAACGCCTGAGCGAGATACAGAACAAGCCGGTGGAAGAGCCCAAGAAACGCAAGATCAGAAAGAACAGGGGCAAGGGGGAGGCCGCAAATGAAGAATAGGATATTTGCGAACTGGGGCCTCAAACTTGGCTCCGTGGTGTTCGCGCTGATATTGTGGCTGGTGGTCACCAACATTAACGATCCCACCACTTCGCTGCGCATCAGCAACGTAAAGGTCAAGCTGCTCAACACCAACGTGATAACGGACGCCGGCAGGGTATATGAGATCGAGGATGAAACCGACGTGGTGGACACCGTGACCATACGCGCGCCCAGGTCGATCATTGATTCCCTTAGTGCGGAAAACGTATATGCGGAGGCCGACTTCAGAAACCTGACCGCAGCCAATACCGTGCCGATCACGTTTGGCACCAACAAATATAATTCGCAGCTTGAGAGCATCAAGGGCAGCTTCGACAGCGTGCAGCTCATGATCGAGACCAAGCAGTCCAAGACGCTGGCGCTGTCAACCGTCACGATCGGCACTGCCAGTGACGGATACATGATAGGCGAGATCACCGCCGACGAGAACCAGATACGGATATCGGGTCCGGAATCGATCATTGACCAGGTTGTCAGGGCGGAGGCCAGCGTGTCGGTTACCGGATTTACTCAGGACATCCTGACGGATGCCGACATCGTGCTGATGGATGCCGAGGGCAATACGATCAGGTCCGGCACGATCACCTCCAACATCAACAGCGTGCGCGTCAAGGTTGAGATGCTGCAGACCAAACGCATCGGACTATCCTTTACCACTACCGGAGTTCCGGCTGACGGATATGAGGCGACCGGCACCATCACTGCCGATCCGGAGACGATCCTGGTGGCAGGCAAGTCTTCGATCCTGTCATCGCTTGAGACCCTTGAGATAGAGGAACCCATCAACATTACCGGACAGAGCGGCGACATGCAGACGCTGGTTGACGTCAGCAAGTACCTGCCTAATTCGATCAAGCTGGCTGACGCGACGTTTAACGGCAACGTGACCGTTACGGTATCCATTGAGGAGGTCACGTCGCGGAGCTTCAGGCTGGACGTGAGCGACGTCGTATGGGAGAACGTGCCTGAGGGATATGCAGTCCGGGTGGTAGATCCGGAGGGAACTTATGCCGTGACCCTGAGGGGACTTTCGCAGACTCTCGCTGCCATGGACCAGGGACAGATAACGGCCACGGCCGACCTGTCGGGCATTCTTGATCAGGAGGACATGGTTGGCGACAACTATCACGTCACGCTTAGCTTTTCATATGAGGGCAGAACGGTAAAGACGGTCGCACCCGTTCAGGTGTGGTTCATTCTTACCGATCAGGTGAGACTTGATCTTGCCGAGACTTGATAATATTCTGACAAAATGATATATTTATGATATTGGAGGGGTACACATAAATGGTTAGCCAGAAAGTTACGATCAAGAATCCAACGGGCCTTCATCTTCGGCCGGCCGGGGTTCTTTGCAAGGAGGCTATGCAGTTTAAGTCACTGATAACCTTTACTTTCAGAGAAAATACGGCCAATGCCAAAAGCGTGTTGAGCGTTCTGGGTGCATGCGTAAAGTGCGGAGATGAGATAGAGATACATTGCGACGGGGCGGACGAGGAGGAAGCTCTTAATTCCCTTGTAAATGCCATCGAGTCCGGTTTGGGAGAATGAGAATCATGCGAGCCCGCTGACCAACAGCGGGCTCATAACTTTATGAAAGGGAGCAACATGTTGAACTACAAAAGATACCAAAAGAATCCTGTCGTTGACTATCCTGAGAGGGAGTGGCCGAACAAAGAGATAACCAAGGCCCCCATCTGGTGCAGCGTGGACCTGCGAGACGGCAATCAGGCGCTTATCGATCCCATGGTGGTTGATGAGAAGATTGAGTTTTTCCAGTATCTGGTCAAGCTGGGATTTAAGGAGATCGAGGTCGGGTTTCCGGCTGCCAGCCAGATAGAATTTGACTTCCTGCGTCAGCTGATCGAGCGCAGGCTCATTCCCGATGACGTGAAGGTGCAGGTACTTACCCAGTGCCGTGAGGAACTGCTGGAGAGAACCTTTGACTCCATAGAGGGCTGTCCTCAGGCGATCGTTCACATATACAATTCGACGTCCACGCTGCAGCGTGACGTCGTGTTCAACATGAACCGTGAGCAGATCAAGCAGATCGCCATAGAGGGCGTTAAGATGGTCAAGAGGCATGCCGCCAAATTCCCGGGCAAGGTCATCCTTGAATATTCGCCCGAGAGCTTTACGGGCACCGAGCTTGACTATGCGCTTGAAGTGTGTGACGCGGTGATCGAGGAATGGGGACCGACTCCTGAAGACCCGATCATAATCAACCTGCCTTCGACGGTGGAGATGACCACGCCCAACGTGTTTGCGGACCGCATCGAATGGATGAGCAGGCATCTGGCACACAGGGATTCTGTTATACTTAGCGTGCATCCTCACAATGACAGGGGTACCGGAGTGGCATCAGCGGAGCTGTCCATTCTGGCAGGCGCCGACAGGGTTGAGGGAACCCTTTTTGGCAACGGCGAGCGTACCGGAAACGTGGACGTGCTCAACGTCGCTTACAACATGTTCAGTCAGGGCATCGATCCTGAGCTTGCCATCGAGAACGTAAATGAGTCAATTGAGATATACGAAAGGTGCTGCAAGATAGCGGTTCACCCCAGACATCCCTATGCCGGCAAGCTGGTGTTCACGGCCTTTTCCGGTTCACATCAGGATGCCATCAATAAGGGGGTCAAGGCGATGAAGGAAAGGGGCGGAGACATCTGGCAAGTGCCTTACCTGCCCATTGATCCCGCGGACATCGGCAGGGAGTACGAGCCCATCGTCCGCATCAATTCGCAGTCCGGCAAGGGCGGCGTTGCCTTCATCATGGACACTTACTTTGGCTTCAAGCTGCCCAAGAGCATGCACAGGGAATTCGCCAACGTCATTCAGGCGCTTTCGGAGAAGCAGGGTGAGGTCGCTCCCGAGCAGATCATGGAAGCATTCAGGCAGCAGTACCTGAACAAAAAGGAACCCATACATTTCCGCAAGCTGAAGGTGGACGACCTGAGCGACGACATCGATTCAGAATTCGATACGAGGGTGCACGTCAGGTATACTGACGATGGGGTCGAGAAGTCATTTGACGCTGTCGGCAACGGACCTCTGGACGCAACGATCCGCGGACTCAAGGAAACGCTCGGATGCAACGTCAAGATCCTTGACTATGACGAGCATGCAATTTCGGCAGGTGCCGAATCACAGGCCGCAGCATACATACATTTGCTTAATGCTGATACCGGCGAGGCGACGTACGGAGTCGGAGTAAGCTCCAACATCACGAGGGCGTCACTCAGAGGCATTTTCTCGGCACTCAACAGGCTCGGCATCCGCTGATCGCTTATGTTTATGCCTTACCGGAGATAGGAAGAGACACACATGAAGATAATCGTAACCGGAGCAAACGGCCAACTGGGCCGTGCGGTAAACATTGAATACGCATCACGCCCTGACGTGGAAGTTGTCAATACGGACGTGGCGGAACTCGACATCACGGACGTGGATGCCGTGATGAAATTCGTTCGCGACGTGCGCCCGGACGCGATCATCAACTGCGCCGCGCATACCAACGTGGACGCATGTGAAACGCAGGTCGACCTGGCATACGGGATCAACGCGATCGGCCCCAGGAATCTGTCGATAGCTGCTACAGAAACCGGAGCCAGGCTCATGCACGTGTCCACGGATTACGTGTTTGACGGAGAGGGCACCAGGCCTTACGTCGAGTTTGATCCGACGGGTCCCAGGAGCGTGTATGGCGCTTCTAAGCTTGAGGGTGAAAACTTCGTCAGGGAATTTGCCGCCAGGCATTATATCGTCAGGACCGCATGGCTGTATGGCGACGGCAAGAATTTTGCCAGGACCATGATGAGGCTTGCGCAGGATCGTGATGAAATCACCGTGGTGAATGATCAGTTTGGATCACCTACTTCGGCGACGGAACTTGCGAAGGCAGTGGTCAGCCTGCTCGACACGGAGAATTACGGACTGTTCCACGGCACCTGTGAGGGAAGCTGCTCCTGGGCGGATTTTGCGACGGAGGTTTTGAGGCTCGCGGGATCAAAGACCAGGATCATTCCCATCACGAGTGAGGAGTATGGTGCGCCAGCCAACAGGCCGCATTATTCGATATTGGATAACTACATGCTCAGGCTGACCGGAGGCTACGCCTTTGCAGACTGGCATGACGCCATAGAGCCGTACGTGAAGTCCGAACTGGCCGGCTGATCAGATAAAAGGAGATTCGATGAGAAACGTAGCGCTTATAACGGGAATAACCGGACAGGATGGTTCTTATCTGGCAGAGCTTTTGCTCGACAAGGGCTATGAGGTACATGGCCTGGTCAGGAGGCATTCGATAAGCAACACCGCCAGGATAGACCACGTGATCAGGTCGGAATATTACAACGTCAAGTTTTTCCTGCACTATTCGGATACGACGGATTCGAGCAACCTGATGAGGCTGATCGCGGAGATCAAGCCTACGGAGGTATATAACCTGGCTGCACAGTCCCACGTGGGAGTTTCGTTCGAGGTGCCGGAGTACACGGCTGAAGCCACCGGCGTGAGCACCATTAAGCTGCTGGAGGCCCTTCGCGTCAACGGAGGCAACTGCAGGTATTATCAGGCATCCACTTCGGAGCTTTTCGGAGGCATTCCCGAAACCGCCCCCCAGAGCGAGAAGACTCCTTTTTATCCCAAGAGCCCCTACGGAGCGGCCAAGCTGTATTCGTACTGGATCACGGTCAACTATAGGGAGTCCTATAACATGTTCGCCTGCAACGGCATTCTCTTTAACCATGAGTCGCCCAGACGCGGCGAGAATTTCGTTACCCGCAAGATCACGCTGGCCATAGCCAACATCATTGCAGGCAATCAGGAGAAGCTTTCGCTCGGCAACATGAATGCCAAGAGGGACTGGGGATTCGCAGGCGATTACGTGGAAGGCATGTGGAGAATCCTTCAGAATGACGTGCCCAGGGATTTCGTGCTTGCCACCAATGAAACTCATACCGTCAGGGAATTCGTTGAAAAGGCATTTGGCAAGCTGAACGTTTCCGTCAGGTGGGAAGGCGAGGGCGTAAATGAAAAGGGATATGACGCCGCGACCGGCAGGCTGCTCGTGGACGTCAATCCGGAGTTTTATCGTCCTGCCGAGGTGGAGTTTTTGTGGGGTGATCCCTCGCTTGCCGAAAAGGAACTCGGCTGGAAGCGCAAGGTTGATTTTGACGGTCTTGTCCGCATGATGGTGGAAGCAGACTTAAAGGCCGTCACCGGGATGACCTGTGCGGAATACATAGGGAAACGCTGATTAAAGAGTTACCCGTGCGGCGCAAATCATCCGGTGGACGATTGCTTTGCGCCGACCGCCAGGTGATTAAAATGCATGGTTGGGAAAATGTTGATTAAGGCAGTTCCCTAGCGCTGTCCGACTGGTCAATGAACACGGATGACGCTGCCTTCGGATGATGATTGTTTAATATGCTGTCTGTGATTCTGATATGGATCTACATATTGTTTACGACGTATTTTGCCGGTCTTTTTGCGATCACGGTTGTTCGCAGGGCCGGCATTATTGATGCTTCGTACAAGCCGGACGCATTGGCCGGAATCCTGGCGGGGCTTACCTGCGTGACCGTTTACGCGCAGGTTTGGAGCCTGTTTGGAGGGGTTGGATTGACCGCCAGCCTGTGCCTGATCGTGTTCGTCATTGTCGTCGCATTGCTTGCCGCCAAGGGCAAATTTGATCACGGGGACGGTTCTTTTGATCAACATGATCGAGGGGACGGTTCTTTTGATCAATCTGTGCCGTGGTCGATTGATGGTCACCTGTATCAGCAGATTGATCAAAAGAACCGTCCCCTTGAT
>CALGGH010000055.1 GCA_937916415.1 uncultured Lachnospiraceae bacterium
ATGCCGGCAATGACATAAACATCGTCAGGGCCGTACATTATGCTGATTCTCATAACAGCACTTATGACCAGATAAATGGTCAGACTGCCGATTCAACATGGCGGAGCAAGGTTCCGTACATTGATCCCGATGAACAGGTCTACGTTGATGAGACCATGACCTATCAGTTTGCCTTTGTCAAGGAAGACAGTGCTTCCACCGATTACTATGCCGTAATACTTGGCGCTAAGAGCAGTGCCGTGGATTCCGGCGGATCCCTCGTGATACCTGACTACGTGGATGCATATTACGCATATGCCTCCAACACGTCCAGCGGCCGGTTCTCGTACTGCGCGGTGAACAAAAGCGGCAAGTTCCTGTATTATCTGTCCGCCGCACAGAAGAGCGACACGCTGCAGGGGCTGGCCTACAAGGTCGAAAACTATCATCCGATCCAGGCCGGCTTCGTGACGTCCGGCATTCCAGCCACTGCAAACGTCATGGATACCTGTTCCATCGATTATTCCGTCAACGATGCCATAGACGAGGTCTGGTCAAATACCACCAGCGTCATTTCTTTCCCGTATTCCAGCGTCGGCAGCATTCCGGCCAACGAAGGCACGGGATTCGGAGAGATCAGCTACGGTGAGGACTGCTACGTGCAGACCTATGCCGAATTTGAGGTGACCGGAACGGACGAGCTGGGCAACCTGACGGGAGACTGGAACCTCAACAAAAAGGCTTATTATCAGCTCACTCCCATATACGTCAAGTCATACGTTCCTTGCTTCATAGACAACGTGGAGACCTGGTCTCCCGGCGGAGTGGACGTCGAACTGTTCTACTGGAACAAGGGCGGAGATCCCGTGCTTACGGACGAGGACGGATTCGTTTCAATACTGAATTCCACCGATGCCGCCGTCCAGCGCGTGTATCAGTGCGAGGTCAGGTACATAGGCATGCAGACGGTTCAGGCCAAGCTTGACAGCGCGGGCAACGACACGGGCACCTGGACGGTTACGCAGCCCACGACCGTCACCAGCGGTTCCACCATCACGACGAATCCGGATTACGGCGTGTTCAACAACATGGGCAACCTGCGCAACCTGACCATAGGAGAGAAAATGGCCGGCATCGGCGATTATGCTTTCTACAGGTGCACGGCCCTTTCCGGCGTGACTTTTTCCAATCAGCTCAACACGATCGGGAACGGAGCCTTCATGGGATGCAACAACCTGCGGGAGATCAACCTCGATCCCTGGACCAACCTGTCCATAATAGGCGCGTCGGCATTTGAGGGATGTGCCGGACTCAGTTCGTTTGACGTTCCGGTGCACGTGTTCGCGATCGGAGACAGGGCGTTCAAGGACTGCAGCGGACTGAGCAACTTCTACATGTGCGGAGAGAATTCCGGAGACTCCGCTGCAAACATGAGCCTGAACGTCATCGGGTATGACGCACTCAATAACTGCAGCGGCCTGCAATATCTGGAATTTCCCAAGACCCTTACCCAGAAGATGCCGGTTCATTATCTCGAAGGATGCACTTCGCTTGGTTACGTAAAGGCCAACAACAGCACGTTTGACCTCATAGACGGTGATCCTGACGTTGACGTGTCGCAGTATGCCGGCGGGTATGACGAGACGACGGAGATGAGCAAGCTTCATCACGACTCAGCTCAGTACGATACCGGCATAGAAGCCTGCGACGTTGACGACTGGATCGATTCGCTGCCCGAAAGCTTTTACTTCGAGGGCAACGACAACACGGCCCTGCATAAAACCTCCAAGGATCACTCCGCGGCATTCCTGTATGACGATACCGAAAATGCGGGATGCTTCGAGATAGTGGTATATTGTGAGGACGACCCGCCTCACGAGAACACGTTCGTGGTGGACACCAACAACAACCTGGTGTCTTCAAAGATAGATCCCGACTGTCACGTGATCACGATACCGGGCAACGTGGGCGGATACGGAGTGTCCACGATAGCGCCTGAGAGCTTCGCTTACAACTGCAACCTCTATAAGGTTTATATTCCCGGATCGGTGCAGACGATAGGTGACGGCGCGTTCAAGGGATGTCACAACCTTAAAACCGTGTATTTCACGGAGCCGTACAATTACGGACTTACCATAGGCAATGATGCCTTTGACACGCAGGACTTCAGCGGGGGAACGCACTCCACCAGCTGCAAGACCAATGACGGCAAGCAGATGGCCCTGTCTTCGTCACCCGAACTCAATTTCGTTGGCGCGATTGACGGCAATTATGCACCGTATGCATATGCGATGAATGCCGCCAACAACGTCAACGTGGGGTCTCAGCCTACCACGTACATCACTTATTACAGCGGATGGCCAACGTTCCTGCAGGTACGATTTAATCCTGAAAAGCAAAGTACCGGAGATGAGAATGAGCTCGTTTCATTTCCTTCCAGGGCATATCTGACGGCGATCAACAGCGCCTATGGGGACGGCAGCAGCGCATCCGTGACCAAGGCTTTGGCAGCATATCCCTTCATGTCGGAGGACGACCTCAAAAACCTGAATGCCGTGGTTGCCAATAACTTCGACAGCGGGACGGCAACGCTTACTCAGGATCAGACCATCTGTGCAAACAGCATTCGTTCACTGGACGTTCCGTATGGAGTGGAGTCCATCAAATCCGGACTATTCTCCAACATAGGTGATGACGGAAAAATCGTTGATGATGACAGGAATTATCTGAAGGATGCAGATGGATATTATCTGTTGGATGACCTTGGCCTTAAAATCCCCGATGACGGCGTCAATGCGATCGGGGCCAATAAGGACTTAGAGTCCGTTAAGCTCAATTCAGTTCAGACGGTTGAACCGTATGCCTTTGCCGGTCTTGAAAATCTCGAATCCTTTGACATGACCGGGGGAACTGAGATCGGAGACTATGCATTCTTTGGATGCAAGAAGCTTGAAAACGTATCTGTTTCGGGAGACGTGACCGACCTGGGCATCAGGCCGTTCAGGGACTGCGAGAATCTTGAGGACGTAAGCTTTGCGGGATCCAACTTTACCTGCGACGGATCGATCATATACGGTCTGTCCGGAGGAGCCAGGACGACCGTCGTGGAGTGCCTGGAGACAAGGGGACAAAATGCTGACACCACGGTTACCGGAGAAGAACTGGCGGACGTGACAAGCATATATCCCGAGGCATTCATGAATTGCGATGACGTCAGGACCGTTGAACTCGGGTCGTCCAAGATCACTACAATTCCTGAAAGGGCGTTTGCAGGAACCGATGACCTTAATCAGGTATATCTTCCGGAGACTCTGGCCAACATAGAGAAGGATGCATTCCTTGACAGTAACGTCAGGGAGGTTCAGATTCCGAATTCACAGACGATCATTGCCAATGATGCTTTTGCTTTGACAAAATATGGATTTTATAAGGATTCACAAACCGCTTATGGGAAATATGATGATTTTCTTTCCGGCTATGTTTCCGACGTGAGCGTAGATAAGGTTGATGCCGGCGGCGACGAGGTCAAAGATGCCCTTAACCCTTACAGGTCTAATTCAGAGGTGTCCAGAAACGTTGAATTATATGCTCCGGAGGTATCCAGCGCTACCAACTACGCCAACTCATATCCGTATCTGTCGGCGCATGCGGCCGTGATCCCTTTTAAGGTTTACTTTACGGACAGCAAGGATGCCTCGACCTATTATGACATACAGGACGTCAACAATGGCGAGCATGCCAAGGATCCCAGCCCGGCTCCCAGTCATGAGGGATTTGTGTTTAAGGGATGGTACCTTAACGGATCGACGCTTACTGACGTTCCGGCGTACCCGATCACGGGCACCACGTATTTCACGGCCCTGTATGACGGAGACGTCTGCACGGTCAGGTTCCTGGTGGAAGAGTATGACGACGAAGGCAATTACGCCGGCATCGTGGAGTTTGACGTTCAGTCCGTTACTTATGGCGGAAACGCAGCCACGCCGAGTCCTTCGCCTGCCAGGGCAGGTTATACCTTCCTCGGATGGGACAGGGAGTATACGAACGTGACCGAGGACATAGACGTAAAGGCACGCTTCGAGAAGATCGACTCTGCCGACAAGCATCACGTCGT
>CALGGH010000056.1 GCA_937916415.1 uncultured Lachnospiraceae bacterium
CGGGCGCCAAGCTTACGGTTGCTCTTGCGCTCATATTTGCCCTTTCAAGGGGACGAAGCATCGGCTCCGTGGGCATGATCGTTTCTGCCTTTGTGGGTGCGCTCATGGTCATGTCCTTTGTCCTGATGATCTCGTCCAGGACACGGAGCATGAGCATACTCGTGATCTGCGGGATAATGATCGGATACATATGTTCTGCGGTCACTGATTTCGTCGTGACGTTTGCCGATGATTCCAACATAGTCAACCTGCATAACTGGTCGATGGGATCGCTGAACGGCATCAACATGACGCAGGTCAGGATAATGAGCGCGGTGGCCATGGCGTGCATTGCGGCGGCGACGTGCATGATCAAGCCAATGAGCGCGTACAGGCTGGGACCGGCATATGCCGACAGCATGGGCGTGAACGTGGGCGCACTCAAGGCATTGCTGATAGTCGTTTCCAGCCTGCTGGCCGCCTCGGTGACCGCCTTTGCAGGTCCGATATCCTTTGTCGGAGTGGCCATACCGCACCTGATGGGCAATCTGGTCAGGACGTCCTCGCCCTCCGTGATGATACCGGCGTGCTGCCTGGGCGGGGCGGCAGTGACGCTCATGTGTGACTGCATCGCCAGGAGCGTATTTGCACCTACCGAGGTGAGCATAAGCTCGGTTACCGCCGTGCTTTTGGTGCCCGTAGTGATATGGATGATGCTAGGGAGAACCCGACATGCCAAATGATCAGGCCGTGGCCGGACAAATACTGAATACGGAAGAACTGACCATAGGATATGACGCGGACCTGATCCGCGGGATAACCCTCATGGCAGAAGCCGGCAGGATAGTAACGCTCATAGGGCCTAACGGCAGCGGCAAGTCCACCCTGCTAAGGACCCTGTCCGGACAGCTCGAAGCGCGCGGCGGGTGCACTTATCTGGATGGCCGGGACATGTCGGGAATGAACGTGCTGGATAAGGCCAGGAACATGTCCGTGGTCATGACCGCATCGGTACGGCCGAGGATGATGACGTGCCGCGAAGTGGTCAGCATGGGCAGGCATCCCTATACCGGCAGGTTCGGCAGGCTTAGCCCCGGGGACGTGGCAGAGATCGATCACGCCTTAGGGATGACGGGGACCATGGAGGTCGCTGACAGGCTCTTTGACAGGATCAGTGACGGACAGAGACAGCGGGTCATGCTGGCCAGGGCCATTGCCCAGCGGCCAAAGGTAATGATGCTGGATGAGCCGACGTCCTTTCTGGACGTCAGGTACAGGCTGGACATACTCAATACGATAAGAACCATTGCCGATGAAGAGAACGTGGCCATAGTCATGTCACTGCATGAACTGGAGCCGGCAATGCGCATGTCCGACAAGGTGGTGGCCATCGGTGACGGTAAAATACTGAGGATGGGTTCTCCCGGTGAGGTATTTGAGGAAAGCTTCATACGCAGGCTCTACGGCATCGAGGGCAGGGACTTAAGCCTGCTCGGCTTCTGTCCATGGCTGGCTGATAAAAAACTGCCCGGGGAGAAGGCCGTGCCAATCGGTGAGGCGGCTGCGCCAATCGGTGAGGCGGCTGCGGCAATCGGTGAGACGGCTGCGGCAATCGGTGAGACGGCTGCGGCAGTTAATAATATTCCGGATGCGGAGCGCACGGGTAAGCGCAGGGCAAGGACCATCATGATACAGGGAACCATGTCGGGCGTGGGCAAGAGCCTGATCACGGCCGGGCTGTGCAGGATATTAGCGCAGGACGGCTACGGCGTGGCTCCGTTTAAGTCACAGAACATGGCCAACAATTCGTACGTAACCCGCGACGGCCTCGAAATGGGGCGTGCCCAGGTCATGCAGGCCAGGTGCTGCAACAGGGAGCCGATGGCGATCATGAACCCCATCCTGCTTAAGCCCACCGACAACGCGGGTTCACAGGTCATCGTAAACGGCAGGTCCATCGGCAACATGAAGGCAGCCGAGTATTTTGAGTACAAAACGAAGCTCATTCCCGAGATAAGGAGGGCATTTGGCCGGCTTTCGGAAATGGCGGACATAATAGTCATAGAGGGAGCCGGCTCTCCGGCAGAACTGAACCTGAAGGAAAACGACATAGTCAACATGGGCATCGCGCGGATGACTGATGCCTGCGTGCTGCTGGTAGGAGACATAGACAGAGGGGGCGTGTTCGCCCAGCTGACGGGAACCATTGACCTGCTTGAGCCTGATGAGAGGGAGCGCATAAAGGGGATCATCGTCAACAAGTTTCGCGGGGACAGGAGCCTTTTTGATGACGGAGTAAGGATCCTCGAGGACAAGACGGGAAAGCCCGTCATTGGGGTGGTCCCGTATCTGGACGTGAGGCTTGAGGACGAGGACTCGCTGTCGGAAAGATTTGATCGCAGGTCTCCGGGGGCATTTGACGTATGCGTGATCAGGTTCCCGAGAATATCCAATTATACTGACATGGACGTGTTTGAACAGTCTCCGGACGTGTCCGTCCGCTACGTCGATGATCCTGCTGACGCAGGGGAGCCGGACGTGATCATCCTGCCGGGATCCAAAAACACGATCTCTGACCTGAAGTGGATGAGGGATCGCGGACTGGACAGGACCGTGACCGAATTCGCCGGGGTCGGCAAAGTGGTGATCGGCATCTGCGGAGGATATCAGATGCTGGGAGCGCGGATAGAAGACCCCGATGCGGTTGAGAGCGGTGCATGGGCGGAGGGCCTTAACCTGCTTCCGGTCAGGACCGTGATGAACAGTGACAAAACCATAAGGGAATACAAGGGTCGCATTTCTGACCTGACCGGCGTGCTTGGCGAAATGAACGGAATGGCGGTAACGGGATATGAGATACATAACGGCATCACGACAGTCATGGAAGGAGCCGGGGCAGCCGGAGATACCGTAAACGACGAACGCTCCCGTTTTTCCTTTGCAGAGGACGGAAGCGGATGCAGCATGGGCAACGTATACGGTACTTACGTTCACGGGATATTTGACGAAGAGGGCGTGGCACCCAGCCTGATCAGCCTGGTGGCGGGCCTGACGGGCAAGGAAGTGGACGTAAGCATGATGCGGGCAAATCATGACGTCAGCATGGAGACGTACGACAGACTGGCTGATGCCTTAAGACAGAGCCTGGACGTGCAGGCCATATATGAAATGATCGGGATGGTTTAAGACAGAGCCCGGACGTGCAGGCCATATATGAAATGATCGGGATAAGAAACAGTGAATTATGAGGAACTGATCAACTTCAAAGCGGACAAGCCCCTGGAAGCCGCCAGGAACCAGGCGCGCAGGAGGCTTGACGGCATAGCCAAGCCGATAGACGGCCTGGGGAGACTGGAAGGGATTCTGTGCCGCATCGCGGGGATACTTGGGACGCCTGACTTTAACCTGGACAAAAAGGGGCTCGTCATTATGTGCGCCGACAACGGGGTGGTGAGCGAGGGAGTTACCCAGTCCGACGGCAGGGTGACCGCCCTTGTTGCCTCGCTGATGGGCAAGGGTAAGAGCTCCGTGGGGATCATGTGCAGCTCGTATCCCGTTGACGTATCCGTCGTCGACGTAGGGATCGATTCAGACGAAAAGATTGAAGGCGTCATGAACAAAAAGATCAGCCGCGGAACCAAAAACATGGCGGAGACGGATGCCATGACGGCGGATGAGTGTCTCGGTGCGATAAGCGTGGGAGTGGATCTGGTCAAAGACCTGGCCTGTGATGGATATTCTCTGATCGCCACGGGAGAAATGGGCATAGGCAATACGACGACTTCCACTGCCGTACTGTGTGCGCTGCTGGGACTTGAAGCAAGGGACGTCACGGGACGCGGGGCGGGACTTGATGACGCCGGGCTTGAGAGAAAGGTCAGGATCATAGAGAAAGCCCTTGCGAGACATGCGCACAGGAGAAACATGCGCATCGGTGACGGTTTCACGGCGGACAGCCTCAAGGCAGGCAGTTTAGCGGCTGACGGCCTTAAGGCGGGCAGTATGTCGGCTGACGGCCTTAAGGCGTGCTGTCTCGCGGCGGGCGATGTCTCACCCGAATATGCGTTTGAAACGCTTTGCAGTCTGGGCGGACTGGATATTGCAGGATTGACCGGAGTATTCATCGGCGGAGCACTGTATCACGTACCGGTGATCGTGGACGGACTGATCAGTACGGTGGCGGCCCTGTGCGCCGAGGTGCTGGTTCCCGGATGCAGGGACTACATGATCGCGTCCCACGTCGGAAAGGAGAAAGGCTGTGCAATTGCGCTCGACCGACTGGGGTTAAAGGGGATCATTGACGCTGACCTTGCCCTTGGGGAAGGGAGCGGAGCGGTTCTTTTGATGCCTCTGCTTGATATGACATATTTGCTTTACCGAAACGGCACGAGGTTCGGAGCAGATGCCGGGATTGACAATTATGAAAGGTTTGGTCCGTAGATGACTGTTTTGATCGTAGGCAGGCCGGACAGCGGCAAATCCCGACGTGCGGAGGATATGGTCATGTCGCTGCCGGGTAAGCACAGGTATTACGTCGCCACCATGCAGGTGGCAGATGCAGCCTCTGCCGGGCGCGTTGAAAGACACAGACGAATGAGGGAAGGCAAGGGCTTTGTCACACTTGAGATACCTTTTGACGTCAACAAAGCCATTGAATGCATAAAGGATCCCGAACAGAGCATCGTGCTGCTCGAGTGCATCTCAAACCTTGCGGGTAACGAGATGTATGACAATCCGGACAGGGCCCGGCCGGGAAACGTATCCGATCAGGATATTTGGGTGCGGGAAACGGCGGATGGCATAGTCTCTGACATAAAGGCACTTGCCGATGCGGTGCAGGATCTCATCATTGTGGCGAACAGATTTGAAACGGATGATGAGGGATATGATGATGAGACAGTATTGTATGTCAGACTCAATAATGCGGTTAACGACAGGATAGCGGGTTTTGCAGACAGAGTTATAGATATGTTGCCGGGGTCAAAAGTAATCTGCCCCTGAATCACGGTTCCGGGCGATAGAACCGGGCGGTACACATATAAGGATCAGGAATAATGGTTAAAGGACAAAGGACACGTACAGGAAATTATCATGAAGCTTTTAAGATGGATGGCGGTAAGCTTTTCGATATATTCGCGGATTCCGATGCCGCATTTTGAATGGAGCGATGAGGATTACGGTCACAGCCTTGTCTTTTTTCCGATGGTTGGGGCAGTGACGGGAGCACTTGTTTATGCTGCCTACAGGCTGTGTCTCTATCCGGGGATTCCCGAGTTCGTAACGGGTATCGTATTTGTTCTGATACCGATACTGGTGACGGGCGGCTTCCATCTGGACGGCTATATGGATACGATGGATGCGCGGAGATCCTACGGCTCAGTAGAGAAAAAACTGGAGATTCTTAAGGATCCGCATATAGGGGCTTTTGCGGTCATATGTCTTATCAGTACGGTGCTTGCTTTTTTCGGGGCAGCAGGCGTGATCGTACATTCCGGCAGCGTAAAAGCCGTGCTTTCCTTTTGCATTCTCTTTGTGCTGTCAAGAGCTTTAAGCGGTCTGCTTGCCGTTACCGCAAAGCCCGCAAAGAGCGATGGAATGTTAATTGCTGAGACCTCGGGCGGGCGCGGAGGACTGCTTTTTTCACTGTGGACGTGGATAATTATCTCACTTTTGGCTCTTGGCTTTTTGGGGATAATTTATGCTTCTGCCATTGCTGTTACGCTGATCGCGGTAAGTCTGTATTACAGGCATATGGTCATAAGGGAATTCGGAGGCGCTACCGGTGATACCGCAGGGTATTATCTTACAATGTGTGAAGTCCTGGGCAGTATTTCGATCGCGGCCGTTACTTTGTTTATACCATGAAAAAAAGATGCATTTTGATAAGACATGCCAAAACACAGGGAAATGAATCCGGAAGATTCCTGGGGTGCCGGAGTGATGAACCCTTGTCTGATGCCGGCCGAGCCGATACCCTTAATGCACGTAACGGGATCCGCAGGATCACGGGTGATAGATTTTTACTTTTTACGAGTCCCATGATAAGGGCGAAGGAGACAGCCGGACTTCTGTTTGACAGTAAGGACATGACCGTGATCGATGACCTTAAGGAACTGGATTTCGGCATTCTCGACGGTCACACTCATATTGAAATGGATGGTGATCCAAGGTATCAGGCGTGGATCGACAGCGGTGGGCGCGACAGGATCCCGGGCGGAGAGTCCATGGATGAGCTGATAGAGAGAAGCATGCGCACGTTTGCCCATATCATTAAGACCTCTCTGGGGAGTGATAAGGATGCGGTGATCGTCTGTCATGGCGGAAACATAATGTCTGTGATGTGTACGCTTGCGGCTAATGATTTTTACAACAATATCGTTCCGAATCTGGATGGGTATATATTGGAATTAGAAACAGAGAATGAAAGAATTGATCTGTTATCATATGACCGCCTTGGCGATCGGGTGCGTGCTTGATCTCATTATAGGAGATCCCCACGGCATTCCCCACCCGGTAGCATGGATCGGCAGGCTTATTTCTTTTCTGGAAAAAAAGCTGTATCCGGACGTCGAGGCCGGGGATTCTGCCGGGGAGAAGGCTGCGAAAAGCAGTGGAAAGAAACCGTACCGACGTGATCGTCTGTCGGAGATAAGAGATGAAAAGAGATTGATATGTCGCGGAAGTCTGCTGGTGATCATTGTAGTTCTGGTAACTGTTGGATTGACCGCACTTGTCCTGACGGCCGCCTATGCGTGTCATGCTTATGCGGGAATGGCAGTGGAGGCGATCCTTACCTGTTATATACTGGCTTCACGGAGCCTGTATGACGAGAGCATGATCGTGATGAAGGATCTTGGAGCAGATGATATATGCAGAGCAAGATCCGATCTGTCCATGATAGTCGGACGTGATACCGTGAATCTGGATGAGGAGGGGATCATAAGGGCAACCGTCGAAACGGTAGCCGAAAATACATCCGACGGAGTGTGCGCTCCTTTGTTTTATACGATTTTGGGCGGCCCCGTTGCGGGAATGTTATATAAGGCCGTCAATACAATGGATTCGATGCTGGGATACAGAAACGAACGATATGAGTATTTCGGCCGTACTGCCGCGAAGACTGATGACGCGGTAAATTTCATTCCGTCCAGGATAAGCGCGATGCTCATAATTGTTTCCTCCGGCCTGCTTTCACTTGCAGATAAGAACTATTCTCCTTCGGGGGCATATCGCATCTGGAGGAGGGACAGACGTAATCATCCAAGTCCCAATTCCGCACAGACGGAGAGCGCATGCGCCGGAGCCCTGATGATAAGGCTCGGCGGAACGTCATATTACGGCGGCAGGGCGGTGGACAAACCCACTATCGGTGATCCGCTTCGAAGGATCGACAGGGAACACGTGAGGATGTCTGATCATCTGATGTTTGCATCGGAATTCGTGATGCTCATCCTGGCGGGGATAGTGTTTTACGTTTGGTACATATAAGGATCCTTCCCGGGGAAGGCTGTCAGCGGAGCTGACTGACGTGGAACCGCGCACTGCTGATGAGGAACCGCGCACTGCTGATGAGGAACCGCGCACTGCTGATGAGGGATCGCGCACTGCTGATGAGGGACCGCGCCCGGCCGATGAAGTGCAAACCGAAAGGGTGGATAAGCATTAATGTCACATGGCGGAGACATATACAGAAACCATATCCATACGGATCATTCCGTGAGCCTCAATCCGGCAGGAACGCCGGGAGAAATATACGAAGCCCTAAGTCTTGGCATTGCCCATTCCGCACAGTATCCGGACATCCGGCAGGAAAGGGTAAGACGCGCGTTGTCCGCTTCGGACGGCGTATCTAGCGAATGCGTATGGGCGGGCAACGGGGCCAGCGAACTCATCATGGCCATCACGGGATTCGTAAATCCTCATAAGGCCGTTTTGTTTACGCCGTGCTTTGAGGGCTACGCACATGCCCTGGAAGCGTTGGATGACTGCGAGATCATACGGATACCGCTTATGGCGGGAAACGGATTTAGTGGAACATTAAATGATTTTAGTTTACATAACTTAGACTTTTGCTTTAACCATCACCTGGCTGAACTGATGCCGGATGATGCGGACATGGCCTTCATCTGCGATCCGTGGAATCCGGTCGGACGAAACATTGACGAAAGTGAGCTTATGACATTTCTTGAGCTTGCGTCCGCGCACGGCATAAAGGTCCTGCTTGACGAGAGCTTTTATCACCTGTCCGACAGGGCGGCAGCGGCAGACCAAAGGGACGTTGAACGGCTCATTCGGGAGCATCCGGGACTCTTTATCGTGAGATCCCATACCAAGCTTTTTGCGCTGCCCGGCATCCGCATGGGTTACGTGATCGCTGATGAAGCAGGCATTAGCGGCATCAGAAGCAGGCTGCCCGAATGGAACTTAAGCCAGCCCGCGGCATATGCCATGGAAGCCGGTGCCGGGGTGATAGCGGACGGGACGTACGTACGCGCGTCGCTTGACTTGATCCGCAGGGAAAGGGAATACCTGATGCATGAGCTTGGTGAAGCCGGATGCAGGACGTTCAAGAGTGATTCCGTTTTCATCATGTTTCAATCGGACGTTGAGCTGTATGAACCGCTGCTTGCGGAGGGCATCCTGATCCGTGACCTCAGGGACGTGCCGGGGCTTGGAGACGGATATTACCGCATATGCATCAGGACCGGGCAGGAAAACGAACGGCTGGTCAGTGAGATACGCAGGATAAGAAAAGAATGAATGCAAAAACGGAACTTACGCACGTAAGTCCTGCTGACATCGAAAGCGAGAGCTTCAGGATATTGACCGCGGAATTGGCAGAACGGGGCATCGTGCTGACGGGTGATTCGGCATCCGTGATCAAACGCTGCATACATGCTACAGCTGATTTTGATTATGCAAATACGCTTGTTTTTTCGGAAGGAGCCGTCAGCAGGTTCAGGGAGTTTGTCAGGTCGGGAGCGGATGTCGTGACTGATACCAACATGGCACTTGCCGGCATCAACAAAAAGGAGCTGGCCAAATACGGCGGCTCGGTTCATTGTTTTATGGCTGACGAAGATATCGCCCGGGAGGCAAGCCTGCGGGGGATCACCAGGGCATCGGTCAGCATGGAGCATGCCATGAGGCTGGAGGGGCCGGTGATATTTGTCATTGGCAATGCACCCACCGCACTCGTGACCCTGCGGGACAAATATGATGCCGGTGAATATGTTCCGGATTTCGTGATAGGCGTGCCGGTAGGGTTCGTGAACGTCGAGGCGGCCAAGGAACTGATTATCGAAACGGATATTCCCCATATCGTAAACAGGGGCCGCAAGGGAGGAAGCAACGTGGCGGCAGCCATATGCAATGCCCTGCTGTATGCAATGAGGGACGAATGAATTACGGATTTACGACCGGCAGCTGTGCCGCGGCCGCAGCGAAAGCCGCCGCGTACATGCTGCTGGGAGGAGTAAGGCCGGACAGGATCAAGATCATCACGCCGGCAGGAATTGAATACGAACCTAAGGTTGAGGACGCGTCGGTTACTTCTCGTGAGGCCTCCTGCACGGTCAGAAAATACTCGGGGGACGACCCTGACGTGACGAACGGAACGCTTATATATGCGTCCGTTTCCCTCATCCCGGATGGAAAGGCCGAAGTGAACGTAGACGGAGGTACGGGCATCGGCAGGGTAACGCGTCCGGGACTTGACCAGCCCGTAGGGAACGCCGCCATCAATTCGGTACCGAGACGGATGATCAGTGATGAGGTCAGAAAGGTAATGCGCGAGTATGAC
Organism: uncultured Lachnospiraceae bacterium; assembly: GCA_937916415.1. GTDB lineage: Bacteria > Bacillota > Clostridia > Lachnospirales > Lachnospiraceae > XBB2008. Next base: position 9,782 of record CALGGH010000056.1, read on the forward strand.
TGTGAAGATTCCATCGGCGTGATAATAAGCGTTCCGGACGGTGAGGAACTGGCAGGTAAGACATTCAATCCCAGGCTTGGCATAGAGGGCGGCATCTCTATCATAGGGACTTCGGGCATAGTGGAGCCAATGAGCACCAGAGCCCTGCTCGATACCATCAGGGTTGAATTAAGGCAGATGCGGGCTGAGGGAGCGGAGGTCGCCGTGATGTCCCCGGGTAATTACGGCCGCGAATTCATGAGGGATAATTACGGGTACGATCTGGACAGGGCCGTCAAGTGTTCAAACTATATCGGTGAGACGCTCGACATGGCCGTGGAGCTTGGATTTACCAGCGTTCTTTTGGTGGGGCATGTCGGCAAGCTGATCAAACTGTCCGGCGGGATCATGAATACCCACAGCCATGAGGCGGACTGCCGCATGGAGCTCATGGCCGCCGCCGCTGTCAGGGGCGGAGCGGACGTGCAGACCGTCCGCGGCATCCTGGATTCCCTTTCCACCGAAGAGGCTTATGGATACATGGTCGAGGCCGGGATAGCCGGCCAATGCATGGCGTACGTCATGGACAGGATAGCGCACTACATGGACGCCAGGGTCGTCGGCCGCATAAAGACCGGGTGCATCACCTACGCGAACCGGTGGGGACTGCTGGGACGGACGGAGGGTGCCGAGGAGATGCTCGGCCGGGACACAATCGGCGAGTAAGGAACTGTCAATAATTAATCTGATCATCTTGCTTGTCTGCTTTCCCGACAGCTGCGTCAGAAAGCCTCGCCGTAGTAAGACAAGCCATATGAAGGCATGTTTATGCACAGAGCCTAAGAATGGTACGGGAGAAAAAAATGGTTTGTTTCGTGGGAGCGGGGCCGGGAGCTCCGGATCTGATAACAGTCAGGGGCGCAGAACTGATCAAGGGGGCCGACGTGATCATTTACGCAGGCAGCCTGGTCAATCCCGAACTACTGAAATATGCGCGGCCGGATGCACTGATATATGACAGTTCCACGATGACCCTGGAGGAAGTGATGAACGTGACGGCAGACGCCGACCGGCAGGGCCGGGACGTCGTCAGGCTTCACACCGGCGAGCCGAGCATATACGGAGCCGTCAGGGAACAGATGGACGAACTGGACAGGCTGGGCATAACCTATGAGTCATGCCCCGGGGTCACGGCGGCCTTTGGCGCGGCGGCGTCCCTGAACCTGGAGTACACCCTTCCCGGAGTGTCGCAGACCCTGATCATCACACGCATGGAGGGACGCACGCAGGTTCCTTCATCCGAATCCATGGAGTCACTTGCCGCACATCGAGCTTCAATGGCTGTATACCTGTCGGCCGGCATGATGGACGAGCTTGCCCGGAGACTCATCGCGGGCGGCTATTCTCCGGATACCCCGGCGGCGGTTGTATATAAAGCTACCTGGTCCGATGAGATCGCCGTCAAATGTACGGTTTCCGAACTGACCGACGAGGCCGCAAGGCATGGCATTACCAAAACTGCCGTGGTTCTTGTGGGAGATGCGATCGCGCATGCTTCGTATTTCAGGTCCAGATTATATGATCCATCCTTTACTACCGGATACAGACAGGGAATCACGTGAACTGTTTGTAAACAAACCTGTCCCGTCCATGGTACATTGGGCGTAGAAATGCATCCGTGCATTTCTGGACACGCCCTGTCCCGTCCATGGTACAATATCGGTATGAAAAAGAAAGTCCTTGGGGAAGACGAAGTATCCAGCATGGGGCGTCACCGCATCAGACGCCTGCGGTAATATGGGAGGTAAATATCGTGAAGAAGATCGGCATTGGATATGAGGATTACAAAGAATTTATAGATAAAGACATGTATTACGTCGATAAGACTTTGCTTATTGAGGACATTTTAGAAAGAGGCGGTAAAGTAACTCTGTTCACCAGGCCGAGACGCTTCGGCAAGTCCCTTGCCCTGTCCATGCTCCGTACGTTTTTTGAGCTTGAGTATGACAGGGACGGGAATCCGGTGGATAAGAAAAGGTACTTTGAAGGAAAGAAGATCATGGGTGCATCGGATGAGACCCTTTCCATGATGGGTAAACATCCGGTGATCAAGCTGTCATTAAAGTCTGCGAAGCAACCGAATTTCAGGGAGGCGGTACTGCAGCTCAGGGATGAGATCGTATGGGAATTTGACCGGCATAATTATCTGAAGGATTCTGATAAGCTGTCCGAAACGGAGAATCAGTCATTCAAAGAATTGCTAAGTCCCCAAAAAAGAAATGAACTAATAGATGAAAAGGATTACAGAAAAGAGATTGACCGATATGCAACCGCCATTAAAACGCTCTCCATATGTCTTAAGAAATATCATGATAGGAACGTGATCATTCTTATCGATGAATATGACGTGCCATTGGAAAATGCGTATTATGAAGGCTTCTACAAAGAGATGGTGGGCTTCATCCGCTCCCTGTTTGAATCTGCGCTTAAGACCAATGACGCGCTGGAGAGGGCAGTTATCACGGGGTGCCTCAGGATAAGCAAGGAGAGCATATTTACGGGGCTTAATCATCTGCAGATCAGCTCGGTTTATAATAATGGTTATGAGGAGGCGTTTGGCTTCACTCAGACTGAAACGGAACAGATGCTCAGGGATTATGGCATGGAAGACAGGATACCGGAAGCTAAGGATTGGTATGACGGATATCTGTTCGGAGAAACTGAAATCTATAATCCCTGGAGCATCATCAATTACGTATCAAGCATTGCGATCAATCGTATGAAGTTTCCCCAGGCTTACTGGGCAAACACCTCATCGAATCAGATCATAAAGGACATGATCTGGCATGCGGACGAGGCGATGAAGCAGGAGCTTGACGTCCTCATCAAGGGCGGAACGATAGAAAAGCAGATACATGAGGACATCACCTATGACGACATTCATGAGTCGGAGGACAATCTGTGGAATTTCCTGTTCTTTACCGGATATATGAAAAAGGTGTCGGAAAGGCGGGATGACAGGCAGGAAGACGTCATCCTCCTTACGATGAAGATCCCCAATATCGAGATACGCAGCATCTACGCCAATCAGATCAGGGGCTGGTTTGACAAACAGGTAAAGGACACGGACAGGGGAGCGCTTAACAGGGCCGTATTGGAGGGAGATACGGAGGGAATTGCGAATTACGTGAGCGGGCTTCTTGCCAGGACCATAAGCGTATTTGACAGTGACGAGTCCTTCTACCATGGATTTTTTTTATCGCTGTTATATAACGTTCCGAATTATTCTCCCAGGTCAAACAGGGAGGAAGGAGACGGACGTCCGGACATAGTGCTGCATCCGAACCGGCCGGCCGATCCGGCTATCATCTTTGAGATCAAGATCAGACGTAAGTTTAACGAGATGCAGGACGGAATAAGGGAAGCTTTTGATCAGATACGGGATAAGAAATACGAGGAAGGGATCCTTGAGGACGGATACGCCGGCGTGATCTCCTTCGGCATCTGCTTCTGCAAAAAAAGCTGCATCGTGGAACGGTATATATGAGGAATAATGACCCCCTGACTCCGTCCACGTAGGTCAAAAAATGACCCCTTGACTCCGTCCCCAAGGGTCATTTGAAAAAGGTAACGGTAAATGAATAAGTCAGCCATATGCTTCACAAAAAGAGGCGCGGAGGTGATCCGGAGGATCAATGAGGCCGCGCGTGAAAAGGGCATGAGGCAGGTCAGCGCTTACGTCATGAGCGAGGATGGTGACGTCCCTGACGGTTACGTGCAGGTTAAGGGCACGCTCCGTGAATGGGCCGGTGAACGTTTCGCGGACGGGGACTGCATCATCTGCGTCGGCGCGGCAGGCATCGCGGTCAGGGCGATCGCGGGATGCGTATCCGACAAACTAAATGATCCGCCGGTTATCGTCATTGATGATGGCGGATCGTTCGTTATTCCCGTCCTTTCGGGACATGCCGGAGGAGCGGACAGGATAGCCGCCACCATAGCCGGACTCATCGGCGCGGTGCCCGTGATCACGACGTCCACTGACGTAAACGGAGCATTTGCCGCAGACGTATTTGCCGCGGAGAATAACCTTAGGATCATCAACAGGGAGGGCATAAAAAAGGTCTCATCCAAGGCGATAGAGGGCAAAAGCATCACGCTGTCGATAAAGGACTATCCGCCGTCCGATCCCGTGGACGTCATGGTGGCGGATGAAACCGACAGAGAGTATTCGCTGCTCCTTGCTCCCAAGAAATACGTGATCGGGATCGGCCTGAAAAAGGGCAAGACCTGCGGCGAGATAGATGAATTCGTATCAGGAGTCCTGAAGGACGCGGACATTGACGTCAGCGACGTCTATGCGGCATGCACCATCGACATCAAGGAAAATGAACGGGGGCTTAAGGACTTTTGCTCCAAATACAGGCTTCCGCTCATCACCTTCGACGCACCGCTGCTCAACAAGGCTCCCGGCAGCTTCGATCCCTCTGATTTCGTAAGGGAGGTCACCGGCACCGACAACGTGTGCGAGCGCGCGGCAATGCTCGGCTCCGATGGAGGAGAGATGATCGTACGCAAGACAAAGGGCGAAGGATTGACTTGTGCGGTGGCCAGAAGAAGGCGGTATTTATGATATACGTGATAGGGATCGGTCCGGGTGACGCGAGCATGCTTACGGAGGAAGCAAGGCAGGCTCTTGACAGGTGTGACGTCATCGCGGGCTATAAGACATATACGGAGCTCATAAGGGACAAATGGCCGGATAAGGAATATTTCGAAAACGGCATGAGGGGTGAGATCGAGCGCTGTGAGAAATGCGTTCAGTTAGCGCGTGAGGGCAAAAACGTTGCGCTCGTCTGCAGCGGTGATGCCGGGGTATACGGCATGGCTTCCCCCATGCTTGAGACGGCGGACCGGGCAGGCATGAAGCTCTCGGAGATAACCGTGATAAGCGGAGTCACTGCGGCCCTGTCCGGAGCGGCGCTTTTGGGAGCGCCCGTCAATCATGATTTCTGCGTGATAAGCCTGAGCGACCTGCTCACTCCCCGTGAATTGATAGAAAAGAGACTGCTCCTCGCGGCGGATGGCGATTACGTGATAGTTCTGTATAATCCCGCAAGCAAGCACAGACCGGATCATTTAAGATGGGCGTGTGAGATACTGATGCGTAAGCTGCCGGAGGATACGTGCTGCGGGTACGTACGTAACGTAGGCCGCCCCGGAGAGACTACGGGCGTCTGCACGCTTAAGGAGCTGGCAGGGACGGAAGCGGACATGTTTACGACCGTGTTCGTCGGCAACTCCGGTACCTACGTAAAGGAAGGAAGGCTCATTACTCCGAGAGGATATATGATCAATGAATAAGCTTCTTGTTTTTGGCGGCACAACTGAAGGAAGGCTTCTTTCGGAATGCCTGTCCGGAGCTTCCGTGCGGCATGTCTTAAGCGTGACGTCGGATTACGGAGGCACGCTCATCTCCCCAAATGAATGCGTGGAGATCGTGACGGGCAAAATGGACCTCGATCAGATGCTGTCGTTTCTAAAGGACAGGGGATTTGCAGACGGAGACACGATAGTCGATGCGACGCATCCGTATGCTACACTTGCGTCTGCAAACATCAGGGCCGCTGCGCTTGAGACGGGCTGCAGGCTGATCCGGGTGGCGAGAGAGGACGTTGACGCTATTCCCGGTCAGGCTGACGGTACTGAAACCGGCAGCATGAGATTTTATGATGATGCACACAGCTGCTTTGGCGCACTTGACGGGACGGATGGCAACGTACTGCTTACGACGGGCAGCAAGGAGCTTGAACTGTATAAGGAACTGGTTTCGGACAGGACGCTTAAGCGGACGTACGTAAGGATCATCCCCTCCCGGGAGGGGATGATCCTTACGTACGTCC
>CALGGH010000057.1 GCA_937916415.1 uncultured Lachnospiraceae bacterium
GGAGTTCTCCCTGCATCGCCTTCTCCAATCCATGCACACGTGCGATGCCGTCAGCCACCTGAATGACGGTTCCGACCTCGGAAACCTCCAGGGTGGCAGCGTATCTGCTTATCTGTTCCTTGATAACAGAACTAATCTCTTCTGGTCTCAAATTCATAGATCCGTACGCACCTTTCCTAAATTAAGTAAAAATGGGTTATACCTGCGCCTGCAGGAGCTGTCTGGTCAGTCCGTTCAGTTTGCTGCGGACGCTAGAGTCAACCACCGTGTCCCCTATCCTGATGACCATGCCTGCGATCACGCCCTCATCTACGGCATAATGCATCTCCATGGCATCAAAACGGGTCGTCTCCAAAAGCCTGTCCATGACGGCCTTTTTCTGACTGTCTGTAAGCTCCTTGGCGGTAGTCACCCAGGCAACACCCTCGTTTTTATGTTCTTTTACCAGATTGATAAATTCGGTAAAAATCTCATTTATCCGGGCATAACGGTCCTTCTCCACTATTATGCGGAGCAGGCCCACTATCTCAGGATCGACTTTGCCGGCAAAAGCCTCGTCCACAAGCTTAAGCTTTTCCTCCTTGGTGATGCGGGGATGCAGCATCAGCTCGCTGAATGCAGGATTGTCACGTATGATGCCCTGTATGGCCTCCACTTCCTGCTGCCATTCATCCGGCCTGTTTTTTTCAAGTGCCAGATCAAAGAGCGCACCGGCGTACGTTGAAGATATCAATTTAGCCATGTGCTCTCTCCCATCTGCCGGAGCGTCTCCTCAATGATCGAGTCCTGAACGGCAGTGTCGATGTTCTGGCTCACGACCTTGCCTGCCATCATGGATGCCAGCACGACCATCTCCTTCTTGACCTCGTCAGCTGCCTTCTGCTTTTCAAGCTCGGCTTCCTTCCTGGCCCTGTCTATGATGGCAGATGCTTCGGCACGTGCCTCATCCAATATGTGCTTTTCGTTGTCCAGGGCCTTTTTGCGGGCTTCAGCCAGTATTCCCTCGGCTTCTCTGTCGACCTTGCTCAGCTTCTCCTCGTATTCAGCCTTCATGGCCTTGGCCTGTTCAAGTCCTTCTGCGGCGTCATCCAGTTCTCCCTGAATCTTGTCGCGACGATTCTTGAGCATTTCACGGACAGGATTAAAGAACAGATAGCTTGCCAGCAAAAATAATACGAAGATCGCTATGATCATCAGCCCCGCATCAGCGATCAGCTGAAAATCCAGATCGAATAATCTTGACATGCAGTGATGCCTCCTTTCCTAAAATAAGTCAGACACGGCGTGTCTGCCACGGAATCGGCGCAATGCGCCATTCCCCAAGAGGCTTTTATACCAGGGGCTTAACGAACAGGAGCAGCATCGCAATAAGCAGACCGTACAGACCGGTGGTCTCGGCTACGGCCTGGCCCAAAAGCATCGTAGACGTAACGTCTGACTTGGCTCCGGGATTACGGCCGACCGCTGCTGCCGCATGTCCGGCTGCGATACCCTGGCCTACGCCGGGACCTATACCGGCAATAACCGCAAGTCCGGCACCGATTGCAGAGCAACCTAAAATAAAGTTTTCATTGAAATCCATGTTCTTTTCCTCCGTTTTGTTATTTATTATCCCAAAAAGGAACAAAAACTACGTTGAATGATCCGCGGAGCTCACTCCGTGGTACGTGCATCGCTGATGCGTCAGCGAAACTCACTCCGTGGTACGTGCATCGCTGATGCGTCAACGAAACTCACTCCGTGGTGCACGCATCGCTGACGTAAGTCATGGTCAGCATACAGAATACGTAAGTCTGGATCGCGCCGGAAAACAGGTCAAAGTACACGTGCAGCGCGGCGGGCCAGATCAGGGCTATCTTGCCAAGCAGTCCATATATCAGCGTCGTCATGACCAGGCCCGAAAGCACGTTGGCAAACAGACGCAGCGACAGTGAAACCGGGACTGCGAAATCACCGATGATATTGATCGGCGCCCATATGGGCCATGGGTCGCAGAGTCCCCGGATCACTCCCTTGACCTTCTGATGCTTAAACTTGTTGTAATGGATCAGGGTAAAGGTTATGATGCCGAGGGCAAACGTCGTACCGTAATCCGCCGTGGGCGGACGCAGTCCGAAGAGTCCCGATATGTTGCTAAGCAGGATAAAGATAAAAATGGTGCCGATATAATTACGAAACCTGGGTGCCCACTGTCCCATCGTATTGCCGATCATGTTGTCAAGCATCTCAACGATCAGCTCCACTATGTTCTGAAAGGTGCCGGGGACCTCCGTGGCATGCTTCATGGTGATCCTGGCAGCTATGAAAAAGCCTATCATGACCAGGAAAACTATCAGTATGCATACGTGAGATGTGGTGAACCACACTGTCTGTCCAAACAGCGTGTAGGAGAATACACCGTGGATCATGAAATCCAGGTTATCAGCCGAGAGCAGAATTCCCTGCCCCATTGTCTCACCTCCTTGGTGGGCGTCAGCCCAAATAATCAGTCATGCCTATGCAGAAATCTATGTAAGCGCGGCTGCAGGTATGCGGCCGGCTTCATGCCCAAATACGCGATGAACGCGGCAAACGGATCGCCCAGTTTCGTCAGGTACAGCACTGCCACGAGCACGATCAGTGCCAGGTACCTGATCAGGTATCCCGTGCCGATGCGCTTGCTTACGCCCTTTTCATCTCCGGATCCGAGCGAGGAATCCAGCATGTGCCATATGTGCCAGGTACCAAAGCAGGATAGCGCCGCTCCCAGGGCGATGCCTACGGTAAGTCCGAGCCTGTCATGGGCGAAACATACGCCTGCCAGTTCGCAGACGACCGCAAAAAGGATTATCCCTATCCACATTTCGAAGACGGTGTCGTCTATCTTATGCTTGATCACGTTCATCTGACTGATCTTCCGCAGCTTCTTCCCGTGCGTCAAGGCCATCGGGCGCGATTCCCGTCGCATGATCCCGGTTGCGCACGTCCCCGCTGCCTGATTCGGCGATCCTGACGGCCGCGCGGTAAACGTTGCGTGCACCGGCCACGGCGCCAACAAAAAACAACAATATGAAAATCCAGGACGTGCCCAATGAAACGTCAAGCAGCCTTCCGATCAGGGAACACAGAACGATCGGAACGAGCATGTCGATTCCAAACTGCGTGATCATGGCCAGGGCCTGTCGGACGTTTTTACCATATTTCATAAGACGGTCGGAATCTTCTTTCCTCTATATCCAAACATTATACCCAAACCGAGCCAAAATGTCTACGAAAAGACGGATTAAAGTGAAAAGTAAAACAAGTACCCTTTTGTCCTCGAATATGATAATATTGAATCAGGCGCGGCCGCGTCCCGTTCGGAACGAAGGCGCGGTCATCGGTTTCATTATAGGACAGAGGTGCTTATGGATTATCCCAGGCTGTATCGCAAAAGACTGATCCCCTGCGAATGCGTTGAACTAAAGGATGACAAGATCCTGCGATATGACGACGACTTGATCGTGACCTCATGGAACACGATACGGCCTAAAAAGGAACTGCACCACGGATGCTCATGTTTTTATCGTAAGGAGGGCTGGAAGGTCAGCTACTTTTGCCGTGAAGACGGCAGCCGGATGTACGTCTACTGTGACATAGTCTCCTATGAGCCTGATGAAGCCGCAGGCTCCCTCACCGTCACGGACCTGCTGGCCGACGTGATCATCACTCCCGACGGTTTCGTCAAGGTCGTGGACCTCGACGAGCTGGCTCAGGCGATCCGAGAGGGCCTGATCACCGGCGAACAGCTTTGTGACTGTCTCGTCAAGGTTAACTCCCTGCTCCGTAAGATATATGACGGAAAACTGAACGAACTGACCAGTCCCATGGACGAGTTTGTATGAGTCATGTTCAATAGAATATGTGACCGCCTATCGCGTACTTGGCGGTGACTGAAGACGTCGGGGTTCTAAAATACAGGGAATTGCCGACGTTATTTACTCCGCTCAGCGCGGCATCGGCCGCTTCATAGCAGCTCTCGGTGGCGCTGTCCCGTGAAAGCGCAAGTGCCAGCTTGCCGCTGTACGCCGGAGTAAACTGCCTGCCCTGATAGATGACTCCCGTGATGGTGTCCGGAAAAACGGAACTCATGACGCGGTTCATGACCACGGCGCCTACCGCCACCTGTCCCACGTATGGCTCGTTGCCGGCCTCGCACCAGATCAGGTTGGCCAGAAGCTTTCTTTCCGAGGTGGATACCGCCACGGCGGAAATGTCCCTCCACGACGCGTTGGCTGCCTGCTGCGAGATCTTTTTTTCTTCCTCAACCTGCTTTTTTAAGGCCTCTATGTCTGATTCCTTTTGGGCCAGCTCCTCTTCGTATTTGGCGATCCTGGCCTCGGCGGCATCGATCTCATCCTGATACTTGTTCACCTGTTCGGATGCCTCGTCCACCTCCGCCTGGATCTCGGCGTACTGTTCCTCGACCGTTGCCTGATACTCCTCCAGGGCCGCCTTGGATTCCTCGAGCTTGATCAGGTTCCTTTCATGTTCCGACTTGGTTTCGGTGAGTTCCCTGCCGGTCTCCACGAGGGCATCGATGGAATCCTGGTAATATTTCGTAAACATCTGCAGATACACCGCACGGTTCAGGTATTCCGCATATGAGCCGTTGCCCGTGAGCAGTATGCTCCGGAGGTCTCCCCCGTTTTCATAGACGAACCTGATCTGCTCCTTGGCCGAGTCATGCTGCTCATCGGCCTGTTTTTCAAGCTCGTCGATGCTTACTGAGAGTTCCTCGATCCTGCCCCAGGCGACGTCGATCTCCGTCTGGGTCTTTTCAATATTGTTCGAAAGGCCCTCAAGGATCTGCGCCGCGTCACTCATCCTGGCGTTCAGTTCCTCCAGGACCTCATTTAACGAATTTCTTTCGGACAAAAGGGTTTCGAGGTCCTCGGACGCGTCTTCCTTTTTGTCCTTGGCGTCAGCATATTCTGACTGTGCGGCATCAAGGGCCGACTGTGCGCCGGACGGCTTGGACCAGGCATTTTCCGGCATGCCCGCCACGAGGCATATGCCTGCCATGATCATCGCGGCTTGCCTGCCGATCATCCTGATGCGGTGTTCAGTTCTCGATCTGGCTGATTCTCCTCGCATGCTTTTCTTCTCCCGGAAAAGGAGTGTTCAGGAACGTCTCAACTATGGAAATGGCCAGGTTGGGACCGACAATGCCTGCGCCAAGCGCAAGCACGTTGGCGTCATTATGCTGTCTGGTCAGCCATGCCGAGACCGTGTCGGCGCACAGCGCGCACCTGATTCCCGGGATCTTGTTGGCCGTGATGGAGATGCCTATGCCCGTGGTGCATATCACTATGCCCCTGTCCGCCTCGCCTGCTGCCACGGCATGACCGACCGCCTTGCCGTATTCGGGATAATCCACGCTCTCCGGGCCAAAGCATCCGTAATCCTTGTACTCCAGTCCGTGATCGTCCAGATATTTGAGTATCCTGCCCTTCAGTTCATAACCGCCATGATCACATCCTATAGCTATCATTTCATCCTCCTTTGCCCGCATCTGCCGTTCCGTGCCGGCGACAGGCTAAAATCCAATGTCATTAATGTATGCTGCCATGCTTAGCCATGCTTAGTCACGCCCGTACGATCTTATGCCCCGCTGCCTTGGTCAGGCGGTTCATGTACGCGGTGCCCATGCCGCCGTCCGCCATGCCCTCGGCAAAAATGACGTCAATTCCTTCGTCATCCATGTTCCTGAGGATGGCGTAAATGCGCCGGGCTGCCTCCTCCGCGTCTCCGTCCGTGCCGATCCCTTCCTTAAGGTCGGCCTCGTACGTGTCAAGCCTCTCGTTCGCAGCGATCACGCCGCATCTTAATCCCGCGGACCTCGCTTCTGCAATCTTCCTATTAATATATGCCGTGACTGAGGGCCCCGCGCCCTCCACGATCGTCATGTCGCCCCTGGGCGCATAATGCCTGTATTTCATTCCGGGAGCCTTGGGCCTGACCGAGGGATCGGATTCCGCAAGTCCCTTGTCCAGGCTGACCGTCGGGATGACTTCACGAAGCATCTCCAGCGTCACGTACCCCGGACGAAGTATGACCGGTTCATCGCTCGTCAGATCCACGATGGTTGACTCCAGCCCTATGCGCGAATCATCTCCACACAGTATCATGTCAACCCTTCCGTCCAGATCCTGTATCACGTATTTGCCGCGGGTTGGCGAAGGCTTGCCGCTGAGGTTTGCCGACGGCGCCGCCACGTAGCCTCCCGATGCCCTGATCAGCGCCCCGGCCACGGGATCAGACGGAAACCTGACCGCCACCGTGTCCAGTCCTCCGGTCGTCTGCAGCGGCACTCGGTCCGACTTGCCGAAGATCAGGGTAAGCGGTCCCGGCCAAAAACGTCCGGCAAGCTCATGGGCCACGCGGGGTACGTCTCTCGTAATCGGCCCCAGGTCAGAAAGGTCGGCAATATGTACGATCAGCGGGTTGTCTGACGGTCTGCCCTTGGCCTCATATATCCTCGCAGACGCCTCGGGATTGAGCGCGTCGCCGCCCAGGCCATACACGGTCTCCGTCGGAAATGCGACCAGTCCGCCGCCGCGGATTATCCTGCCGGCCGCTTCCATCACTGCGGGATCGGGATTGTTTGAATCTATGTTTGCTATAACGGTTTTCATAGTTATGATCTGCCTTGTGCTCGTGATCGTCCTGTCCGGACGGCGTAAGGAAACGCCGGTCAGGGCGTTTCGTCATTTGTTCACGTAGTCAGCGATCACGTCCCATATGTCCGGAGTCTCGAAGCCCAGCCTCCAGGAAGCCACTCCGCCAAGCCCGTAATTGTCCATCACGTTCAGCTTGACCTCAATGGACTCCGCATCCTCGATCCATACCTGTTCCCTGACGTCTTCGGATATGATCCTCTCGCCATAATTCTGGCAGTTGTCCTGGTCCCAGGACGTCGTCACGTTCGCCTCGGACAGATAATCGGCCACGTCCTGCATGCCAAGTGCGCGGGACGACACCTCCGTGCCCTCGGTCTTCCATATCCTGGTGTAAAAGGGAATGCCGTTGATCACCCTGGCTGCGTCGCCGACCTCCTCGACGGTTCGCTTTATGCCCTGCTCAACGTAGGATATGCCGGCAACGCTGCCTGCCTCCTCGGATCCGGCATAATGTTCGTCATATCCCATCACGATCACGTAATCGGCAAAGGCTCCCTGTTCGGACCTTCCGTAATAATCGGTGTTGCCAAGCGGCACGTAATTGTCAACGCTCAGCACGACTCCCGCCTGCCTGCATCTGACGGAGAGTTCCCTGATGAACTCCACGAAATGTGTCCCGGTGGCGTAACTCAGGTCCTCAAAGTCTATGTTGACGCCGTCCAGCCCATAGGCAGCGACCATGTTCATGACGTTGTCCGTCAGCGCGTTTCTCGTGGTGGTCGAGCTCAGCACCACGTAGGCATCCACTCCCTCCACGTCAAAGTTGTTGAACGTGGGCCATACCTGTATGCCCCTGTCATGCATCTGGCTCACGATCTCTGCCGACGCGCGATCCTCCAGTCCGCCGAAATTGTCGCTCATGGGAAACCACGTGGGTGACAGGACGTTGACGTCGTGGGTATTGGCCATGAGCGGCATGATCGTGTCATTTCCGCCCTTGCCCGCCACGGCAGCCCAGGCCATGTTGATCTTTTGGTCAAAGGTTACGTGCTTAAATTCGGGTTCCACGTATGACGTGACCGGGATCGGATCGATCGTGTCGTAATCGTCAAGCCTCTTGTTCTCCAGGTAGCCTATGTATCCGTCCTCGGTCTTGACCTCGCTCCAGGTGTCCATGGCATCCAGCACGTATACCGTGTCGCCCTCGGACACGTCCGTCAGGATAGGACTCTTGATGCCTCCGCGATACCTGACCTTGGTATCCCTGGTCACGCGTGCGACCTCCCTCTGGGGCCACTCCGTATAGACCTGGATCCTGCCGGGATCCTGAAAATACGTGTATTCATAGTTCGTAAATGCCTTCACGAACTCGCATGCAAGGCAGAGCCTGTCTCCCACGTACCTCGCCGGCACGTAAGGAGTGTTCACGGGCGTCCCTGACGCGTCGTATCCGGTCTGTCCGACGTGCGTGACGTTGACCGTGAGCGGTTCCACGTATATAACCAGACCCTCATTTTCATCAAAATAAAAACGGTCATTATAGTGTTCCAGCACGACGTCCATGTCCAGGTAGCACTCCCCGTCGATCACGGCAGCCTTGTACTCCTGCAGCTCGTCTCCCATGATGACCGCCGCCTCGTCGTCCGAAGTGACGCCGAAATATTCCGCCTGGTCCATGCGTTCGTTGGAATACGAATATTTTTCCTTATATATCGAGTAGCCGTATGCTCCTGCGATTATCATGATGAGCAGTATGGCTATCAGTGCGGGTATTGCTTTTTTCATTGCTTCTCCTTTATTTGTGCCAGATCCGTCCTACAAAAGTATAGCTTATCAAGGATGATGGCGCAACTTTGGAAAGCATGGCTTTGCTTTTTTTCATGAGCGGGGGACGTCCCTACGCCCCACGCGGAATCCTCCCGCGCAGATGGCCCTTCCCCGTATGCCGGGAGGATTCCAAACTTCGATTCAGACGGCAGGTACGCGCAGCATGGAGGACTTGTCGTGATATAAATATCCCTCACGTACTTTGGCGCATAAGTGCCTGCGGACGCATCAGCCTGCATCTGTCCGGCGTGATAAAAGTGTGCAATGCGATTAACACGCCCGTTGTAAAAAAGTGATGTTACGATCTGCCACGCAATTTGCAAAGGCAGAAAAACGAAAGGATCATGAAACACCTTATAACGGATTTAACAAATGATCTTGGGTGATCCTCAGTCAAACGCTGAGCTTGAAAACATGAGAGGACTATTCCTTTCACGACATGGGATTAGACGGTTCCCATGATTTGTGGCTAAACAATAATAATGGTAAAAGTACCTTGATAGATCGCCAGCCAATGACTGCCGGCGGCTTCACCGGATTAGGACGCCGCCATGTGCAATGTGGCTGCGAAGAAATCCTATCCTGCCTCCTCTCCGATGCTGATTGGCAGGATGCGTCCGTGAAAAGGATGTTACTCGCCTGCGTTCCAAAAGTCAAGCCCAAACGCGGATTTTTGATTGATTAAAATTTTCTTAAATCCCCCAAAACGACTTGACTATATTCCGCGCTGAGGCTATTTTAAATAGCAATACGTAACATCCTTATCTACTATTTAAGGAGGTTAGACGAAAATGAAGCTCGAAAGAATGAATGAACAACAGATAAGATGCACCCTGACCGGCGAAGACCTGAGGGAAAGAAAGATCAAGCTCAGCGAGCTGGCTTACGGAACAGACAAGGCGAGGTCCCTTTTCAGGGAAATGATGCTGCAGGCTTCCGCGGAGCTGGATTTTAACGTGGATGACGAACCGCTCATGATAGAAGCGGTACCCATGAGTCCGGACTGCATGGTCCTGACCGTAACCAAGGTGGACGATCCCGACGAACTGGACACCAGGTTCGCCAGGTTTGCGCCGGACGTCCTCGAATGCAAGGATTATTCCGACGTTGACTTCGAGGAGGTTCCGCACATGCCGTCCGAGGAACTGCAGTCATGGATGGAAGCGCTGCCGGGAGCCACGAAGCGTACGGTCAGCGAGGTCAAGGGTGAAGACAAGGAACTGATCCGGCTCTTTTCCATAAAGGACATGGACAGGCTCTTTACCCTGAGCCAGGTCATTGCGGGAGAATATGACGGAGCAAACTCTCTTTACCGGGATTCCAGGAATGGCAGGTACCTGCTTTTGCTCACCAAGTCCGACATGGATCTGGTCAGCTTCAACAGGATATGCAACATAGTATCCGAATATGGCGAAAGTGAAAAGAGCCTGCTGGCAAAGCAGGCATTCCTCGAGGAACACTGTGAGGTCATAATCAGGGACAAGGCCGTGCAGCACCTGGCCGGGTTATAAGGATTTAAAAGGGCGGCCGATCACTCAGCCGCCCTTTTGTTGTCTATGAATTCCATCAGTTCATCGATGTCGATGCCGTGCACCATGGCTGCCTCCTCAAGGGTTTCGCCCTGGGATGCGGGACAGCCGAGACAGTGCATTCCCACTCCCATCAGGAGGGGCGCTACGTCAGGTGCGGACACCAGTATCTCGCCGATCGTCATATCTTTGGTTACCGGGGTCACATTCTTCCCCTTTACAGTTTTACTATGCGGACGGTTCCCCGGTGAAGCGATCCCTAAAAAACGTTTTTCGCTCCGCCGTACTTAATCTGCGGGAACGTATCCGTGACACACCCATAGTGTATCATAAAAAATGCATAAATAAAACCCATCTTCCTTGAAACCGTTGGCTTTGAAAGCTATAATTGAGTTCATGATGTTGACAGGCGTCCAATGGTGGGCGTCCTGAAGTCAAAATAAAGATTTAGGAGGCATTTATGAGATCAGAATGGAATGAATTCGTAGGTGGCAAGTGGGATCACGAGATCAACGTGCGTGATTTCATCCAGAGGAACTACACTCCCTATGACGGAGATGAGTCCTTCCTGGCTGGCCCTACACAGAACACCAAGGATCTGTGGGAACAGGTTCTTGACCTGCAGAAGCAGGAGCGTGAGGCAGGCGGAGTGCTCGACATGGATACCAAGGTCGTATCTACCATCACTTCACACGGCCCCGGCTACCTTGACAAGAGCAAGGAAACCATCGTAGGCTTCCAGACGGATAAGCCTTTCAAGCGTTCACTTCAGCCTTACGGCGGCATCCGCATGGCAGAGAAGGCTTGTGCAGACAACGGTTACGAGGTAGATCCTGAGATTTCAGAGTTCTTCTCGGTACATCGCAAGACTCACAACGCAGGATGCTTCGATGCTTACAATCCCGAGATGAGAGCTTGCCGTTCTTCTCACGTCATCACCGGTCTTCCGGATGCTTACGGACGTGGACGAATCATCGGCGACTATCGTCGTGTTGCCCTCTACGGCATCGACAGGCTGATCGAGGACAAGGAAGAGCAGAAGGCTTCTACCGGACGCGTCATGACCGATGACGTCATCCGTCTTCGCGAAGAGCTCTCCGAGCAGATCGTAGCCCTCAAGATGATGAAGGAAATGGCAGCTTCTTATGGCTGCGACATCGCTCGTCCCGCTGCCAACGTACAGGAAGCAATTCAGGCAACCTACTTCGGATATCTGTGTGCAGTTAAGGAGCAGAACGGTGCAGCAATGAGCCTTGGCCGTACTTCCACCTTCCTTGACATCTACGCAGAGCGCGACCTCAGGAACGGAGTATTCACCGAGGAGCAGATCCAGGAATTCGTAGATCACTTCATCATGAAGCTTCGCTGCGTTAAGTTCGCCCGCACTCCCGAGTACAACCAGATCTTCGCCGGCGATCCCGTATGGGTTACCGAGTCACTCGGCGGCGTAGGCGTTGACGGACGTCACATGGTTACCAAGATGAGCTTCAGATATCTGCACACCCTTGAGAACCTCGGTGCTTCACCCGAGCCCAACCTGACCGTTCTCTGGTCCGTAAGGCTTCCCGAAGCATGGAAGAAGTATTGTGCTAAGATCTCCATCACCACGTCTTCGATCCAGTATGAGAACGATGACCTGATGAGAGTTACCCATGGTGATGACTACGGCATCGCATGCTGCGTATCCTCCATGGTTATCGGTAAGCAGATGCAGTTCTTCGGAGCACGTGCTAACCTGGCTAAGTGCCTGCTGTATGCTCTTAACGGCGGTGTTGACGAAGTTTCCCACAAGCAGGTTGGTCCTAAGTATCGTCCAGTTGAGGGTGACGTCCTTGACTATGATGACGTGATGGCTAAGTTCACTGACATGATGGAGTGGCTGGCTGACGTATACGTAAACACCCTGAACGTCATTCACTACATGCATGACAAGTACTGCTATGAGAGAGCTCAGATGGCTCTTCATGACAGGGACGTTCTTCGTTACTTCGCTACCGGCATCGCAGGACTTTCGGTTGTTGCCGATTCACTTTCCGCAATCAAGTACGCACAGGTTAAGGTCGTACGTGACGAGGACGGCATCATCGTTGACTTCGAGACCACCGGCGACTTCCCTAAGTATGGTAATGATGATGACCGCGTAGACGTGATCGCAAGAGACCTGGTTAAGACGTTTATGACCATGCTCAGGCGTCATCACACCTACAGGGATGGTTTCCCGACCATGTCGGTTCTGACCATAACCTCCAACGTAACCTATGGTAAGGCTACGGGCAACACTCCTGACGGACGTAAGAAGGGTCAGCCTTTCGCACCCGGTGCAAACCCGATGCACGGCCGCGATTCTCACGGTGCAGTTGCTTCGCTTTCATCCGTATCCAAGCTTCCTTTCCAGTATGCTCAGGACGGCATTTCCAATACCTTCTCGATCATACCCGGAGCTCTCGGCAAGGATGACAAGGTATTCGCAGGCGACATCAACGTAGACCTTAACTGATTGATTCGAACCGCAGACAGGAGGACAACAGCATGGATAGTAGTCAACAGATAGATGATCTTGTCAAAATGCTGGATGCCGGAATGGCAAGCGGCGTAGGACACGTAAACGTAGATACCAGCGAAGAAGTGGACGGAATGAAGAGCGTGGAGACAATGGGATGCACGGATTGCAGCCGTACCCCTCTCGCCTGCTCGGTACCCACCCTTCACGACGGGATCGACGACTTCAAATAAGCCGGGCACGGCAAGTGCCCATAATCGGAACCGGCGCTCATCCGGGGCGCCGTTCCCTCACAAAAAAGGAGGTAATTAAAATGGCAGCTGCTACAGCTCAGGTTGACAACCTTGTTTCTCTCCTTGATGGATATGCTACCAAGGGTGGTCACCACTTAAACGTAAACGTACTTAACAGGGAAACTCTTCTGGATGCTCAGAAGCACCCCGAGAACTATCCCCAGCTTACCATTCGCGTGTCAGGTTATGCAGTTAACTTCATCAAGCTGACTCCCGAACAGCAGGCAGACGTTATCAGCAGAACGTTCCATGAATCAATATGATTCCAATTAAAACCGTGGGGCCCCGTAAGGAGCCCCACTTTTGTTATAAGGAGATAGATATGACCAAAGGAAAGATTCATTCCCTCGAAAGCTTCGGCACCGTGGACGGCCCCGGCGTAAGGTACGTGGTGTTCGTACAGGGATGTCCCATGAGATGTCTCTACTGTCATAATCCTGACACCTGGGAAATGCGTGACGGCACTCTCACGGACCCTCAGGAGATCATAGACAATTATGAGCGGAACCGTCCTTTCTACGAAAACGGCGGCGGCCTGACGGTAACCGGCGGTGAACCGCTCATGCAGGTTGACTTCCTGATCGATCTTTTCACGTTGGCCAAACAGCACGGCATACACACGGACATCGACACCTCGGGCATCGCGTTCCGTCCAGAGAATAAGGAACTCATAGCCAAGCTCGACAAGCTCATGGAACTTACCGACCTCGTGATGCTCGACATCAAGCACATCGATCCCGAGAAGCACAAGGAGCTCACCTCGCAGCCCAATGACGGCATTCTCGCTTTCGTCAAGTACCTGGATGACAAGAACGTGGACATGTGGATCAGGCACGTCATAGTCCCCGGTCTGACGGATGATGATGAATACCTGTACAAGCTGGGTTATTTCATCGGACAGTTCCACAACTTAAAGGCCCTGGATGCGCTGCCCTATCACACCATGGGCAAGTCCAAGTACGAGAAGCTGGGCATAGACTATCCCCTCGGAGACACGCCTCCCATGGATCAAAAGGCGCTCATCGAAAAAAAGCAGGTCATACTTCGGGGAATCAAGGATCGCAGGGCCGAGATGAACATTCCGCATGATGATTCAGTAATGCTTGAAGGTTAACTACGGCGAGGCTTTCTGACCGCAGCTGTCGGGAAAGCAGACAAGCAGACGATCAGATTAATTATTGACAGAACCTTAAGCAACCGGCCATACGGCACATCCCTGACGGGATGCCTCCGGGCTGCCAACAAGTGTTTGAAAAAAATACAACAAGTAGACCTTTCTAATAAAGATTAGCTGCTCGAATTATTGTATTTAGGCCTCAAAAAAGGTACTATACGAATAGTATTGATTCATTAAAGGAGGCATTATTATGGCATTTGTAATTGGTAGTGAGTGTATTGCATGCGGAGCTTGCGAGGCACAGTGCCCCGTAGGCGCCATCTCAATGGGAGACGGCAGGTTCGAGATCGATCCCGATAAGTGCATTTCCTGCGGTTCATGCGCAGGCGGCTGCCCCGTTGGAACCATTTCCGAGGGCTGATCGGTAAATATTGGTATTAAAAAAGACGGGCGAATCGCCCGTCTTTTTTGTGCGATAAGGCCGTCAAGAGTGCGCCGTGCCTGCGCGGCGGGCAGGTTACGGTTGCATCTTACCTGCCCGGTTTGCAGCACCGCAGATTTTACTCATCAAGCGACGAGATCGTGCTGTGATCCATGTTGGCAAACTTGGTAAGCTCCGGAATCCACACGAGCTCCACCTTACCTATCTCGCCGTTTCTGTTTTTTTGCACGCTGATCTCAGATATTCCTTTTTTGTCGGAATCTTCGTGATAATAATCATCCCTGTAGATGAACATGACCATGTCCGCATCCTGCTCTATGGCTCCGGACTCCCTTAAGTCAGACAGCATGGGCCTGTGATCGGATCTCGATTCAACCTGACGGGAAAGCTGGCTGAGGGCGATCACCGGCACATCCAATTCCCTTGCGATCTCCTTTAAGCCCCTGGATATCTCAGATATCTCCTGTTGCCTCGAATCAGCCTTGCTGCCCTTAGAGACGCTCATCAGCTGCAGGTAGTCGATCATTATGACGTCTATTTCATTTTCAAGCTTATACTTGCGGGCCTTGCTCCTGAGCTCACCGAGCGAAATGCCGGTCGTGTCGTCTATGACCAGCTTGGATCCGGCTATGGTGCCCGCAGACTGTATCACCTCATGCCATTCACCGTCAGACAGGCTGCCGCTCCAAATGTTCCTGGCATTGACCTTGGAATTGATTGCCAGGAGCCTCTTCACCAGGTCCGCCTTGGGCATTTCCAGGCTGAATATTGCCACGGACCTGCCCTGCCTGCATATCATGTTCTCAGCCATGTTTAACACGAGCGCGGTCTTGCCCATCGAGGGTCTGGCCGCAACCAGCACTAGGTTGGCCGGCTGGAGTCCCATGGTCAGACGGTCGAGATCGGTAAATCCCGTCGGTATTCCGATTATGCCTCCCTTGTTACGGGCCGCCTTTTCTATCTGCGCAAGAGCCTCAAACACCACGTCCTTGATGGGAACGGTCTCCGAGGTGCTCCTGGACTGGATCAGCTTAAAGAGCTTCTTTTCGGCTTCTTCAAATACCTCGTCGATGTTCTTGCCCGAATAGCAATTACCGGCCAGTTCCTCGTTGAGGCGGATCATGCTCCTCTTTAATGCGCTCTCCGCGATCTTTTGAGCATAGCCCTCCGCCAGGTCACGTATACCGGCGGAATTGGATATCGAACTTACGAACTCCAGCGTCGTCATCTCCGGAGGAACGTCCATTTCGCCCAGCTTGCTGCGAAGGGTCAGCGGATCGATGGGCTGATTGGCATCAGACATCTCACAGATTGCCCTAAATGTCAGTCCGCTCTGCCTGTCATAAAAATCCTCTTCGGCCACGTTTTCCCTTACGTCGCGGATCACTTCGGGGTAAACCAGCAGCGTGCCCAGCAGCGCACGCTCCATGGCAGAATCATGAGGCATGATCCTCTTTATCTGATTCTCATTTATCTCGGGCATGCGTTTCCTTAAGCCTCTTCAACCTTAACCTTAAGCTTGGCCTGTACCTCAGGATGAAGCTTTACTCCAACCTCCACGTATCCAAGCGACTTGATGGGCTCATCGAGGACAATCTTTTTCTTATCGATCTCCAGACCATACTGAGCCTTGCATGCCTCCGCTATCTCCTTGGTGGAGACTGAACCGAAGCTCCTGCCGCCTTCACCGGTCTTGATGGAAGTCACGACCTCGAATCCCGCCATCTTTTCGGCCAGGGCCCTGGCTTCATCCAGGCTTTCCTTGGCGCGCTTTTCGGCATTGGCCTTTTGCAGCTTGAGGTTATTCATGTTGGCACTCGTGGCCTCAATCCCCAGTCCTCCCGGGATGATCTTGTTGCGCGCGTATCCGTCGCTGACGTTTACGACGTCTCCCTTTTTACCCAGAGTCTTAACGTCCTGAATAAGTATTACTTTCATCTCGTCTCCTTTTTGTTATTGATGCATGGATGCATTTCTACGCCAATGTACCATGGATGGGACAGGGCGTGTCCAGAAATGCATGGATGCATTTCTACGCCCAGTTAGGCAATCTCACCCTCTGCTATCATGGCCTCGAGAGTGCCCTTGAGGGCTCCTATCGCCTCCTCCATGGAAGCGCTCACCTGACAGGCAGCCATGTTCATGTGTCCGCCGCCGCCCATTCTCTCCATGATGATCTGCACGTTGACCTCATCTATGGATCTGGCGGAAATGTTGATTATGTTATTATGTGAGGTCAGTACGAAGCTCGCCTTGATCCCCTGTATGTTCAGCAGTTCATTGGCCGCCTGGGCACCGATGACGAGGGGATTCTCCTGATCCTCATCCTCATAGGTGGAAATGGCGTACCAGTCATGGTATATCTCAGCCTGTGAAACGATATCCGCGCGGGCCTTATAGACAGAAGCATCCTCCCTGAAGAGCTTACGCACTCTCACTACGTCGGCACCGTTCCTGCGCAGGTATGCGGCCGCCTCAAAGGTCCTGACGCCGGTCTTGGAAGTAAAGTTGTTGGTGTCGATCACCATGCCCGCATACATGCAGTCAGCTTCCTCCGGGCGTATGTGAGTGTTGTTGCCCGTGTACTGCAATATCTCGCTGACGAGTTCACAGGCGCTGGACGCATATGCCTCTACGTACGAAAGCGTGGCGTTCTCAATCGTCTCGGAGCCCTGTCTGTGATGATCCAGCACCACTATCGACTTGCAGTACTTGATCAGTTCGGGGCACTCCGTGATCGACGGCTTGTTGACGTCTACCACTATAAGGGCAGCATTGGAGCCGACCCAGTCAAGCGCATGCAGCCCCGACACGATGGCGTCATCCTCGTATTCGGGCATGCTCTTGTATAATTCAACCAATGGCCTGAGGGAAGCCGAGACGTCATTAAGGACTATGTGCGCAGGCTTGTCCATGTCACGGACGATCCTGTACATGCCCACGGCCGCTCCGAAGGCATCCTCATCGGAATTGCGGTGTCCCATGATGTAGACCTCATCACGTCCCGATACGATCTCCATCAGTGCCTGAGCCTTAACCCTGGCCTTAACCCGGGTTGACTTCTCCACCTGCTGGCTCTTGCCTCCGTAATAGGACAGGTTGTCAGGCGTCTTGACCACTGCCTGGTCTCCGCCGCGTCCAAGAGCCATGTCTATGGCGTTACGGGCGAATTCATAATTCTGCGAAAAAGAAAGTCCGTCCAGGCCAACGCCCATCGAAAGGGTGACCGCCATCTCGTTGCCGATGTTGACGGTCTTGACGTCCTGCAGCAGGTCAAACTTGTTCTCCTGCATGGTCTTGAGGGCCATCTTGCGGATGATGACGAGGAACTTGTCCTTTTCGATCTTTTTGCATATTCCGTCAAGCGCGGCAATGTATCTGTTGACCTTACGGTCGATCAGCGCTATGAGCAGGCTCCTTCTCACTTCCTCCACGCTGCCCAGCGCCTCATCATAGTTATCCAGATAAATGAGGCCTACCGCCAGACTCTGGTCATCGATCTCCTGCAATGCGATCTTCAGTGCCGTAGTCTCATAGAAGAAGCACGCCTTCAGGGATTCCTCGGTAGCTCCGCCCTCAACCAGATCACTGTTGGCCACCATGTCATCCAGGGAGATCATCTTCATGCTGACCTCGTAATTGCGTCCCATGTGATCCAGCGGGGCACTCTTCTCGTCGCCGTCCTCGGTCACGTCTTTCAGCTGATCCATGATGCCCGGAAAAAGGCTTGAAATGGATTTCTTGTAATCCCTGTCCACTCCAAAGGCGTTGCGGAAGGCCTCGTTGGTCCACACTATGTGATCATTCTCGTCTAGCAGGGCATAAGGCAGCCTCAGGTCACGCAGGAGTCTGCGCTGAACCTGTCCGTAATGCGTGGCAAAGCTGATCATGTCATTGATGATCATGTTCCTGGACCGTACGTAAAACATCACGGTCACGGCAATGTAGCAGATCGTGAAAGCGGCCAGGATGAGTCCGCTGCGCACGTTGATCAGTGCTATCACGACGTTGATCGCCACCAGGCACGCTGCAAGCACCCAGAGCAAGATCAGGAACCTCTTTAGGCCGCCTTTAAGCCTAATGGTCTGTTTTCCTGCCATACTATCCTCACTAAAATAAAATAATGATACCAGCCCAGAAACCACGGATGGGTTCGGGTCTGTCCGGAAATGCATGGATGCATTTCCAGACCCAGAAACCACGGATGGGTTCGGGTCTGTCCGGAAATGCATGGATGCATTTCCA
>CALGGH010000058.1 GCA_937916415.1 uncultured Lachnospiraceae bacterium
AATTCTGCTTGTCTGCTTTTCTGATTGCTTCGTCAAAAATCCTCGCTGTACCTCGTTACAGCTCCGGTTTTTCCCTTGCAATCAAAAAAAGCATCCATCGCATAATTTAAAAGTTATTTCTGAACAGCTCCTAACTAAAACCGCACCGTCTCAGGCATCAGGTTCTCAAACGCCGCTTCATGCCCGGACGGCAGACAGATGGAAAATACGTGATCATCAATATCCAGTGTGTGAAAACACGCATCCACCCGTTCAACGTCAAATGGCTCATCCGCCATGCCCGCAAGCCCGTTGCCGGTGAACTTGACGTAGGCTTCCTTGCGCGTCCACGTCTCAAAAAACGCCCTCGTGACGTGCTCAGAGTCAAAGATCGCATCCATCTCACGCTGCGTGCACACCATTGACGCCACGCTCCTCATCGCGTCCATGTCCTTCATCCGGTCCATGCGTTCCAGGTCACATCCGCACTCCGCCCCTGACATGACGCAAGCCGCCATGTCCTTAGCATGTGAAAGCGAAAAAAACAGATCCGGCCTGCCCTCAAAGCGCGGCTTGCCGCGTTCGTCACTCACGTAGCCGAGTTCATCCCACGTCGAGGCTAAATCCACGTCTAATCCAATATCCCTCAAGCCGTGAACAAGCAGTGCGAAGGCTGCGGCCGACTGCCTGCGGACCGATTCGTTCGAAAGCCCGTCTACCCTTTTTCGCCTAAACGCGGGCAGTGATGCATATGCGCGCTCAAATGCGCCGCGGTCGGCCAGGGCGTCAACTGACGTCACGTATGCCCTGAGGAAGAAACCGTACATCATCGCTCAGATACCCGTGACGCTAAAGGCAAGCGGCAGCGTTGCCACAGACAAAACCGTTGACAGGGCAACACCCTTGGCAACCAGCGGATAGTCAGGACTTCCGCACTGATCTGCCATCATGGCCGTCATGCTGCCGACCGGAGTTCCCAGCATGATCAGGCAGACGCCCGTCAGCATCGGAGAAACACCCAGTGCCTTAATGCAAAAAACACCCGCGACCGGTATGATCAGGAGCTTGACCGCACAGAAAATGATGAGCCTGAAATCAGTAAAAAGCTCCCTAAGCTTCATGTCGGTCATCGAGGCGCCTATTACCATCATCGACAGAGGAGCCGTAAGGGCACTCAAGTGCCCGACGGTAGTCTCTATGAAATCAGGCACGCGGAGCCTGGTCAGATACAGGATGATGGTTATGATGCAGGCCAGCACTCCCACGTTGAATATCTTGCCCAGGGTATGCTTCAGGTCCCATTTATGGCCCCTGTCCATCAGCGCTACGGCATAAGTATAGATCAGCACGTTGTATATGATCATGAAAGGCGTGGCGTAAAGAAGCGCCTCCGCGCCGTACATGGCCGAAAGCAGGGGAAATCCCATGAATCCGATATTTGAAAACACCATCATGACGGAATACGCGCCCCTTGATGAGGCTGTCGCCCTGATGGCCAGCGGAAACAAAAATGCCAACACGAGAAACACCGCATATACGGCCACCGCAAGCAGCGTCGTATCAGCCAGTTCCCGGCCCGATATGGTGCTCTCAGGATTGATCGCCGCCGACAGGACCAGTGCCGGGTTAGCGACATTAACAACTATCCCCGACATAGTTTTTTCACCTGCCGGGGATATGATGTTGATCTTCTTCAATATGTATCCCGTTGCCATGAGCAAAAACAGGATTATCATCTGCCTGAGTAAGAGCACGGATCAGCCTTTGTTGGAGTTGATCACGACACCCACCGGCTTGTTCTTGTCACTGTTGACCTCTCCGTCCGGGAAATTGGCATCATAGTTGACCAGATCATCCAGGAGCAGCGGAATGTTGGTATCCATGGTTTCGTTTGTAAACTGGCAGGTACCTACCTTGCGGTGTCCGCCTCCGCCGTACTTAAGCATGAGCGCTCCGACGTTGACGTGACTGGTCTTGTTCAGGATGCTGTATCCGGTTGCGCAGGAGCAACCCTCTCCGCCCCTGCCGCTGACGATCCACACGGAAACGTTCTGCTCGGGATACAGGCTGTATATCAGGAACCTGTTGCCTGAATATATCGGATCGACGCCCCTTAAGTCTGATATTATGACGTCACCCTCGATCCTGGTGTGAGCCTTTACCATCTCCTTAAACCTGGCATCCTGCTCACGATATACCTCTATGCGCTCAACCACGTCAGGCATGGCAAGTATCTGCTCGGTGGAATCGGTGCGGATGGCTTCCATGAGGTTTTCCATCAGCTTGTAATTCGGTATCGCGAAGTTCCTCCAGCGGCCAAGTCCGGTTCTGGGATCCATGAGCAGTCCCACCAGTATCCATCCCTGGGGGTTCTGTATCTCATCTATGGTCAGGTTGCCCGAATCGACCTTGTCAACGGCTTCCATCATGTCATCAAAGTGGGCAAAACGGTCATGTCCGCCGTAATACTCGTAAATGATGCGTGCGCAGCTCGGCGTGATGCGGCTCTCGCCCTTATACTTGCCCTCAAGCTGATTTCTTTCAAACTCACTGGAATGATGATCAAACCAAAGTCCGCATCCCTCAACAAAAGGCACGTTGGCCAGGCAGTCATTCTCATCGATCTCAATGAGTCCGTCCTGCAGGTCCTTTGGGTGCACGAACTTCCAATGATCTATGATGCCCGCCTCGAGAAGCAGCGTTCCGCACGCAAGTCCGTCAAAATCCGATCTTGTCACAAGTCTCATTGCCATATTCGTCATCTCCTATTCAAATCTCAAAACAGCCCGCTTAAAATTAACGTTATACGTGAACGGGGCCTAAACGAAGCCTAAACTGATCCTAACCCATAGTCCGATAATCCATGTTGAATACAACTAACTATTCTACTATAAATCACCAATGATGGCAAACACTATTCTCGTCATGACTGCCGGGGTGACGTTTCCCCATTTGTAAGGCACGTACGTCATTCCGGACGGGTGTCAACAGTCTTGCCGAACACGAAATAGCGATCATACAGATACTCCGTCACCAGGTTGGCAGCCATGTTAAGTATCGTCACCAGGATGTCGTTCCAGCCCCTGACCTCAGCCAGATAGTTGCCCAGGAGCGTTGAGACCGGAGCAAAGACAAGATAAAAGCAGGCGACCTTAATCATTGCCTTCGGCAGGTTGCCCGCCGACCTGAAGGTAAACCTCCTGTTCAGCGTAAAATTCCAAAGCACCGAAAGTACCAGCGCTATCAGGTATTTGGGCCAGTATGGCCACTTCGTGAAGCCATCCAGCAATGCGAATGACATGAATTCCACGATGCCCGCTGAGGCGGAGAACAGGGCAAACTTTATCATTCTGATCAGTTCTTTTGTGTTCATAAGCTCACTCCCAGACTTCTGAGCACGCCGCCGAGTCCCTCAGCCGCGTATATGGATTTATAATACTGCAGTTCGGCCTCTATCAGTGAATCGATCATTTCCATGCCCAGCAGCTCCACCGGAGCCTTGTCGTCGGTAAGGACGTTGTCTCCCGCCTCGTATGGCCTGATCCCGGCACTGACCACCGACATCATGCCATATAGGGACCTGCTTCCATTTACGTCCGTCTTACCCGCAAGGGCATCCGAAAGCGCCCCAGCCGGATCCCTGTCCATGGCCGCAAACAGTTCGCGGTTGGTACTGCCGGCCACGTCCACCACGTCGACGTGATCAAACACCGATGCTATGGTGTCACTCAAATATGCGTTTATGGCACTGTCATTGTCGGAGTGCATGTTCATGTTGACGGCCATGATGCCGCCGTCCTTTAAGTGGTCCCTGACCAGGGTGAAGAATTCCACGCTCGACATCTGGAACGGGATAGTGATGTCCTGATAGGCATCCACAAGTATCACGTCATATTTCCCGTCCACGGCCTGCAGATAAGCCCTGCCGTCATATTCGTACACTTCCTCGTCCGTTGACAGGTCAAAGTATTCATATGCCAGGTCCGTGATCCTGCCGTCGATCTCCACTCCCTCGACATGGCATCCCGGAAAGTATTTCAGGCACTGGTCCGCATAGGTCCCGCTGCCGTTACCCAGCACAAGAATGTCCGGGGGTTCCTGTCCCGTCCGGCCGGACGATTCTCCCGTGGCCATGACCGGAGCCGCGAGCGCATAGTCGTAATACATCCCGGTGAGCTCGTCTGATTTCATCCTGACGGACTGGATGCCAAAGAGGACGTTGGTCGACAGGATCACCCTGGACGGATCCTCCTTGACCTGGAGGTAGTTGTATACGCTCTCACCCTCATAGCTCAATCCGCTTTCCCAAAAGGCAAAGGAATTGTCATGTCCCAGCAACGTGCATGTGACAAAAAGCACCACGCCGGTCACTATCGTCCTGGCACGGCCTCCGGCGCTGATGAAGTACGCACAGGCTATGACCAGCAGTATGCCCGAAAAGATCAGGAACGTAACCGACGTGCCAACGGCGGGAATGGTCACGAACGTGGGCAAAAAGGTGCCTATTATGCTGCCTATGGTATTGCACGCGCCCAGCCTGCCCACCGTGCTTCCGCTTTCGTCCAGGTCACTGACGCATGCCTTGACCAGGGACGGCGTGACCGTGCCCAGCAAAAACAGAGGAAAAACAAAGATGACCATGCATGAGATGAAGGCCGCTATGACCAAGAAATTCGTATTGACCGCCAGCACCAGCAGTCCCGATATGCCGATGATCACGTACTTGCCGGCCACGGGGATCGCCGCGATCCATATGGCAGCGATCAGTATCCTGCGGTACAGCCCAGACGGATCAGGATCCCTGTCCGCGCTCTTGCCGCCATACAGGTTGCCCAGCGCCATGGCGATCATGATGGTGCCTATGATGATCGTCCAGACGATCTGTGATGAACTGAAATATGGTGCCAGCAGCCTGCTCGCTCCCAGCTCCACCGCCATCACGCTCACGCCGGAAAAAAACTCCGTCAAATATAAAAACATCTTGTTACTAATGATATTGGGTCTCTCGGTTTCTTTCATGATTAATTCTCTATATGTTTATCTTCCATGCGTTAATTCTGTTTTATCAATATTATTATTCCCTTTACGTACGTGATGAGTTCATACGGTCATCGACCAGGAATTGCTGACCATGTTGTAATAAAGGTGAATCTGCTTCATGACCTCAAACACCGCAATGCTGCACTCATATACCAGCATGTCATTGGTGACGCGCATCCCGTCCGGCATGACGTAAACTCCCCTGTGCGACATGTCCACGCATCCGTGGATCGTGTATGCATGGGGTTCCCCATCCTCTCCGACCACGCGGATCCTGAGCGGAATGATGTCACCGTCCTTGTTAAACTGAGCTATGACGTCAACGTCCACGCTAACACTCTTTTCCATGCCGTTCACCTCCGTTACAATGCCGCCACGATGATGCCATTTACCCCATGAGTCATCAACTGCAGTCCTTCACCGGGTATCAAACAGTATAGAACATATGTTCGTGATACGTCAAGTCCTTCCCGTCACTTCATTTTGAAAAATCAGCCTATCCCATCCTTTTTTGACGAAATCGATCGCCTGTCCGGTCACGCGTTCGTTATCCTCGCCTCCGAATCCGTGTCCGGCGCCTTCCACCCCGACCAGCTCCGC
The DNA here is from genome assembly GCA_937916415.1 of uncultured Lachnospiraceae bacterium. GTDB lineage: Bacteria > Bacillota > Clostridia > Lachnospirales > Lachnospiraceae > XBB2008. Next base: position 5,620 of record CALGGH010000058.1, read on the forward strand.
GGACTTAAAAATCTTAAGTGCCCTTTCCGAACCCGAGATCGGCACGAAATCATCCGCCGTTCCGTGGAAAATCAGGACGTCGCCCTCATATCCGCCCATAACGTCGTAAATGTCAAAGGACAGAGCGTCTTCGTGATATATGCGGCCGAGGTTCATGCCGAGCACACGTGAAACTTCGTGAATGTCCTTGCCTCCGTTAGTACGCCTCCTGGCATCTTCCTGCAGCACGTACGCCGGGAAAAGCAGTATCAGTCCGCGTACGTCCTCCGGCCTGCGGCTTGCGACGTAGGTGCAGACAAAACCGCCCTGACTGCCTCCCATCAGGAACAGTTCGTCGTCCTTTACCTCGCCTAAGGCCCGGATGCCGTCGATCACCGCATCGAGGTCCCTCGCCTCAGTCAGCACCGACATTTCCGTCATGGCCCCGTCACTCCGTATGTCATTCCCGCCGCCTATGAAATCAAATGCGTATGCGGCGATCCCGTTTTCGGCAAACGACTCGGCATAGCATTCCATCATGCTCAGGTTTGACGCAAAGCCATGACAGAGGATCACGGTAGCAAAGGGCCCGCTGCCCTCGGGCACGTAAAGCCTGCCATAAATTCTTTTGCCATCTCTCATAAAAGCTATCTCACGCATGTTTGTCTCCATTCACGTCAGAATATGTCCGGAATCTCCCTTACGCCCCTGGCCAGGCACACGGCGGAGGTCTCTCCGGAATAACCCAGGGGTTCCCGGTCTCCTTACTAAGCCTTTTTACGTTGTTAATCTATTTTCGCACAGCTTCCAAACATTTCCAACACCAAAAACGCGCAAAAATGCCTCGCAGGCGTCGGCCGCCTGCGAGGCTTTAAGTCTAAAAGGTTCCAGCCTGATTATACAATGCCCTGAGCCTTCATGGCCTCGGCAACCTTAAGGAATCCGGCGATGTTGGCACCTGCTACGTAGTTGCCCTCCATGCCATACTTCCTGGCTGCATCATCAAGATTATGGAAGATGTTGACCATGATGCCCTGAAGCTTCTGATCCACTTCCTCAAACGTCCATGAAAGTCTCTCGGAGTTCTGACTCATCTCAAGTGCTGAAGTGGCGACGCCGCCTGCGTTGGATGCCTTGCCGGGTGCAAAGAGCACGCCGTTCTGCTGGAAGTATTCCGTGGCTTCGATCGTAGTGGGCATGTTGGCTCCCTCTGCTACCGCAAATACTCCGTTGGCTACCAGGGTCTTGGCATCATCAAGGTTCAGCTCATTCTGCGTAGCGCAGGGAAGCGCGATGTCAACCTTGACTGACCACTGGTTCGTACCCTCCTTGGCCTTGTCATGATACTCAGCCGAAGGACGCTTGGCGGCATACTCGGTAAGACGTGCACGCTTAACCTCCTTTACCTCCCTGAGCAGCTCTACGTCGATTCCCTCGGGATCATATATCCAGCCGTTGGAATCAGAGCAGGTCACGGGCTTGGCACCGAGCTGCTGTGCCTTCTGGATGGCGTAGATGGCTACGTTGCCGGCACCGGATACTGCGACGGTCTTGCCCTTGATCTCCTTGCCGTTAGACTTGATCATCTCAGCGGTGAAATAAAGCAGGCCGTATCCGGTAGCTTCCGTCCTGGCGAGTGATCCGCCGTAGGTAAGTCCCTTACCCGTAAGAACTCCCTCATAGAGTCCGGTAAGCCTCTTGTACTGGCCATACATGTAACCGATCTCGCGTGCGCCGGTACCGATGTCGCCTGCGGGAACGTCGGTGTCAGCTCCGATGTGCCTGTAGAGCTCGGTCATGAAGCTCTGGCAGAATGCCATGACTTCACGGTCTGACTTGCCCTTGGGATCGAAATCGGAACCGCCCTTGCCGCCGCCAATGGGCAGTCCGGTAAGGGAATTCTTGAATATCTGCTCAAAACCGAGGAACTTGATTATGCCGATGTTAACCGAAGGGTGAAGTCTGAGTCCTCCCTTGTAAGGACCGATGGCAGAGTTAAACTGCACTCTCATCGCATTGTTGACCTGAACCTGTCCCTTGTCATCAACCCAGGGAACCCTGAAAAGGATCTGGCGCTCAGGCGTAGTAAGACGCTCAAGCAGGGCTTCCTTGCGATACTCCTCTTCATTGGCTTCGATCACTACCCTAAGCGACTCGAGAACCTCCTTCACTGCCTGATGGAATTCAGGCTGGGCAGGATTCTGCGCTACTACGCGCTCATAGACTTCATCAACGTAAGACATGGCGTACCTCCTTAATGTGTTTGCGTATACTTGTATACAATCTTCTCCAAAAAAACTCGGTGCATGCAAACGCACTCACCGAGAGACATTATAATATCTATCCGCCAATGATGCAACAGAAATTTTCATCACCGGCCTTTTTTTCATGAGCCGCGACCCATCAGGCCTCATTCGCGTTGCCCTGTCCGTAGATCGTCCAGGTATCCTTGCCACGCTTCTTGGAGGCATACAGTGCCGTGTCAGCCTTGTGATACAGTTCCTCGAATCCCTCGGGCGCTCCGCTCCATATCGCGGCTCCCATGCTGGACGTGACGGCGGGCAGATCCTGTCTCGCGCTCTCGCCCTGCTTGTGAAGATAATCCGTAAACCTGCGGCACACCTCGTTGATGTTGGAGATAAGCTGATTCACGTCCTTTTCCTCAGGCATTCTCACCAGCACGCAGAACTCGTCTCCTCCGAGACGGCCCTTGACGTCGGAATCCCTGAAGACCGTACCCATGGTATGAGCGAACCTCTTTAATACCATGTCGCCCACGTCATGTCCGCAGCGGTCGTTCACTCCCTTGAAGTTGTCCACGTCCATGAATATCAGCGCATAGGACGTGTCAGGCACGGGATTGTTGAGAGTGGAGCTCACTATGTCCTCAAACGAACGCTTGTTGTACAGGTCGGTCAGCAGATCCTTCTGTGCCTTGACGTCAAGCTTGTCCACGGTCTGGTTGATGGACGAAGCTATGCGGAATGCCATGTAGCAGATGTATGCCATGGCCAGCAGGGTCAGGACGGCCGATATGATCAATATCCTGCTGAGTGAATTGTTCAGGACTTCCAATACCTTGTCCGTAGGCACCGCAGTCACGACGAACCATCCGTTGGTCAGGCTGTTGGTAGCCACGATGTACTTTTCACCGACCTGGGTCGACATCGCGCTACGATCGACCGAACGGCTGATCTGAGTCTTCAGATAGCTGCCGGGAACGACTGTCTCGTCCGTAGTCGAGATGACCACCAGGGACTTGTCCGCGATGTATGCCTGCATGCCCTCAACGAACATGGAGTTCTGGACTCCCTCGGTCAGTTCGCCGGCCTCGACACCGGCCACGGCTATGGCTGAATCGTTGATCTTGTGCAGGTTTATCGCATGCGTGCGTCCGGGAATGACCTCCGAGGTCCATCCGCCCGAAGCACGCGACAATGCCTTATTGAGCGTGCCGAACAGCGCGTCGCCTCCCGCTGCCTTAAGCTTGTCGGAAATCTTGCCCACGGTAGCGCCGTTTGAATATACGATCCCATAATCAGAATAAGTGGAATACAGGGCATATGAATACAGCCTGCCGTCAATCTCCTGCTCAGTCTCGGGATCGGGAGCATCCCCGGGATTATACGAGACTATCTCCTCATCAGTCAAAATCATGTTAAGATTGTCGCTGACGATCTTCATGTGGCTGTCAATGTTGGTATTTAGCTGAGAATTGAGATTCTGGATCATGTTGGCGGTCTGCATCTTCAGGGCATTGGCCACCACCGAGCTGAATACTGAAATAACGACCGCAAGCACAACCGGAATCACGATTCCAAAACTCAGAATGATCTGGAACCGTAGTTCTGACACTTTCTCTTTATTAGTCTTGGGCTTGACGTTTCCGTTGGAAGCTCCTTTATTCTTTTTAATAGGTAAAACCGCCATAAATAATGCTCACCTATATATTATTGTCTGATCTGGTTCTCATCAAGAACGATGCGAATGGCCCAATCCGGTACGTCCGGCCCCGTTCCATCGTCCCCGACGAACACAAATGCCGCGTCATATTTAGGTGCGGTCTGAGGATAAATGCCATATCCGTCGGTAAAATATAACAATCCTCTTAAATTACAGAATACACCATTAGCACACAACTCGTCAACATATTCAAAAACAGGCCTGAAATCCGTGGATCCGTATCCGGTAATGGACGCATTATCCAAAAAATCCTGCAATTCGGCATTATTGTGCACTACCGTGTCAGATCTCACCTCACTGTCGCACTGAATGACGTGGACGTGGTATTCGTTAAAAAAGTTATTTGCATCACTAAGTATGCTGACTGTCCGCTTCAGGAAGGACTCAACCAGCTCTCCCCTCACGGAACCGGACGTGTCAAGCGCGATGACGAATTCCTTGATCCTGGTGGAATCAGTGTATTCAAGGGGCTCAATCAGCGGCATGTTTCCATAGTGCTCCAGGCCATACGTATAATATACGTAATCAAATTCATCGTCACTGGTGCGTATTGTCTCCTCGGAAACCATGAACCGTCGCAGGAAGTCGCCATAGTTTACCTTTTCCCTGGTAGCTTCATCCAATGCCGCACGCAGGCTTTCGGAATCCGTCTTTCCGCCTGAAAAGCTCTTTAGGTCGCTCTTTACCCTTTCGGATATCCTCTTCCACTCCTTCAGGCTGATCTCCGGCTTCTCGGGCGTAAGCCACAGCTCATGGTCATCCCTCCTAAACAGCCTGTTTAAGTCCTCCGTTTCCCTTTCCGATGGCTCCTCGATGAGCATGAGGCGGTAAAGTGCCTGGGCATGCAGTCCCCCGGCCCTGCCCTTTAACAGTTCAAGCTTAAGCCGTCTTTCGGGATCATCCCTCCGGATCGTGCGGTGCAGTCCCAGCTCCATGATCACGTTTTCAACGGCAATGTCGCATGCCATGTCCCATACTTGCCTGTTTTTGGTTTCGTATTCAAAATTATGATGAAAAACGAGATGAAAGAGAACGTGCAGGCAGCATCTCACCATGCTGTTCTGATCCAGCTTAAACCTGCGTATGACCAACGCGGGATCATAATGAACGGTCCTGCCGTCACAAGCGATCCGGGCGGATCCGGCCACGGGATGCCATTCTACGGCCGCAAGGGCATATTGCATGTACCTGCAGTCCATGATGATGGCATTTTCAGCATTTTCTATGATCTCACGCGCGACCTCTTCGATCTGCGTCATTCTGTCAGAGTCTGCCATGTCACTCATTCCTGATGGCGGCCAGGGGCGACAGCCTCATGGCCTTTTGCGACGGGAAGAAACCTGCTATCATGGCTATGACGACCGCAAACACGATGGAAAGGAGCGCCAGCCAGATGGGTATCCGCGAAAGCTCCGCCGTCGACACGCCTATGCCGAGCAGGTCGGAGCCGGCCGCCACGTAGTTGATCACTGCCGACACGGCAAAGCTCAGGATCACTCCCACGGCTCCGCCGATGAATCCGATTATGCCTGCTTCTATCAAAAACATCATGCGTATGTTCTCAAGCGCACACCCGAGAACCTTCATGACTCCGATCTCCCTGGTCCTTTCATAGATCGACATCATCATGGTGTTGGTGATGCCTATGGCCGCAACGAGCAGGGACACGGCTCCGATCCCGCCGAGAACTGCCTGCACGTAACCCATCGATGTCATTGCCGAGGATATCCATTCGGCATTGCTGTATGCGGTATAGCCCATGTCCTCTATGATCTTTTGGACGCCGTTTACGTTGTCCATTTCATCCACGTTTACCAATACCTGCGTGTAAAAGATCTCTCCATAGGGCTTGCCCGACTTGGTGACGGGCTGTCCAGGAATTGCGGTTTTTCTGAATACCTGCCTCAGCTTAGGGATCAGCTGCTCTATGTCGCAGAACACGTACCAGCCGTACTGGTCATAGGTCTCTGATTCCATTTGAGTGCCGCAGGCCGGAATGAGATATTTCTTGGGCGGCTTGACCTCATTAGAATTGTCCCCGCCCGAATCCTGCGATCCCTGCGAGGACTGCGAGGACAGGGCCGAATAATACGCGTCTGCGTCAAACACGGTAAAAATGGCATCGCTCATCAGGTCTATGTCCGGGATTTCACCCGTGCTCCAATAATCCTGACCTGTCTTGGCGTTGGAATAATCCATTTTAACGGAGTTGCCGTAAAAGAACTTGAGCTCATCATCCGTCTCATCCGGCAGCCTGCCTTCTCCCACTTCCATTCCAAATGAATTCAGGCCCTCTATAGTAGTTGCCCTAAGCTGCAGATAGCCCGTATATCCGCCATAGATTGAAATGATGGAGGTCTGCAGGATCGGATATACGCTCTCCACGTGTTCCATGTTTTCAAATTCCGCGATCAGGGCATCATTGAGCCTGAGTTCCTCCGTATTGGTATTGGAACCGCTGTCGGCATAGGGAGACTGTACGGTGATCTGAGTGATGCTGCCGTAAGAAGAATACTCCTCCATCATTGATGCGGAAAGACCCAATCCCAGGGACACCATCACCACTATGGAGGCGACGCCTATCACGACGCCCATTATCGTCAGCGCGGACCGGAATTTGCGTTTCCACAAATTGGACGCGCCATACGCGAGCATGTCTGAGAATTTCATTACTCTACCGGTTTATCGTCAGCAGGGCCTTCGGAATCAAGCTCCCCCGCCCCGTCATTTTCAGCATCTTTTTCAAGCTCTTCCAGATCCTTCAGGTCCTCTGCATGAAGAGCCGCTTCCTTTTTCTTTTTGCGGCGCAGATACGTCCAGGCGCCGACACCAGCGATCGCCAGCACCACCGCACCGATTATGAGTCCCCTTACGACCGCACCCCTGCCGCCGGATGATTCCTCTTCTTCCATGCCGGGATCCCTTCTGCCATCCATTGCGAAGTCATCCATCATGAGTTCGTTGACAAACATGGTACACGTCTTGTCGGCTGTGGTCACGTTGCCGGCCTCATCCTCGTAGGAAATCCTGATCCTGACCGTTCCGTCATCCATGGTCTGCGCAATGCCCGAAAGCATCACGTCCACGTTGCCCGTGGAGCCGCTGGACAGGTTGCCCAGGTATGCCATGTTGTTCTCTATCGAATCAGCCTCAAAAATGACCTGAACGTTGTATAGCGTCGTCTTGCCGGTATTGTACAGGCTGAACATGACGTTGCTCTGTCCGCCCACGTTAATGCTGGCCGGCGACACTTCAACCGTTGAGGTGTCAAATTTGGACTCCTGATATACCGGTATCGATATGCTTGCCTTGTCGGTCAGGTCGAACTGGGTGCCGGAGTCGTACGTCATGTTGAGTTCAAGCACGTATGACTTCTGCGAAAGACCTGCCTTGGCATTCATTTCTATGCTGATGTCCGACGTGGATCCTGCCGGGATCTGCGCCACGTATATGGAATTGGATCCGCTGGCCGGTATGAACGGAGTGATCGTCTCGTTCGCACTGATGACCTCGTCGGCCGCCTTTAGGTCAAAGAGCGCGTTGGACACTGCCGACGTGGTCGAAGTGTTCTGAACATGGATCGTCAGGTTAAATGAGTCGCCGGAGTATATCTCCTTTGGATCGGTGTCATATCCCGTTACGATGATCCTGCTCTTGGGAGTCTTTTCTTCATTTCCGTTGCCGCCTATGAAGCCGCTCTCCGGCTTGCCGTAAGTGTGTACGTACACGCTGAGCTCGGCAGCGTTCTCGTCCTCCACCCTGACGCCTGCCCGGGTATACGAGACCTTAAACTTCAGTTCATAATAGCCGGTCATCACGTCGTTCCTGACCGTGAAATGATAGGTAAACTCACGCCTGTTGTCATGAGCCTGCTGATCATTGACATAGCCCGGAATGAAGGGTTCGGTCTGCACGTATCCGGTGCTGCCCGGAACAAAAGGCCACTTCGTTACGTCGTTGGACACCTCGGGTTCTATGACGAGGTCATTGAGTTCCTCAGTACCCAGATTGACGATCGGCAGCACTATGGACACGGCCTGTCCGTAAGAAACGTTGGGAGTGCTCCAGTTATCGTCCACCTGCAGGTACTCACTCGTAACCGCGGACACGTCCGTGCTGGCCACGGTCACCATCTGCGCCTTCACGCTGGCTACGTAGGCTTCGAGCTGTGCTACCGTCATGTCCGTATTGGCGATGTAATACACGGCGGAGTTGAACAGGTCCTGCATCCTGTTATACTGGGTCTCGTTGAGCTCATACCGTACCATCAGGCTGTTCATGTAATGATACAGGTCCGCATCGGCATCGGACCTGTTCAGGTTATCGATGCGGTCGGTGCCGTTGCCGTCCGCGGCAGTGTCCAGAGTCGTGTCCGCATTGACTGTCATGCCTCCGTACGTGAACGTGAGCATGAGCACGCACGATGCGATAAATATTTTTATAATGGCCTTGCCACTTAAGTGATTCATCATCATTCTCCGAAGGATCATCTGAAGTACTCGATCCAGTTGGTGTCTCTCTTTCGGTTGTCTACGTTCTCTACTATCTTGCCGTCGGAAATGCGTATCATGATGTCCGCATAGCTGGCCAGATGATCGTCATGGGTGACCATGATCAGCGTCTGGTGCTTTTCCTCGACGATTTTCTGCATCAGGTTCATTACCTCGGCAGAGGTCCTGGAGTCCAGGTTTCCGGTAGGCTCGTCCGCAAACACTATCTCGGGATCAAGCACCAGCGCCCTGGCTATGCCGACTCTCTGCTGCTGTCCGCCGGACATCTGGTTCGGCAGGTTCTTTTTGTATTTTTCCAGGCCTACCAGCTCGAGCGTTTCCTCAGCCTTACGCAGCCTGGTCTTTTTGTCCATTCCCCTGAATGCCAGGGGCAGGGCCACGTTTTCCACTGAATTCAGCGTGGGCATCAGGTTGTATGACTGAAAGATGAAGCCCACGTGCTCCCGCCTGAACGTAACGAGCTCGCTCTCGTTCATGTGTTCAATGTGCTCGCCCGCGATCTCTATCTCGCCCTTCGTCGCAGGCTCGAGCCCGGCGAGCATGTTAAGCAGGGTCGACTTGCCCGATCCGGACGTTCCGACCACGGCACAGAATACGCCCCTGTCTATGTCAAAACTCACTCCGTTAAGGGCCTTGACCCTGGTCTCGCCAAGTCTGGACACCTTAT
>CALGGH010000059.1 GCA_937916415.1 uncultured Lachnospiraceae bacterium
ATCTGATCATCTTGCTTGTCTGCTTTCCCGACAGCTGCGTCAGAAAGCCTCGCCGCAGCTAAGGCGTGGTGTATGCCACCGCATGTTCCGCCAGGTAATCGCCCATTTCCTGATACTGTGCCGCATATACGTGGAATCCGTCAAAGGAATACTTATCCCAAAGGTACCCGTTCTCGTCAGTAAAGAGCGGATTAAAATTCAGGAAAAAGCTGGTCTCCCCGTCCGCGAATTCCGACACTGCCGCGTTTAGCGAATTCATGATCGTGTTGTCAAATCCGCGCGACCTGTTCTCGTTTTCTCCCTTGGCCGACATGTTCAGGTTGGCCACGTTAAAGATTATCGCATCAGGCTGTTCCCTGCGTATCAGTTCCATCAGGTCCGCATATCCCTCCCTGAACTTGTCCGGCGAATGAGCGGGACAGTCATTGGTTCCGATCATGACGTAGACCTTGCCGTAATGATTCTCGGACATGATCTCCCCGGGCGTCGTCCTGGTGCCCGTGTTCTGGCACTTCACGCCCCTGCCCGCCACGTAGTTGGCTATCGAATAACCGTTGTCGCAGAGAAACGTCGCACCCTCAAATCCGCAGTAGTCATATATGCCCATCATGCGCGAGTCGCCGATGAAAAGCGCATCGTCAAAATACGACTCATCCGCCGTGAAATAATACGGCATCGGCACGAATTCCTCCTCGGGAACCTCTTCCTCCATGGATCCGGTTTCATCTGCGCCGGCATCATCTGACGCGCCCGACGCGACTCCATCCGTTGATGCGTCATCACTGCCATCCGCCGATGCTCCGCCGCTTAAGGAGTCTCCCTCCTGACCTGCCACGGCATCCCCTGATCCTGCCTGATCTTCCTGCCTCCCGTACGGGGCCGCGTCACCGGCTTCCCCGGGAGATCCCGGCAGGGCGGTGTCCTCAGGCAGTTCCCGTCCGTCACCGTAGGCCGCCTCATCCGGGTCCGCGTCAGCCTCCGCATATCCGTCGTCCAGCACGCCCTCGTTGAAGCTGCGGTACCCGGCCACGAATCCCTCTGCGGCCGCGCCAAAGTTCCGGATGCCTTCGGTCAGGTGCCCCGCTCCGTTAGATGACATGATCAGCTCATAGAGCCAGAAAGCCATCCAAAAGATGACCATCGTCAGGGTATATGGACTTTTTAGCTTTCTTTTTTTGGTTTTCAAGTTGTGTCCGTCAGAACGCATAATACATGAATACGTTGTTTTCGTTGTGCAGCATGAAAAAAGTGCTGAGCACCAGCATGACCAGCAGCGGCAGGATGAACCAGTTTTTGCCCGAGTGTCTGTCGTATATCCTGCGCGGCAGCGGCGTGGCAAAAAAGATGCCGGCCGCGATCAGGTACCAGTACGTCCTGAGCAGCCTGTAAAACTGCGCAAGCGAGGGCGACGCTCCCTCCGAATATACTCCGAAGAGGCATTTGAGGTACACCGGCAGCTGCGTCGGGTCGCTGATTGCAAAGATCACCCAGCTGATCACTATCACGATCGCCGTATAAGCATTTCCGATTACCCTGGCCCTGGCGAGCCTGCCCAGCGGCGTGTATCGCTCCAGCACTATGAAAACGAACAGGAACGTGGCCCATATCAGGTAATTGACCGTGATGCCATGCCAGAGTCCGGTCAGCATCCATACAACAAAGAGATTGCGCACCGTGACGAGCCTGCCCCTGCGGTTCCCGCCGAGCGGAACGTACACGTAATCCCTGAACCACGTGCCCAGGGTTACGTGCCACCTGCGCCAAAATTCTCCGACTCCCGCGGCGCTGTAGGGCTCGTTGAAATTCTCCGGCAGGGGCAGCCCTAACATCAGGCCAAGCGCCACCGCCATCAGGGAGTATCCCCAAAAATCCAGATATAGCTCCAGGCTGTATCCAACGGCCCCGAGCCATGCCGTGGGCGTGGCCAGTCCGTAGGCCCCGGCTATGCTGATCGCATTCCACAGCGTGGCCAGGTTGTCCGCCAATACGACCTTCATGAACAGCCCGGCCGTATAGAGCTTAAGGCCCCTTTCCAATCCATCGGGCCTGACCATGTACTGTCTCTCTGCCGCCAGCAGCGGTTTCTTCAGGTCGCTGTACCTGACCATCGGGCCCATGATTAGCTTGGGAAAGAACATGGACGCGAGGCAGAAGTCCTTGAGACCCAGCTTCTCATCCTTCACGTCGGCCATGAGGGATATCATCTGGAATATGAAAAAGCTGATGCCCAGAGGCATGAATCCGGATATCTTGGCCGCGGCCAGCACCATAACGTCGAATGCAATGACCGCTGCGGTCCATGCGTTCTTTTTGCGCCTGTTTGACTCATTTGCGGCCGCATCCCTGCCATCAGGCGGAATGGCGGAAACGTGTCTGTGAACCAGATAATTGACCGCCGTGGTCAAGGGTATCGCCGCGCCCCAGACGCCTGCATTCAGGACATAAAAAAGCAAGCCGCCCAGGATGACGACCGCCTTTTGAGCCCATATGGGCACGTTCCTGACCACGATCAGAAAAATGGGCAAAAATATCAGGATGAAATATATGCTTCCAAAGCTCACTTTTTCTTGATCAGTATTCTCTCAACGATCACTGCCGGATCGATGGCGCACAGGGTTATCTCGTTGACGCCTTGCTTAAGGCTGACCGGCACGTACGAGCGATGTTCGTTGTTCAGCACGCCTGCTGCCCATTCGCCGCAGCCCGGCGCTCCGCCATGATAATCGCTGCCGACGAGACATGCGGTCTGCATCGGATCGTCATTTGCACGCACCCCCACGCGAAGCCTGCCGCCGGCGTCGATCGGATTGGACGGAGCCGAGATCACGCCAATCAGGTATTCCCCTGCTTCGGGAGCGTAAGCCTGCACCCTCGCCGTGGGCATGACCGCCCCGGTTTCGTCGGGATCAAATCCCGCCGTGACGGGGTAGGACCTTAGGCCCGAACCGTATTTGCCATAGCCGTACATGATGCGGTATCCCTCGCCGCATTCAAATTCATGCGCGTCGATGATCGCCGTCAGGTCATCCGCCCCGGTGTATGAACGCTGCGCGTCCACGTGTTCCCTGAGACCGCGAAGCTCCGCCTCCGATGCTCCGCCCTCAGGCAGCACGGGCACGTAATGCTTCATGGCCCTGTCTGCCGCGTCGAAGCTCACGCAGGCGACCGCCACCACGGCATGGGCAAACTCGGATTTCACGATCAGCTCCGGGATCAGCATCTCGCCGCGGGGAACGTTTTTTTCCAGCCCGGCCGCATCCAGCAGGATGCGCACCTCCACGGTTTCGTCCGGCTCCAGGGTTCCCGAGGACGGGCTTACTCTCAGCCATTCATTGCCTCCCGTGACCTCCCATCTGAAGCTCCCGGTACCGGCGTTTTCCATGGCCACGTCCTGGACGGTCACGGATGGCGACGTGAAGCCGGTCAGATACAGCGTCTTCCTGGTCCAGTCTCCTCCCTGCGTGCAGAATTCCCCGTTAGGGTCGGCCACGACCATGCAGTGCCGGCGGGCAGGCACGACGCGTGAAATGACCGGATACGCGCACTCCTCGTCGTTCCAGTGCCTGAAGCCGACATGCCTGGAGAGCATCATTCCGTTCCATTTGCCTCCTTCGAGGGCGTTGTAGCGGGATGTCAGCTGCTGGATGTCTTCATATGCCTGCAGACTGGTGTTCTCGTATGCCCTGGCATCCGCCATGCTGACAGAGGCGACAGCTGCCATCTGGCGAGCCAGCCATTTGAGGTTCATGTCGGCAGCTCCCAGCACCGGATATTCTACCAGTTCGAAAAAGGCGCTCTGCCTGCCAGCCGGCACGCGGTCTTCAAGAGCTTTCACCCTTTCTGCAAGGTCC